>DATJVW010000162.1:0-11980 GCA_035501675.1 Burkholderiales bacterium
AGCCAAATCCGATGTGGAATCCCGCGTGCACGAGATCGCCAACGATGTGATCGAGGAGCGCGAATGGGCCACCGAGGATCTCGAGACCTACGACGACGACTACGAAGAGGAGCTCGAGGAGCGCCGCGGCGCTGACGAGGACCGCGACGACTACTGACCGAGTCGGTCTTCTTCTGTCGGACGGGCTGAGCCGCGTCGCTCAGCGTCGCCGCTCGCGACGCTCACGCAGCCCCATCACCCCTGGAGCATTCCTAGAGTTCAATGCGGGTCCCGAGCTCCACCACGCGGTTGGTGGGGATCTTGAAAAAGGCGGTGGCGCTGGCGGCATTGCGCGACATCGCGGCGAACAATTTCTCGCGCCACAGCGCCATTCCCGGTGCTTGGGTGGGGACCAAGGTCTGGCGGCTCAGGAAGAATGAGGTTTCCATCAAGTTGAAGTCCAGACCCTTGCACCGGGTCAGCTGCAACGCCTGCGGCAGATCGGGCTCGTCCTTGAAGCCGTAGTGCACCGTAACCCGGTAGAACTCGTGCCCCAGTGGATCGACATCGACGCGCTGGGCGTCGGGAACGTGGGGGATGTCCTCCGCGCGCACGGTGAGCAGCACGACGCGCTCGTGCAGTACCTTGTTGTGGTTCAGGTTGTGCAGCAGGGCGTGTGGCACGCCCTCGCGCGTGGCGGTGAGGAACACGGCAGTCCCCGGTACGCGCAAGGGCGGGTGCTCGGTGATGCTGTGGATGAACGGTTCCAGCGCGATGGCGCCTGGCCGCAGGCGCTCAAATAACACTTCCCTGCCGCGTTTCCAGGTGGACAGCAGCGTGTAGACGATGACCGCGACCACCAGCGGGAACCAGCCGCCCTCGAGCACCTTCACGGCGTTGGCGGCGAAGAACGAGAGATCCACCAACAGGAAGCCGGCGATGACGAGCGTCGCCCAGATCGCGCTCCAACCCCAGCTGCGCCGTGCGACGAAGTACGCGAGCACCGTGGTGACGATCATGGTTCCCGTGACCGCAATGCCGTAAGCGGCAGCCAGGTTGCTCGAGGAGCCGAAGCCCAGCACCAGCCCCACTACGGCGAAATACAGGCCCCAGTTGATCCAGGGCAGATACACCTGCCCGATCTCCCTTTCCGAGGTGTGCTCGATCATCAAGCGCGGACAATAGCCGAGCTGTATCGCCTGTCGCGTCAACGAATACGCCCCTGAAATGACCGCCTGGGAGGCGATCACGGTAGCGATGGTGGCCACTGCGACCATCGGGTACAGCGCCCAGTCCGATGCGAGGTGAAAGAAAGGGTTCTGGATGGCCGAGGGTTGGTTGAGCACCAGCGCTCCCTGTCCCAGATAGTTGAGCACGAGCGACGGGAAGACCAGGTATAGCCAAGCGATCCGAATCGGCCGCTTGCCGAAGTGCCCCATGTCTGCGTACAGGGCTTCGGCCCCCGTGACGGCGAGAAATACGGCGCCCAGGGTGAGGAAACCGATCCACCCGTCGTTTTGGAAGAACCGCACCGCGTAGAGCGGGTTGAGCGCCGTGAGCACGCTGGGCTGGTGCGCGATATTGATCGTTCCCAGCAGCGCGAGGACCACGAACCACACCACCATCACCGGGCCAAAGAAAGTCCCCACGTGGCCCGTGCCCAGCTGCTGGAACAGGAACAGCCCGGTGAGCACGACGATCGTGATCGGGATGATGTAGGGCCGGAACAGCGGCGTGGCCACCTCCAGGCCTTCCACCGCCGACAGCACTGAGATGGCCGGTGTGATCATGCCGTCGCCGTAGAACAGCGCGGCGCCGAACATGCCGAGTGCCATCAGAGCCCAAGCGGTGCGGCTGTGCAGCGGCACGGTGCGGCGGACCAGCGCGAGCAGCGCCATGATGCCACCCTCGCCGCGGTTATCCGCTCGCATGATGAAGGTGACGTACTTCACCGTCACGATGAGAAACAACGCCCAGAAGATCAAGGACAGAATTCCGAGGACGTTGTCGTGGTTCAGCGCTACGTGATGGGCGCCGCTGAACGCTTCCTTGAATGCATACAGCGGGCTGGTGCCGATATCGCCGTAGACGACGCCGACCGCGCCGATGGCCAGCCCCAGCACTCCCTTCCGGGCGCCCTGTTCGGCGTGGTCACCGTTGACCGTGTCGGTAACGGCGCTTGCCGTCGCGGGAGCTCGATCGGGTTCCACTGGTCTGTTGACGGAGGCGGCGCCGCATCTTACCACGGGCCCAGCGGCGCACCGGAGCAGTGGCGGGCCCGGGTGTTTGCGCATACCATACGCGAGCGCTTCAAGCGGCTCTGCGGCGCACGCGCGCCTTTGCTCAGCGTGACGAGCTTGCCATGCCCAGGCAACCTATCCAGACCAACGACGCCCCGCAAGCGATCGGTAGCTATTCCCAGGCGATCCGCGCCGGGAACACGATCTACTTGTCCGGGCAGATCGGCCTTCAGCCCGCGACCATGACGCTGGCCGAGGGCATCGATGCACAGATCGACCAGGTGTTCCGCAATCTTCTGGCGGTGGCGCTGGCAGCGGGCGCCGCGCTAGACGATGCAGTAAAGGTGACGGTGTTTCTCACCGACATGGGAAACTTCGCGCGCGTAAACCAGGTCATGGCGCAGTATTTCACGCAGCCGTACCCCGCGCGCGCCGTGGTCGGCGTAGCCTCGCTGCCGCGCGGCGCTCTGGTGGAGATCGAGGCGACACTCGTTGTCGGTGAAAGTCGCGCCTGATGTGGCCGCGGTGTCTGGGGTGGCCGGTGTCTCGGCGGCCGTGCGCCAGAAGCTGGGGAGGCTCGGGTTAAAGTGCGAGCTGGATCTGGTCCTGCATCTGCCGTTGCGCTACGAGGACGAAACCAAAGTGGTGCGTCTGAGCGACGCCGTGGCCGGCGAGACGGCTCAAATCGAGGGTCAGGTCGAAGACACGGTCATCCAATACCGGCCCAAGCGCATGCTCGTGTGCCGCATCCGCGATGGCGAAGATCTCCTCTACGTGCGTTTCTTCAACTTCTATCCCAGCTACCAGAAGCAGCTTGCCCCGGGTTCCCGGCTGCGCCTGCTGGGCGAGCTGCGAACCGGCTTCTTCGGCCTCGAAATGGTTCATCCGCGCTTCCGCGTGCTGCGCTCGGATGAACCGCTGCCGCAGTCGCTTACGCCGGTGTATCCGACGACCGCGGGGCTGTCGCAAGCGGTCTTGCGCAGGCTGGTGGAGCGTGCGCTCGACGCCGCCGATCTGACCGACACGCTGCCTGCGGAACTCATCGCGCCGCTCAAGCTGCCATCGGTCAAGCAGAGCATCGCCTACCTGCACAATCCGCCTCCCGACGCTCGGCTCGAAGCCCTGGAACAGCGCACGCATCCCGCGTGGCGCCGGGTAAAGTTCGACGAGTTGCTGGCCCAGCAATTGTCCATGCGCATGCACTACCGCAAGCGCCAGACCGTCCCCGCGCCGCGCCTCGCGCGGCACGCTCAGTTATCCGCGAGGCTCCTGGCGGCGCTACCGTTCAGGCTTACCCGGGCCCAGCAGAGGGTGCTAGGCGAGATCCGCTCTGACCTGTCCCGGGCGCATCCTATGCAGCGGCTGCTGCAGGGCGACGTAGGCAGCGGCAAGACCGTGGTCGCCGCGCTGGCGGCGCTGCAGGCGGTGGAGAGCGGCTATCAGGTGGCGGTCATGGCGCCGACGGAGATCCTGGCCGAGCAGCATTATCTGAAGTTCTCGCAGTGGCTGGCGCCGCTCGGCGTGGGGGTCGCCCGGCTCGCCGGCAACCTCGGGCGCAAGCAGAAGCGCGCGCAGCTCGAGGGCATGGTAGGCGGTGATGCGAAGGTGGTTGTGGGCACGCATGCCCTGTTCCAGGAGCAGGTGCGGTTCCAGCGGTTGGGCCTGGCTATCGTCGACGAGCAGCATCGCTTCGGGGTGCTGCAGCGCCTCGCACTGCGCCTGAAGGGTGCGCTTGACGCAGAGCAGCCGCATCAGCTGATGATGAGCGCCACACCCATCCCGCGCACGCTCGCCATGAGTTTCTATGCCGACCTCGACGTGTCGGTCATCGACGAGCTTCCGCCCGGACGCACGCCGGTGGTCACGAAGTTGGTGTCGGAGGCGCGCCGTGACGAGGTGATTGCGCGGGTGCGCGATGCGTGCTTACAGGGCAGGCAGGCCTACTGGGTGTGTCCTTTGATAGAGGACAGCGAACTGTCCGCGGGGGCCGATGCCGGGTCGGCTCGGGTTGGGCGGCGCAGCGCGAGCGGCAAGCAATCCGAGGCGCTACAGCTGCAGACCGCGCTCGACACCTTCGAGCGGATCCGGCGAACTTTCCCTGAGCTGGCCGTGGGACTCGTGCACGGGCGCCTCGCCGGGGCGGAGAAAGCGGCTGTGATGGAGGCGTTCCAGTCGGGCGCGCTGCAGCTGTTGGTGGCCACCACCGTCATCGAAGTCGGTGTCGATGTCCCCAACGCCTCGCTCATGGTCATTGAGAACGCGGAGCGCATGGGCCTGGCTCAGCTGCATCAACTGCGGGGCCGGGTGGGGCGGGGAGCCGACAGCAGCGTATGCATCCTCTTGTACCAGAGTTTACTGTCGGGCACCGCCCGCGAGCGGTTGCGCATCATCTACAACACCGCGGACGGATTCGAAGTGGCGCGCCACGATCTGCGCATGCGCGGTCCCGGCGAGTTGCTCGGTGCGCGCCAGAGCGGGTTGCCCATGCTGCGCTTCTCCGACCCGGAGCGCGATCTCGACCTGCTCGAGGCGGCACGCGACGTTGCGGACCGGATGCTGCGCAAGTGGCCCGAACGCGCCGAAGCGCATCTGCAACGCTGGCTCGGTGGCAGGCAGGAGTATCTGCGCGTGTAGAGGCGCTCCGCTCGGGTATGATGCCGCTCACCAGCGCTCGGGAGACCGCGTTGGCTACGGGGCTCCCATGAGTGCGTGAGCGCGAGCGCGGTTCCGGGCCGACCCACACGACGTGCAGACAGGCGCGCCAGGTTTGTTTTCGTTCGATGCAGTCCTTGCCGTACCGCTCTACTGGATCGCGGTCGGCCTGAGCGGGCTCTCCTCCAAGGCCAGCCGGAATGCGCACGCCCGCATCTTCTTCCCGCTCGGCGCGCTCGGGGGGTTGGTGCTCGCCGCCGCCGCTTGGCCCGCGCTCAACGGGGCGCCCTTCTCGCTGGTTTTGCCGCTGGGCCTGCCCGACCTGCCGTTTCACGTGCGGCTGGATGCTCTGTCGGCGTTCTTCCTGGTCCTGCTGGGCGCGGTGAGCGCGGGCGTCTCCCTGTATTGCGCAGGCTACTTCGACAAGGGCGGCGGTGGCGAAATCCGGCTGATTTGTCTCCAATACCACGTGTTTCTCGCCAGCATGGCGCTGGTGCTGCTGGCCGACGATGCCTACCTGTTCATGGTCGCGTGGGAAACGATGGCGCTGGCGTCCTACTTTCTGGTCACCACCGATCACCAGATCCAGCAGATCCGCAGTGCCGGCTTGCTGTATCTCATCGTCGCGCACGTCGGCGCCATCGCGATCCTCCTGTGCTTCGGAACCTTGCAGCTCGGTCAGTGGAACTACGCTTTCGACGCCATGCGCGCCAATACATTGTCGCCGCCGTCCTGGGCGTCTGTTGCTTTTCTGCTGGCGCTGTTTGGTTTCGGTGCCAAGGCCGGCTTTCTGCCGGTGCACGTCTGGCTGCCCGAGGCGCATCCCGCTGCACCGTCCCCGGTGTCGGGTTTGCTGAGCGGCGTGATGCTGAAAACGGCCGTCTACGGCCTGCTGCGGGTGACTTTCGACCTGCTGCACGTGCGAATCTGGTGGTGGGGCGTGGCCGCGCTGTCCTTGGGACTGCTGACCGCGCTCGTCGGCGTGATGTTTGCCGCCGTGCAGACCGACATGAAGCGTCTGCTCGCCTACTCCTCCATCGAGAACATCGGCATCATCCTGGCCGGCTTCGGGTTGACGCTTCTGTTCCGCAGCTACGACATGAGCATACTGGCTGCGCTGGCTTTGGCCGCTACGCTGTACCACTGCCTCAATCATGCGCTGTTCAAGAGCCTCCTGTTCCTGGTGACCGGCTCGGTCATGCATGCCACGAGCCATCGCAGCTTGGGCAAGCTGGGAGGCCTGATTCGCCACATGCCCTGGGTGGCGGCGACGGGGTTGATCGGTGCGCTGGCCATCGCCGGGTTGCCGCCGCTCAACGGTTTCGCCTCGGAGTGGATGCTGTTTCAGGCCTTCCTGCTTTCGCCCAGTCTGCCCAACTCCTACCTCAGCATGCTGGTGCCCGTCGCGACCGCTGCGCTGGCGCTGGCCGTCGCGGTGGCCGGTTACGTGATGGTCAAGTTCTACGGCGTCGTGTTCCTCGGCCTGCCGCGCGAGGAGGAGAACGCGCAGGCGCACGATGCCGGCCCCTGGGAGCGTGCCGGCCTGCTTTGGCTGGCGACCTGGTGCGTGTTGTTGGGCCTGCTGCCTGTGTTCGTTGTGGGCGCCGTGGATCCAATCACACGCGTCCTGGTGGGTGCCACGCTGCAAGACAGCATGCAGGAATCGAGCTGGCTGTTCCTGACCGCCATCGAGCCGGAACGGGCCAGCTACAGCGCGCCGCTGTTCCTGCTCGGAATCGTTGTGAGCGTTCTCGCCAGCTATCTGCTGGTGCGGCGCTTCTACCACGGGCGCGTGCGCCGCTCCGCGCCGTGGGATTGCGGGTTCGGGCGCCTGGATGCCCGCATGCAGGATTCGGCGGAGGGCTTCGGTCAGCCCATCAAGCAGATCTTCGAGCCGTTCTTCAAGATCGAGCGCGCCCAGCCGAGTCCCTTCGACGCGCGCCCGTCATATTCGTCGAGGATCGACGATCGCCTGTGGTCCTGGGTGTACGTGCCGGTGATGCGGGCGGCAGAGTGGCTTTCCTCGCTGGTGGGCTTCCTCCATCACGGCCGCATTCACTTGTACTTGATCTACAGCTTCGCGACGCTGCTGGTGCTGCTGCTGCTGATCCAATGACCCCCGCTGCAGGCAGATGAACCCGGGCTATTTCGCTTCTCAGCTATTGCAAACGCTGTTGGCCGTGTTGCTGGCGCCGCTCATGCTGGGCTGGGTCAATCAGTGTCGGGCTTGGCTGCAGAACAAGTCGGCCCCGGGCGTGCTGCAGCCTTACCGCGTGATCCTCAAGCTGTTTCGCAAGGACGCGGTCCTGGCGCACAACGCGTCGTGGCTGTTCCGCTTTGCACCCTACGCGGTGTTCGGCTGCATGGTGCTGGCAGTGAGCATCGTCCCGCTCCTGGCCACCGACCTCCCGTTCTCGCCGGCGGCGGACGTCATCGCCTTGGTGGGCCTGTTGGCGCTGGCGCGCGTCTTCATGGCGCTGGCGGCCATGGATATCGGCACCGCCTTCGGGTCGCTCGGCGCTCGGCGCGAGATGCTGGTGGCGAGCCTCGCGGAGCCGGCCCTGTTGATGGTGTTCTTCACGCCCGCGCTGATCAGCCAGTCCACCGCGCTTACCACCATCGTGGAAGCGCTCGCGCATCGCGAGCTCACGCTCTACCCGAGCCTGGCCTTCGCCGCGGTGGCCTTCGTCATGCTGCTGCTGGCCGAGAACGCGCGCATTCCCGTGGACAACCCCTCCACGCACCTGGAGCTGACGATGATTCACGAAGCGCTGATCCTCGAGTATTCGGCCCGGCATCTTGCCTTGCTCGAGTGGGCGCACGCGCTCAAGCTGATGACCTACATCGGCATCGGGATCGCGCTGTTTCTGCCCTGGGGTATCGCGGCGGCCGGACAGTGGACCATGATGCCGCTGGCGGTCGCGGCCCTGCTGAGCAAGCTGCTGTTGAGCGGCGCCGCCTTGGCGGGGCTGGAGACGGTGTCGGCCAAGATGCGCATCTTCCGCGTGCCCGAATTCCTCGGCATGGCGTTCCTGCTCGCGGTGCTGGGGATGCTGACGCGCCTGCTGCTGGGGAGCGCCGGATGACGCTGCCCATGACCCATCAGCTCATCAACCTCATGGCGTGCCTGCTGCTGCTCATCGCCTTCGCCATGGTGTCGCAGCGGCGCATCCTGCGGTTGATCTATCTCTTCGCGCTGCAGGGACTGGTGCTGTCGGTGAACACCGCTGTGGTGGCGCTGGCGACCCGGCAGCCGCACCTGTACTTCTCGGCGGCGCTCACGCTCGGCCTCAAGGTGATGGCGCTGCCCTGGCTGCTGCACCGGTTGATCGATCGGCTGAACATCCGGTGGGACGTCGAGACGCTGATCAACATTCCGACCACCATGCTGGTGGGGATCGTGGTCGTCATCGTCGCCTTCAACCTGGCCTTGCCCATCTCGCAACTGGCCGGAACCATCACCCGCAGCTCCCTGGGCATCGCCATGGCCAGCGTGCTGCTCTCGTTTCTGATGATGATCACGCGGCGCAAGGCCGTGCCGCAAGTGATCGGTTTTCTGGCCATGGAGAACGGCCTGTTCTTCGCCGCCACCAGCGCCACCTACGGCATGCCCATGGTGGTGGAGCTGGGCATCGCGTTGGACGTATTGGTGGGCACCTTCATCTTCGGCATCTTCTTCTTCCAGATCCGCGAGACCTTCGACAGCCTCGATATCCACCATCTCGAGAAGCTCAAGGAGAAGATGTGATGGAGATCGCGCTGGTGCTGGGATTGCCGCTTGCCGCAGCGCTGCTGCTGGCGCTGTGGGGCGACCGCCCATGGGCGGCGGACCTGAACGCCTCGATGAGCCTGCTGACCCTGCTCGCCTCGGCGGCACTGACGGCTCGCATCGTCTCACTGGGGCCGATGAGCGCATGGCGCGAGCTGTTCTTCGTCGACGCCTTCAATGTCTTTCTGGTGGCTCTCACCGCCTTCGTCGGCTTCACCACCGCGCTGTTCAGCCGCGTTTACATGCGCGTAGAGCAGGAGCGCGGCAAGTTGTCGGCGGCCCGGTTGCGGCTGTATCACAGCATGTACCAGACGTTCACCTTCACCATGCTGCTGGCGTTGCTCACCAACAATGTAGGCATCCTGTGGGTGGCGATGGAAGCGGCCACCCTGGCCACCGTGCTGCTGGTGAGCCTGTATCGGACTCCCGCCGGTATCGAGGCGGCGTGGAAGTACTTCATCTTGTGCGGCGTAGGCATCGCGCAAGCGCTGTTCGGCACCATCCTGCTGTACCTGGCGGCGGAGAAGGTGCTGGGCGCGGGCGGCACGGCCCTGCTGTGGACTCATCTGCATGCCGTGCAGGACCAGCTCGAGCCCAACGTGCTTTCCATCGCCTTTGTGTTCCTGCTGGTCGGCTACGGAACGAAGGTGGGTCTGGTACCACTGCACAACTGGCTGCCGGACGCTCACGCCGAAGGTCCGACGCCGATTTCGGCGGTGTTGTCCGGGTTGCTCTTGAACGTGGCGCTGTATGCGGTGGTGCGCAACAAGATGCTGGTGGACGGCGCGCTCGGTTCGCATCTTGCGGGCAATCTCATGATGGGCTTCGGCCTGTTGTCGGTGGTGGTGGCTGCCTTTTTCCTGTCGCGCCAGAAGGATGTGAAGCGGCTATTCGCCTATTCGTCCATCGAGCACATGGGCATCATCACGTTCGCCTTCGGCATGGGCGGGCCGGTCGCCTCTTTCGCCGGCCTGCTGCATATGACGGCGCATTCGTTGACCAAGTCGGCGATCTTCTTCGCGGTGGGGCATGCGGCGCAAAAGACCGGCACGCAACTGATAGACCACATTCGCGGGCTGATCCAGACCAGCCCGGCGGTGGGGTGGGGCCTGATGCTGGGCAGTATCGCCATCCTCGGCATCCCGCCGTTCGGCGTGTTCGCCAGCGAATTCCTGATCCTCACCACCGCCATGCAGCAGCAGCCGTGGGCCACGCCAGTGCTGCTGGCGGCCCTGGGCGTCGCCTTCGCCGCGATCTTCAGCAAAGTGCAAGCGATGGTGTTCGGCGAGACCACGGCACAGCGCCTGCCGCACCCGCCGGCGCTCCTGCCGGTGTTCGTGCACCTGTCGGTCGTGCTGCTGCTCGGGCTCTACATTCCGCCTTACCTGGCGCAGTGGTATCGCGCGGCGGCGAGGATGATCGGTTGAGTATGCAGACCCATTGCGCGAATTCCGGTGGGCTCTTTGCGGGCGCTGCACGCGCGACCCGCTGCGTGACCGATGCGGGATCGCAATCCCGCGGCGCCTGCCGACGACAACGGTGTGACTCGAGCGCGACATGAGAATCGAGGACTTCCCCGTCGAAATGAACCCGGTCCCCGGCGCCATGCCGGTGTGGCGCGGCAGCGTGCATGCCGGGCAGTGGCGAGCGCTGGCGCAGCAAGTGCGCGGCAAGGGCGGACGCTTGGTCGCGCTGTGGGGCGCGGAGCTCGGCGGCCTGGATCGGGGCTTCGAGATCCACATGGCGCTTACCGTGCGCTCCGGCCTCGTGTGGTTGAGTCTGCTCGTTCCCGCCGAGCGGCCCGAGTTCCCGGATGTCTCGGACATCTTTCCGGCCGCCAACCGCATGCAGCGTGCCGCGTTCGATCTGCTGGGCGTGCGCGCGAGCGGCAGCGAAGATAACCGGCAGTGGCTGCGCCACGCAGCCTGGCCCGCGCATGAGTTCCCTCTGCGCAAGGGCACCGCTGCGACGGCGACCGGTCCCGACGGAGCCGATCACTATCCGTTCGTGCAAGTGAGCGGGGAGGGGGTGCACGAAATCCCGGTGGGCCCAGTGCACGCGGGCATCATCGAGCCCGGTCACTTCCGCTTCTCCATCGTGGGCGAGCGCGTGTTGCGCCTGGAGGAGCGTCTCGGATACAAGCACAAGGGCATCGAAAAGCGCTTCGAGGCGATGAACATCCTGGACGGCGCGCGCCTGGCAGGCCGCGTCAGCGGCGATTCGACGGTCGCGTACGCCTGGGCTTACTGCATGGCGGCGGAGGGTGCCGCCTTCCACTCGCCGCCGGAACGCGTGCAGTGGTTGCGCGCGCTATTGCTGGAGCGGGAGCGCATCGCCAATCATCTCGGTGACTTGGGGTTCCTCGCAAACGACGCCGGCCTGGCGTTCGGGCTGGCGCAGTTCTCACGCCTCAAGGAGGACCTGCTGCGGCTCAACCACGCGCTGTTCGGGCACCGGTACCTGATGGACGTCATCGTTCCCGGCGGCGTGGCGCGCGACATCGACAGCGCTGGCGTGCAGGCCATGCGCGCTCAGATCGGCGCGTTGCGCGCGGAGGTACGCCGCCTCAAGATCATCTTCGACGAGCACACCGGGCTGCAGGACCGCTTCATCGGCGCTGGCCGCGTAGCGCCGGAGCTGGCCGACCGGCTCGGCCTCTGCGGCCTGGCGGGGCGCGCGAGCGGCATGTCCTGGGATCTGCGTGTGCAGTTTCCCCCCACGCCCTACGACAGCCTGGACGTGCGCATGGCGACCCATCGCAATGGCGACGTGGCGGCGCGCGTGACGGTCCGGTTCGAAGAGGTGATGGAGTCGCTCGATCTGTGCTGGGTGATCCTGGACCGGCTCCCGCGTGGCGAGGTCCTCCCTCATCTCCCAGTCCCAACCGACGAGAGCTTCGGGCTGGGTTGGGTTGAAGGCTGGCGCGGCGAAGTCCTGGTGGCGCTGGAGGCCGGGCCCAGCGGGTCGCTGCGCCGGGTTCACCCGCATGATCCGTCGTGGCACAACTGGCCCCTGCTGGAACATGCGGTGATCGGGAACATCGTTCCCGATTTTCCGCTGATCAATAAGTCCTTCAACCTGAGCTACAGCGGCGTCGATCTGTGAATCACCTTCCCAGCGCGCCTCGATCATGTACCAGATCCTGAAGAAGATCGCGCAGACCGGCATCGTGAGCGAGCCGACGCCCGCGCCCGACGAAACTCTGCGCCTGCTGCGGGAGCGTCTGGAAGATAGCGTGCTGCGCTGGTTCGCCGGCGCGCTCACCGTCCGCCACGTGGACGCCGGCTCGTGCAACGGGTGCGAGCTGGAGATACACGCCATGAACAACCCGTACCACAAT
>DATJVW010000163.1:0-20956 GCA_035501675.1 Burkholderiales bacterium
GGCCCGCACCTCGTCACCGGGCGGCATTTCCTGCAAGAGGATTCCGGGCCCGAGATCGCAAGCCGCATCATCGACTTCCTCGCCGGGCTTGGAACGCGATGAGGATCGACCGGTGAACGACGCCATCACAGTCGTTGCGCCGCCGGACCTCGCCGGCAAGCGGCACGCGCTCGTGTTGGCGGAGGATCGTCTCGGCCATCAGGCTGAGTTCCACACCTTCTTCGAGCGCACCTTCGAGCTCGCGAAGGTCGGCCTCGCGCGCCCGGGCTACGTCACCGCCCCCTCGGGAAGGTTGTACGAATTCGTCTTCCTCGGGCGCAGCGGCGAGCCGTTCCCCTCGGGTATCGAAATCAATGCGATCGTCGATGCCCTGGAGCCGCTGGATGACGCCGTGGTCGACCGCGACCTGTGGGCGATCCTGCGCTGGATGATCGCCGGCGTAGGCACGCCCTGGAGCGTGGAGGACCTCGAAGCGACCGGCCGGCTGTATCACCTGCCCGTGGCGAAGCGCGGCTGATTTCCCGCTGGCGATGCCCTCGCAGTGCGCGGGACCTTGAGTTGTTAGCCTGGGAGCAGTCGAATAACATATCGCGGGGCGGCGGCGGCCGCGAAACATACGAGGGGAGGTTTGCATGGCCGAGCTCGTCGAGCGTCACAACCCATCCGAGCGGCAGGTCAAGTTCCGGGAGCAGTACCGGGCCCAGATCCACCGGCTCTACAGCGGGCCGGTGCACGTCGGGGTGATGTACGTCGTCGGCATTGCAGCCATCGCGTGGTGCGTCTCCCGCCTCGAGCGCGCGACGTGGGAGTGGCTGCTCGTGGTCCCGGTGTTCTGCGTCTCGAACCTGTTCGAGTGGTGGATCCACAAGTACGTCATGCACCGCCTGGTAGACGTGTGGGCGCTGCGGGCAATCTACGACCGCCACACCCGCCAGCATCACCAGTACTTCACCGACAACGAGATGACGGTCAGCTCGACGCGGGAATGGCGCATCATCTTCTTCCCGTGGCGTGCGCTGTTCACTTTCATGGCGCTGGGGACGCCGTTCGCGTTCGCTCTCGCCTGGCTGGTGAACCCCAACGCGGGTTACATCCTCATGGTCACCATCGTGGGCCAGTACCTCATCTACGAGACCTTCCACTACTGCTGCCACGTGCGCGACAACTGGTTCGTCCGCCACGTGCCGTTCGTCAACACGATCCGGCGCCACCACACGGCGCATCACAACTACGGGATCATGATGGGGTACAACCTCAACCTGACGTTTCCGATCGCCGACTGGGTGATGGGCACGAGCGACCTGCGCCGCGGGCTGCTCGGGACGCTCTTCAACGGCTACAACGAAGACCACGTCAAGCCGGAGCTCCAAGGCACCATCGAGCGCTTCCGCCGCCCGGATGCGCCCGTGACGATCGACGGACCCATCCAACAGCAGCCCGCCTGATCCGCGCGCGTGTGCTTTTCCCCGCCCATGCCAGCACCGGCACGCGCACTTTGAGACCTTCAACGCGCTTTGAGCGCGGGCTGCGACGCCTGCTGAATCCCTCCTGAGCGCACACGCAGCGATGCCCAAGACCGTCGTATTGATCCACGGAGCCTGGCTGGCGCCGGAGTCCTGGGACCTGTTTCGTAAACGCTACGAGGCTCAGGGTTACGCTTGCCTAACCCCTGCGTGGCCCTTCCAGGACCGTCCCATCGCAGACCAGCGGCGCGCGCCGCTGCCCGATCTGGGCCAACTCACGATCGGGAAGATCGTCGACCACCACGAGACGCTGATCCGCGCTCTGCCCGAGCCGCCCATCTTGATCGGCCACTCGTTCGGGGGCCTCTTCGTTCAGATGTTGTTGGATCGAGGACTCGGCGCCGTCGGGGTTGCGATCGATCCCGCGCCGCCACGCGGAGTTCTTCCCACGCTGACTGTATTGTACGGAGCGCTTCCCGTTTTCACGGCTTGGAGTGGTTGGAGCCGCGCGCTCACCCTGACGCTCCCGCAGCTCGCCTGGAGCTTCATGCACCTCGCGTCGCCGGAGAAACAGCGCGCCGCATACGAGCAGTACGTCATTCCGACGCCTGGGCGAATCTACTACCAAGCCGCGTTCGGTATCGGCAGCGCCGTCAACTTCAGCAACGACGAACGCGCACCCGTGCTTCTGATCGCCGGTGAGCAGGATCGCACTGTCGCGATGTCCATGGTCGAGGCGACGTTCCGGAAGCATCAACGCGCCCCCGCCGTGACTGAATACAAGATGTTCCCCGGTCGGATGCACTGGCTCATCGCCGGACAGGGATGGGAGGAAATCGCCGATTACGCCATCCAGTGGGCGGCAAGGCACGCGCGCGCGGACGCGAAGCACGTCCCGCCGAAATGACCTCCAACTCTCGCGAGGCCGCGCCTAAGGGGTGACGTGAGCGGCAAGATCAACGTGGCTCAGTAAGACTTTGCACGGCCCTCCGGCGGCAAGAAGGAGCGCAGGATTTTCCAAGTTTGGGCCGCGCCCCCTCGATAGGATGGTCTCCTTTCCAAGGAGGTCATCATGGGCAACCCTGTACGACTAGAGGCACCCGTTCTCCCCGACGCTCTTCTCGCCGGCGGCCCGGCAGCCGATCGCGCCGAGAAAATGCTGCTTTACGGACAGTTCGTCGGCTCGTGGGATGGAAAGGTGGTGGTCCACGAAGCCCCCGGCACCCGCCGCGAATCCTCGAGCGAAGTGCACTTCGGCTGGGTGCTCGGGGGGCGCGCCGTTCAAGACGTCTGGATCGCCCCATCGCGCCAGGCGCGCGAACCTTCCGAGCAGGATCGCATGTACGGCACCACGCTGCGGGTCTACGATCCGCAGAGCGATGTCTGGCACATCACCTGGATCGATCCGGTGAGGCGGGTCTACGATCGAATGATCGGACGCAAGGTCGGCGCGGACATCGTTCAGGAGTACCGGAATCCGCAGGGAGCTCGGTGCCAATGGCTTTTCACCGAGATCACAGCCGATTCGTTTCACTGGATCTCGCGCGACTCCGCGGATGAGGGCGACACCTGGAGCCTGTGCGCCGAATTCTTCCTGCGGCGCCGGGCGACCGCCTGACCCAGGCGGCGCTGCTTGACTATCGGCCCTTCCCCGAACGCTCTGGCTCAGCGCCCAAAGCGGCTGCTCGCATGGCGGCGGAACTCGCTGGGCGTCATGCCCTTGATCTCCAGGAAGCGCCGGTTGAAATTGGCCACGTTGTTGAAACCGACGTCGTAGCAGATGTGCGTAATGTAGCGGTTCGATTCCATCAGCAGCAGACAGGCGCGGCTGATCCGGACACGATTCACGAAGTCGATGAAGTTGTTGCCGGTCGCCCGCCGGAAGAAGCGCGAGAAGCGGCTCTCGGTCATCCCCAGCTGCGCGGCGAACTCGCTCATCGACGGGGCTTGCGCGATGCTCTCCGTGAGCTGGTTGACGATGCTGTTGATTCGCTCGAGCGACAGGTCGTCGTCGAAGCTCTGCAGTCGGGCGCTCGACAGCAACTCGTAGTCCGTGCAGCGGGACAGATCGGTCATGAACTGGCAGAACGCGGCGAACCGCTCCAGCCCTCGGCTGCTCTTGATCCTTTCGATATAAACCCGAGCGCGATCCGAAAGGCCGAAAAACTCGATGCCGTTGCGCGCCCGCTCCAGTAACGGCAGCACCTCGGAGAGCTCCGGTACGCTGGCGCAGGCCTTCGCGATCGGCGCGTGGTGAAACTGGATGACGCGATCGCGCAAATGCACGCCCCCTTCAGGCACATCGAGCGAGATCCAGTTGTGGGGGAGCCGCGGCCCGGTGAGCACCAGATGCCCGGGCTGGAACTGTCCGATCCAGTCGCCGACGAATCCCTTGCCGGAGGTCGCGACGATGAGATGCAGTTCGTACTCGTCGTGATAGTGCCAGCGCGCCAGAGGCGTGGGATAGCCGTGGTCGAGGCAGCGAATGAAGCCCACGTCCTCTGCCGCCTCGTAGCCAAGCGAGGGCGTGCGCGAGGCGTCAAGCTCCAGCTCCGGTTGCCGGCGCCTGGGCATGAAACGCTGCTGAGTGGGCATGTCCGGTCTCCTGTCGCTTCTGTTCAGTCGCGCGCCCCCTCACCCCAGCCCTCTCCCGCAAGGGGAGAGGGAGCCAACCGCGCAACACGCCCTCCGAGCGTGACACCCTCTCCCCTCGCGGGAGAGGGCTGGGGTGAGGGCCATCGTCAGCTCATCACATTGCCGCCGTCCACGTTCAACGTCTGAGCCGTGATGTACGAGGCTTCGTCGCTTGCGAGAAAGACCGCCGCTCCGGCCACCTGATCGGGGCGGCCCATGTATCCGAGCGGCACCGCTTTCCCTGCCGCTGCCTTCTTCTCCCCGGGGCGCAAGCCTTCGTAGCGCGCGAAGAGCGCATCGACCTGGTGCCACATCGGCGTATCGATCACGCCCGGCGCGATCGCATTCACGCGGATGCCGTGAGGCGCCATCGCCAGCGCAGCGGATTGCGTGTAGCTTACGACCGCCGCTTTGGTGGCGCAATAGTGCGAGACCAGCGCCTCGCCGCGCCTGCCCGCTTGCGAGGCGAGGTTGATGACCGTCCCCGCAGCCGGAGAGCTGCTGCGCTGCGCGACCATCTGCGCAAGCACCTTCTGCATGACGAAGAACATGCCACGCACGTTCACGGCAAACAGGCGTTCGTACATCGCCTCGTCGCTTTCCAGCAACGGCGCCAGGTCGAAGATCGCCGCGTTGTTGAACAGGATGTCGATGGGCCCGAAGCGCGCCTGAGCAGCGCCAACCAGAGCGTCGATCTGGCCCGTCTTGGATACGTCGCAGGCGACGTAGTGCAGGCGATCCCTGTGCTGCGCGATGAGCGCGGAGAGCTCGCGTGAGGGTTCCCTCGCGACATCTGCCGCCGTGCATCGTGCGCCTTCCGCTAGGTAGGCCGTGGTCACCGCCAAACCGATGCCGCCGGCGGCGCCGGTGAGCACGGCGTGGCGGTCCGCGAGGCGTCCGGTCATCTTTTGTGCTCCCGGACGAAGGCCGCGACACGCTCGCTCGCCGCTCCCACCCCTGCAGCCAGACGGGGATCGCCGGCCAGCGGGCCCCACAGCACGCTATCGCGGCAGAACGCGTCCACCGGGTCGCTCGCCTCGCAGATCGCATGTGCTGCACCGTGATCCATGGCCTGATCGTGATAGGTGTACGGAATCTCATTGCGGTGCCAGCGCTGCAGGAAGGCGAGGAACAGCGCGGGAAGCATCGCTACGCTGGCGATCGACGCGCCCTGCGCCAGGCGCTGGCGCACGGTCGGGGCCATGAAGCCCGGGATCTTCGAGTACCCGTCCATCGCCACGCGCTGATTGGAATCCCGGATGGCCGGATTTTCGAAGCGCTCCAGCACCACGTCGCGGTAGGCGGCGAGGTCGATGGGACTCGGATGCTCCGGCGTGGACAGGCACGGGATCGCGTCGTTGGTCACATAGTCGCATGCGATCCGCCGAATCGCCGCGTCGCGCGTGCCTTCGTGGATAAACTGATAGCCCACCAGCGTGCCGGCCCAGGCGATGCCGGTGTGGCTCGCGTTGAGGATGCGGATCTTCGCTTCCTCGTACGGATTCACCGACTCGACCATCTCCACGCCGACGCGCTCCCACGCCGGGCGGCCGTTGCAGAAATCGTCCTCGATCACCCATTGAATGAAGCTTTCGCTCATCACCGGCGCGGCATCGTTCCAGCCGGTCGCGCGCTTCACGCGCTCGGCGACATCGGGGGGCGGGCGCGGCGTGATGCGGTCCACCATCGCATTCGGACTGCTGGTGTTCGCCACGACCCAGTCGTGCAATCGCGTGTCGTTCAACAGAGCGATAAACTGCAGCAACCCGCCGCGGAAGCGTTCGCCGTTGTGGCGCAGGTTGTCGCAGTTGAGCAGCGTGACCTTGCCGCCGGAGCGGCGCATGCGCTCGCGCAAAATGGCCGTCAGCGCCGCGTAGATGGTGCCGCCCGGTTTGCCCTGCCTGGCCGCCGCGATATCGCCCGCCAGATCCGGAAAGCTCAAGTCGAGACGGTTCTTGGCGTCGAGATAGTAGCCGGCCTCGGTCACGGTGAAGGAGATGATGCGCGTCGATGCGTCGGCGCCGATGGCGATCAAGCCGGCCAGGCTCGGCTCGTAGGGCACGACGGTCTTGATCGCCGTGATCCTGGTGTAGGTCCGCTCTCCGCCGGGCGCGACGGTCTCCAACGTGTACGCACCACCTTGCGCCGCGAGGGTGGCCATCAGCTCCATCATGTCCGGCCGCGTGTTGCCTCCGGCCAGCACCCAGCCGTTGTCTCCCGATTCGATCAGCCGGTGGATATACAACGCCTGATGCGCGCGATGGAAAAACCCGAGCCCCAGATGGAGCATCACGAGCGGGGCCGACATGGATACTCCTTTATCGAGAATTGCGCACTTGCACCCCAGGCCGCGACTTTCGATTCGTGATGCGCCAGGCACGAGGTGTCGCGGACTCCGCGCGCCTGCACGGTCGCATCCCCGCACGGCGGGGCCCCTGCTCCACGCTCTGGCACGCCCTCCCCACATGGGAGGGAAGGGTCAGCGCACCGATGGGGCCACCACGTGTCCGTGCGAGTCGAACAGGTGGGCGGCCGCGGCGTCGATCTGCAGCCCCACTGAATCGCCGACGTGCGGCAGATCGCGCGCGTTGTTCTGGCGCGCCACGAGCTGGGTCCCACGCGGCGTGGTGAGGTACACGAGCGTTTCGGCGCCCAGCGCCTCGACCAGCTCCACCCGCGCTTGCACCTGGCCGCTCCCGGGCGTGCTCAAGGTCAGGCTCTCGGGGCGCAGGCCAAGGTAGCCTCCGCTCGGCACCGGCATGCTCAGGCTGCCTTCGAACTGCGCCGTATCCGGTCCGGCAACCATGTTCATCTGCGGCGTGCCGATGAACTGCGCCACGAACTGGTTGTTCGGGCGGTAGTAGAGCTCCAGCGGAGTGCCGACCTGCTCGATCTGGCCGTCGCGCAGCACCACCACGCGGTGCGCCAGCGTCATCGCCTCCACTTGGTCGTGCGTCACGTAGATCGTGGTCCCGTTGAGCTCGCGGTGCAGCTTCGCGATCTCCACCCGCGTCTGCCCGCGCAGCGCGGCGTCCAGGTTGGACAGCGGCTCGTCGAACAGGAACACCTTGGGCGAGCGCACGATCGCGCGGCCGATGGCCACGCGCTGGCGCTGCCCGCCGGACAGCTCCTTCGGTGTGCGCTGGAGATAAGGTGTCAGGTTGAGGATCTTGGCGGCGCGCTCGACTTTCTCCCGGATCACCGCCGGATCGGTCTTCGCCAGCATGAGCGCGAAGCTCATGTTGTCGTACACGCTCATGTGCGGGTACAACGCGTAGCTCTGGAACACCATCGCGAGATCGCGCTTCGACGAGGGGAGCCTCGTGATGTCGCGCCCGTCCAGCCAGACGGAACCGACGTCGACCGTCTCCAGCCCCGCGATCATCCGCAGCAAGGTCGACTTGCCGCAGCCCGACGGCCCCACGAACACCACGAACTCGCCCTTCTCGATCGTGAGGTCGATGCCCTTGATGGCCCGCAGCTCGCCGAAGTACTTCTCTACGCCTTTGAGTTCTAGAAAAGCCATACGCGTTGCTCCCAGATCAGCTGTAGTTCACCCTCTCCCCCCGGGAGAGGGGCAGGGGTGAGGGGCACCTATTTCCCTCATCCCAACCCTTCTCCCGGAGGGAGAAGGGTATCTCGCCGAGTCACTTCACCGCTCCGAACGTCAGCCCCTGCACCAGCTGGCGCTGACTGAACCAGCCGAACACGACGATCGGCGCGATCGCCATGAACGACGCGCACGACAGCTTCGCCCAGAACAGACCCTCCGGACTCGAGTACGAGGCGATCATCGTCGCCAGAGTGCCCGCCTTGGCCGAGGTGAGGTTGAGCGACCAGAACGCCTCGTTCCACGCCAGCACGAGGCACAGAAGACCGGTCGAGAACAGCCCCCCCATGCCGAGTGGTAGCAACACGCGCCGGAACTCCTGCCACAAGGTGGCCCCATCCATACGGGCCGCCTCCAGGATCTCGTGCGGGATGTCGCGCAGGCTCGAGTACAGCATCCACACCATGATGGGCAGGTTGCTGAGCATGAACACGATGATCAGCGCCACGCGCGTGTCCAGCAGCCCCGCCGTCTGCGCCAGCACATAGATGGGCACCAGCGCGCCCACCGCCGGCATCATCTTCGTGGAAAGCATCCACATCAGCAGGTCGCGTGTCCACTTGCTGCGGAAGAACGCCATCGAGTACGCGGCCGGAAAGGCGATGGCCAGCCCGAGCAGCGTCGAGATCACGCTCGTGATCACCGAGTTCGTCGCATACAGCAGATAATCGCTGCGTGCCTGCACCTCCGCGAAGTTCTCCAGCGTGGGGGTGAAGAACAGGAGCGGCGGCACCGAGATCGCCTGCATCTCGGTCTTGAAAGCCGTCAGCACCAGCCAGCCCAGCGGAAAGAAGAGCACCAGCGTCACCGCCCAGGCGACGACGGTGCGACCGACCAATGCAGCAGTAATGGGTGGCTTGGGCGCCATGATTTCCAGTCCAGGGGTTCTAGTCCAGGTTCTTGCCGATCATGCGGATGAGGAATACCGCCACGACGTTGGCGAGGACGACCGCCACCAGCGCCCCCGCCGACGCCACCCCGGCATCGAAGTTGAGCAGCGCTTGTTTGAAGATCAGAAAGGCGAGATTGGTGCTTGCGTCACCCGGCCCACCGCCGGTAGTGGTGAAGATCTCCGCGAACACGCTCAGCAGGAAGATCGTCTCGATCATGATCACCACCGCGATCGAGCGCCCGAGGTGGGGAACATACAGATAGCGCAACTGCTGCAGGTAGCGCGCCCCATCCATCCGCGCGGCCTCCAGCTGCTCCCGGTTCATCGACTGCAGCGCGGTAACGAAGATGAGCGTGGCGAACGGCAGCCACTGCCACGCCACCATCACGATCACCGAGAACAGCGGCCAGTCCTGCATCCAGTCGACCGGCTGCGCGCCGAAGAAGTGCCATATCTGCGCCAGCACGCCGTAGATCGGGTTCATCATCATATGCTTCCACAGCAGCGCGTTCACCGTGGGAATCACGAAGAAGGGCGAGATGAGCAGGACGCGCACCAGGCCGCGTCCGGGGAAGGGGTCGTCGATCAGCAGTCCCAGCGCGACGCCGCCGACGACCGTGATGACGATGACGCTGCCGAGCAAAAGCAGCGTGTTGACGATCGCCGCCCAGAACGACGGGTCAGTGACGAAGTACTCGTAGTTGGCCAGGCCGATGAAGCCGGTCTCGCCCGGCTGCATCAGGTTGTAGCGGATGAGCGAGAAGTAGATCGTCATCACCAGCGGGACGATCATCCACAGGAAGAGCGTAACGACCGACGGGGCCAGCAGTGCCCGGGGAAGGAACCGGTTCACCTCAGCGCGCGGGCGAGGTATGGCCACCTGAGTTGCCGCGCTGGCAGCACCGTTTGCGTTGAGGGTCGCAGAGCGGAGTCGGAACATGAGTGGCTCCCGGTGGAGTCGGCTGCCCGCTTCGACTCCGCCGCTCGCGGCGGAGTGGTCACGGGCAACGTCGAAGGGCTCGGCGTGAGGGAGCGCTAGTCTACTTGTAGTACCCCGCCTTCTTCATTTCGCGGTCTGCCGCGGTCTGCGATGTCTTCAGCGCCTGGTCGACGGTCTCTTTGCCGGCCAGCGCAGCGCTCATCTGTTGTCCCACCGCGATGCCGATGGCCTGAAATTCCGGGATGGCTGCGAACTGCACCCCGACGTACGGCGATTTCGGGAGCGTGCTGTCATTGGGGTTAGCGGTGTCGATCGCCTTCTTCTCTGCCGCTGCGAACTTTGCGGCCTTCAGGAAATCCGGATTCGCGTAGGTGCTCTTGCGCGTGCCCGTGGGGATACTGCCCCAGCCCGCTTCCTTGCCGACCAGGTTGATGTACTCCTTCGAGGTGGCCCACGCGATGAACTTCTGCGCCGCCTCCTGGTTCTTGGAACCTGCGGGAATCGCCAGCGCCCAGGCCCACAGCCAGTTCGCGCCCTTGGGCGTCACCGCCATGGGGGCTTGCGCGAAGGCGACCTTGTCGGCTACCTTGCTCTGCTTCGGATCGCTGATGAACGAAGCCGCGATCGTCGCATCGACCCACATGCCGCATTTGCCTTCGTTGAACAGCGCCAGGATCTCGTTGAAGCTGTTGGCCGACGATCCGGGCGGGCCGTACTTGTTCAGCAGATCCACGTAGAAGTGGATGGCGTCCTTCCACGGCTTGGATTCGAGCTGCGGCCTCCAGCTCATGTCGAACCACTGTCCGCCATAGGTATTCGCCAGCGTGGTCAGGAACGCCATGTTGTCGCCCCAGCCCGGCTTGCCGCGCAGGCAGATGCCGTACACGTTAGGCGGATTGTGGATCTTGGCGGCCAGCTCTTTGATCTGCTCCCAGGTCGGACGCTCGGAGAACTTCACGCCAGCTTTGTCCGCGAGGTCCTTGCGGTACATCAGCATGGAGCTCTCGCCGTAGAAGGGAGCCGCGTATAGCTTGCCGTCGACGGACAGGCCCTGCCGCATCGCCGGTAGAAGATCGTCGATGTCATAAGCGGCATCGGGCTTGAGCTCCTGCAGCCAACCCTTCTTGCCCCAGATCGGCGTCTCGTACATGCCGATGGTCATGATGTCGAACTGGCCGCCCTTGGTAGCGATGTCCGTCGTCACCCGCTGGCGCAGCACCCCCTCTTCCAGCGTCACCCACTTCACCTTGATGTCGGGGTTGGCCTGCTCGAAGAACTTGGTCAGCTTCTGCATCTCGATCATGTGACCGTTGTTCACGGTGGCGATCACGAGCTCGGTGGCAGCGTGCGAGACACCGGCAACGGCGAGTCCGAATGCCAGCGCGAGGCCTGATTTCAGCTTCATGGGAACTCTCCTCCGAATAGTTTTTGGTTGACCCGGTGCGGCCGTTGGTCACATCGGCGGCACTTATGATAGGCGGGGCAGAAAGGCGGTCTGATACTCCGGTCAGCGATTTTAGATACTATTTTGCGCATATCCGGTGGGAGAAGAGACCCGTCGCGGAAAATAGTATTGTGCTGTCACCTCGCTGACAGAAAGCCCGCCGACCAGCGCCTGCCGGGCGACTGCCGACTGCCTCGCCAGGAACGGTGCGGCTTCAACTTTCCTTCATCAGCGCGGTCCAATCGACTTGGGAACGGCGCCCCGTCATTCAGTCAACCGCGCGGCGCGCCGCGACGTTGTCGTGTTTTCCAACCTCAAGGAGCCCATCATGCTGAAAGCCAGCCTTGTCACTTCCGTTTTCGCCCTCGCCGCCGTGCTCGCATTGCCGGGCGTGTCGTTCGCGGACGATCACGCCGCCAAAATGGAAGCCGCCTTCAAGGCCGCCGACAAGGACAACGACGGCACGCTGGACAAGGAAGAGGCCAAGGCGATGCCGCGCGTGGCCAAGCACTTCGATGCAATCGACACCGACCATGACGGCACCGTGTCGATGGACGAGATCAAGGCGTCCATGAAGCACGCCGTGAAAGCCATGCACGAGAAGGGTGAGGCGGCCTTCAAGAACGCCGACGCGGACCACGACGGCACGCTGGACAAGGAAGAGGCCAAGGCAATGCCGCGCGTCGCCAAGAACTTCGACACCATCGACGCCGATCACGACGGCACCGTATCCATGGACGAGATTCACGCGTTCATGAAGGCCCAGCACAAAGGCATGGGGATGCAGCAGCAGTAGCGCTGCGCCGGACTGCGTTACCGGCACTGCTGAGTCTTGCATAAGCGGCTAACAACGCGCGGTTCGGTGGTCGTCATTCCGGCGAAAACCGTACGGTGTAAGCCGCGCGGTTTTCACCGGGACGACGAATCTTTAGTTAGCCAATTCCGCAAACCTCAATAGAAGCTAGGTTCTAGGCTGCGGCTTTCGGGGCGCGACGGCGGATTTCTTCGGCCGACAGATTTTCGATCCGCGTAGCGAAAGACCACGAATGACCGAACGGATCCTTTAGCGATCCCAGGCGATCGCCGTAGAACTGATCCGCGACGGGTCGCGTAACGGTCGCGCCCGCGGCGACGGCGCGCTTCACCAGCGCGTCTACGTCCTCGACGTAGACGAGGATATTGACCGGGCTGCCGCCGAGCGACTGCGGGCTGCGAAACTCCATGTCGGGGAACTCGTCTGCGAGCATGATCGGGGCGGCGCCGATGCGCACTTCGGCGTGCCCGATGCGGCCGTCGGGCTGCTGCATCCGCATCTGCTCCTTCGCGCCGAACGCGCGCACATAGAAATCGATCGCTTTGGCTGCGCCCTTGACGCACAAGTAGGGGGTTGCGGCGCGATAGTCGTCGGGAATGGGCTTCGGTTTGGCTGGCATGGTGATCTCCTCAGGGGAACGACGCGGTCGAACCGGATCGACTTCAAACTTCGACACGGTGCGCCGCGGCGGGTTCCTATGCGCCTGCGGCCCGGGTTAAGCTCCGTGGCCCAGGAACTGCTCAGAGGCGCGACACATGTTGAAGCGAGTTGACGCCGGCGTTCTCAGCGTCGCCTACGAAGACGGGGGCCCCGCGCACGGCGAGCCAGTCGTGTTGCTGCACGGCTTTCCCTACGACGCGCATGCTTACGACGCGGTGACACCGCTGCTGACCGCGGCAGGATGTCGCGTGATCACGCCGTACCTGCGCGGATACGGACCCACGCGTTTCCTGTCGGCGAGCACGCCGCGCTCGGGCCAGCAAGCCGCGCTGGCGCGCGATCTGCTGGTTCTGATGGACGCACTGGCGACTGAGCGCGCAGTGCTGGCCGGCTACGACTGGGGCGGGCGCGCCGCCTGCATCGTTGCCGCACTGTGGCCCGAGCGCGTGCGCGGACTGGTGTCGGGCAACGGCTACAACATCCAGGACATCGCGAACTCGAGCCAACCCGCGGCGCCGGAGAACGAGCTGCGCCACTGGTACCAGTACTACTTCCACGGTGAGCGCGGGCGTGCCGGCCTCGAGCAGAACCGCCGCGCGCTGTGCAAGTTGCTATGGAAACTCTGGTCGCCGAACTGGGTCTTCGACGAGGCGACCTTCGCGCGCTCGGCGGCGTCCTTCGACAATCCGGACTTCGTTCCCGTGGTCATCCACTCGTACCGCCACCGCTACGGCCTCGTGCCCGGAGATCCCACGGTGGAGGACATCGAGCGCCAACTCACGACCCAGCCCCGCATCTCGGTGCCCACAGTCGTGCTCGATGGCGGCTGCGACGGGGTCATGCCCTCGGGCGGGTCGGAGCACCACGCGCGGTTTTTCAGCGGCAGGTACGGGCGCAGGGTGATCCCGCGGGTGGGTCACAATCTCCCGCAGGAAGCCCCGCGGGAGTTCGCAGCAGCGGTGTTGTCCGTGCTTTGACGTCGTACAGAACCCGCCGCCGATGATTCTCAACGGCGTTCCGCCGCAGGCGATTTCGCCAGCCGGGCGAGCTGCGGGAACAGGAAGCGCCGCGCCTCGTCATCCATCTCGGCCTTGAAGGTGTGCCGGCTTTTCAGCGCCTCGACGCGGCTCGCGGCCGGACGCCCGTTGATCTCGTCCACGAGGCGCTTGAGGTGTGGAAACTTGCCCCACGCTTCCGCACTCCCGAGAACATGCGGCACCAGGCGCGCCCAACCCCACACGCACATGTCGACGATCGAGTACTTCGGTCCCACCATGTAGGGCTGGCGTCCGAGTCGCTCGTTGACGATCTTCCAGTGCCGTTCGGCTTCGAAGTCATAGCGGTTGAACGCGTATTCCTTCGGCTCCGGCGCGTGATGGCGAAAGTGCACCGCTTGCCCCGAGAAAGGACCGACCCCGCTTGCCACAAACATCAACCACGACAGCAACTCCCCGCGCACGGCCGGCTTGTCCGCTTGCTCCGGGAGGAAGAGCTTGGTCTTTTCCGCGAGATAGAGAAGGATCGCGTTGCTGTCGAAGACCGTCGCATCCCCGTCGACGATTGCCGGAACCTTGCCGTTGGGATTCACCGCCAGATAGTCGGGGGAAAACTGCTGCCCTTTGCGCGTGTCGACCGGGATGGGCGTGTACTCCAAGCCGGCCTCCTCGAGGAATAGCGCGACCTTCATCGGGTTGGGAGCCGCATTGAAATAAAATTTGATCATTGAAGATCTCCTCTGGAATCATCAGTGGGTGGCAAGGGAACGAACACATCGTATACTTCGACGATCCACGCCAGCAAGTCCAAAAGATTCTCCCCATGAACGGCGCCGAAAGCCTCGTCCGCACGCTGCTCGCCAGCGGCATCGATACCTGTTTCGCCAACCCCGGCACTTCGGAGATGCACTTCGTCGCCGCACTCGACAAAGTCGAGGGAATGCGCTGCGTCCTCGGGCTGGCCGAGACCATTGTGACCGGATGCGCCGACGGCTACGCGCGCATGGCAAGGAAGCCCGCCGCGACGCTGACGCACTGCGGACCCGGTTTCGCGAACGGCATCGCGAACGTGCACAACGCCCGGCGAGCCAATGCGCCGATGCTCAACATCGTGGGCGATCACGCCACATACCACCGCCCGTACGACCCCCCGCTCACCACCGACACGGAGGGGCTCGCGCGCGCGGTGTCGCACTGGGTGCGCACCAGCACCTCCTCCGCACGCGTCGGCGCGGATGGCGCCGCGGCGGCACAGGCGGCGATGACCCCGCCGGGGCAAATCGCCACGCTGATCCTGCCGGCGGACACGGCGTGGAACGAAGGCGGTGAAGTCGGTGCACGTTTGCCGGTCCCTGCCCGTCCCGCCGTTGCACCCGACATACTGGCTACGATCGCGCGGACGCTGCGCAGCCGTGAACCGGCGATGCTGATCCTGTCGGGTCAGGCCTTGTCCGAAGCCGGCCTCCGTGCGGCTCACCGCGTCGCACACGCGAGCGGCGCGAAGCTGCGCACACCTAGCCAAATCCAGCACATGGTCCGCGGCCGCGGGCGAGTGCCGGTGGATCGCATTCCTTACGTGGTGGACAACGCGCTCAAGGTGCTCGCCGGGATCCGGCACGTGATTCTCGCCGGCGCGAAACCGCCGACCGCGTTCTTCGCCTATCCCGGCAAGCCGAGCCTGGTCTCACCGCCGGACGCACAGACGCACGTGCTTGCCCGGCCGGAGCAGGACGCCGTCGGTGCGCTCGAATGGCTGGCCGACGAGCTGGGTGCTCCCGAGAACGTACCCATTCCGGACAGCGGAACGAAACCGCAGCCCGTCCGCGGAAACTTCGAGCCGGAAGCCTTCGCCCACACACTGGCCGCGCTGCTGCCCGAAAACTGCATCGTCGCCGAGGATGCGGTCACTTCGGGCCGCGCGCTGTTCGCCCCGACCTTCGGCGCTGCCCCTCACGACTGGGTGCAGAACACCGGTGGTGCGATCGGCATCGGGTTTCCCCTCGCTACCGGCGCGGCGCTCGCCTGCCCCGGGCGCAGGGTCGTCTGCCTGCAGGCCGACGGCGCCGGCATGTACACCCTGCAGGCGCTGTGGACCCAGGCGCGCGAGAAGCTCGACGTGATCAACGTCGTCTTCGCCAATCGCATCTACAAGATCCTGCACGGCGAACTGCTCGCGGTGGCCGCACAACCGGGCCGCGTCTCGAACGAGCTGTTCGACCTCGCCCGGCCCACGCTCGACTGGATGAAGCTCGCCGAGGGCATGGGCGTGGAGGCCACGCGCATGGAAACGCTCGAAAGTTTTGCCGACGCCTTCAAAGCGGCGAACGGGCGGCGCGGCCCGTTCTTGATCGAATTCCGCATATAGCAGACCCGGGGGAAGTCGTCTCTCGCCAAGCTGACCAGACGCCACCATATGTGCGCTATCGCACAGAACGAGCGGGGGATTTAGCTTAGCCTAGATGGGCGGGTGCGCATAAGGTGGGGCTAGTCCCGCTACTATACGCGCCGGTCGTCAGCCGCATGTGAAGCAGTGCTCGGGCCAACAGCAGAAGCCCACCCCAGGCCCTGAGAGAACAATACATAGCGGAACGGCTTGTAACCGCCATTCCCGGTGTTGGGCGAGACCCCACCTCTGCGAAGCAACTGGGGCTCACGCGCCTGACCCGCAAGCGATGGGAGGCAACCTCACCAGATCTCTTTGAGTCAAGGAGATCTCTCTGGATCCCGTTGCCATGAACGCTAACACGCTCACCGTGCTTCTGATCTCGGACGACGACGCCGATGCTAGGTTGATTCGCAAGGCGCTGTCTCATCTCACCGACAACGAATGGCGTCTGGAACGTGTCCGCCGCCTCTGCGACGGCGTCAACCGACTGAGGAAGGAGAGAATAGCCGCGGTCCTACTCGATCTATTCCTGCCTGATAGCCAGGGGATCGAGACGTTCGAGGCGCTCTTCGAGACCGCGCCGCTGGTTCCGATCCTGGTCCTGGCCAACCCGGAAAATGAAGACATCGCCTGGCGAGCCACACAGCGTGGTGCGCAGGATCATCTCCTGAAGGATCATCTCGACGGTTACTGGTTGCCGCGGATTCTCCGCAGCGTGATCGAGCGCAAGGCGGCGGAGGAGGCGTTGTTCATGGAGAAGGAACGCGCGCAAGTCACACTGAACTCGATTGGCGACGCCGTACTCAGCACTGACCTGGCAGGCAACGTCACCTATCTCAATCAAGTCGCGGAAAGCATGACGGGCTGGTCCTTCCTGGAGGCGAAGGGCCGCCCCCTTGCCGAAGTATTCCAAATCATCGACGGCCCGACACGCGAACGCGCGGCCAATCCGATGACGCAAGCGGTTCTAGAGGACAAGACCGTGGGCCTGAGCGCGAACTGCATCCTGATACGGCGCGACGGGTTTGAATCCGCCATTGAGGATTCCGCCGCTCCGATTCACGATCGGAAAGGGCAAGTGACCGGTGCGGTGATCGTATTCCACGACGTGAGCGCGGCCCGCGCCATCGCGCTAAAGATGGCTCATCTGGCCCAACACGATTTTCTGACTGATCTGCCCAACCGGGTGCTGTTCAGCGATCGCGTTGCAAACGCGATCTCCTTAGCCCGTCGCCACGGCAAGCAACGCGCCGTGCTGTTTCTAGACTTGGATCGCTTCAAACACATCAACGACTCCCTGGGACATGCGATTGGCGACAAACTGCTTCAGTCGGTGGCACAGCGCCTGGTGGCTTGTGTACGCGGCTCGGACACCGTGAGTCGCCAGGGCGGGGATGAATTCGTGGTACTGCTTTCAGAGATCGGGCGCGCAGAGGATGCGGCCCTCAGTGCGGAGAAGATGCTCCTGGCGTTGGCGGCACCGCACAGCATCGCCGAGAAGGAGCTGCATGTCACCGCGAGCATAGGCATCAGCATCTTCCCCGACGACGGCCAAGACGCGGAGACGCTGATCAGGTGTGCGGACACCGCGATGTACCACGCCAAGGACAAAGGGCGGAACAATTACCAGTTCTTCACCGATGACATGAACGTCCGTGCGCTCGAGCGGCATTTTCTCGAAGGCAGCCTGCGCCGCGCCCTCCAGCGACGCGAGTTTGTGTTGCACTATCAACCGAAGATCAATCTTGAAACCGGGGCAATCACGGGAGTCGAGGCGCTCATACGCTGGCGGCATCCGGAGCGGGGACTCATTTCCCCGAAGATGTTCGTGCCCATTGCCGAAGACTGCGGCCTGATTGTGCCGATCGGCCGGTGGGTCCTGCGCGAGGCATGCAGACAAGCCCAGACGTGGATCGATGCGGGTCTGCCGCCGCTGCCCGTTGCGGTGAACATCTCCGCGGTGGAGTTCCAGAGCAAGGACTTTCTCGAGGGTGTTCGCGCTATGCTCAAGGAGACGCGCTTGAATCCCCGCTATCTCGAGCTCGAGCTCACCGAAAGCGTCCTCATGCAGGATGCCGAGGCCACGGCGCCCGCGCTCAATGCACTCAAATCCATAGGCGTGCGGCTGGCAATCGACGACTTCGGCACCGGCTATTCCAGCCTGAGCTATCTGCGGCAGTTCCCGATCGACACCCTCAAAATCGATCAGTCGTTCGTGCGCGAGATCACCGCCGGCTCACTTGACGACACGATCGTCAGCGCAGTCATCAGCATGGGGAAAACGCTCAAGCAGAGGGTTGTCGCCGAGGGGATCGAGACAGGAGAGCAGCTCGCGTTCCTTCAGCGCCAGCAGTGTGGCGAAGGCCAAGGTTTCCATTTCAGTCGGCCCGTGAGTGCCGAGGAGTTCGTGACGTTGCGCAGGACCAAGAAAAGACTCATTCCGTTGTTGCAGACGTTTTAAGAGTGCGTTCCAACTCGCATTCGAGTCCTCGCCGATGGGCGCACGCGCCTTGGCGCCGGATTTGTCGGTAACACCGCCGTTTCGCATGCTCATACCGGCACCGACCGCAGCAGCGCCGGAAAGTAGCACAGCAGCGTTCCGGTCCGCGCGGCGTAGTGCACGTACAGAGCCGCCCAGAGCCCGTGGTTGCCCCACGGCCTCAGAAGCCACCAGCCGACCAGAAAGATCACCACCGACATCAACATCGCATTGCGCATCTCGGCTGCGCGCGTCGCGCCGATGAAGATCCCATCGAGCTGAAAGCACCACACGCCCGCGAGCGGTACGAGCGCCGCCCAAGGCAGATAGACGCGTGCAGCCGCACGAACGGTCTCGTCCACCGTCAACCAGCCGACGATCGTCGGCCCGAGCAGCATCGCCACGACCGAAGCCAGCACTGCCACGCCGGCCGCCCACCAGGTGGTCATTCGTGCGGCAGCGGACAGACCGGCGCGATTCGCTTCGCCCACTGCCTTGCCCACCAGCGCTTCGGCCGCGAACGCCAGCCCGTCCAGGAAGTACGCCGCCACGGCGACGATGTTCATCAGCACAGCGTTCACGGCCAGGATCGCATTGCCTTGCTTCGCCCCCTGCCCCATGAACCATGAGAAGATGAAGATTAGTGCCAGCGAGCGGATCATGATGTCGCGGTTGACAGCTACAGTCCGCCCTATGCGCTCCGCCGCCAGGAGCCGGACGGCATCCCACCGGCCGCCGAAGCCGCGCAGCTGACGGGCCGCGAGTACCAGCCCCGTCGCCGCGGCCACCACCTCCGCCACCAGCGTGCCCCACGCCACGCCTTTCACGCCCAGATCGAGCCCGAGGACAAGAAGAGCATCCAGCAGCATGTTGGTGATGTTCAGCACGAGCTGCAGGGCGAGCGCGACGCGCGTACGGCCCAGACCGATGAACCAGCCGAGCAACGCATAGTTGGTCAACGTGGCCGGCGCGGCCCAGATCCGGATGTCGTAATAGTCGCGCGCCAGTCCTTCCACTCTCGAGCTGCCCTCGAGCAGCGCGAAGGCAACCTCGCGGATCGGCCACTGCGCAACGATCAGACCCGTGCCGACGGCGAGCGCGATCAGCACCGCACGCCCGAGGCTCGCGCGAATCTCTGCCCTGTCGGCAGCGCCGAACGCCTGCGCAGTGAGGCCCGTGGTCCCCATGCGCAGGAAGCCGAACCCCCAGAACACGAAATTGAAGACCAGCGCGCCCAAAGCCACCGCACCGATGTAGGCGGGATCCGGCAGCTGCCCCACCACCCCCGTATCGACCACACCGAGCAGCGGCGTCGACACGTTCGAGATCATGATGGGCCCCGCGATCGCCAGGATGGCGCGATGCGTTACGCCCCTGCGTCCAAGCGTGGACGGAGCTGGGGGCTTCATCCGAGTGATCCCAGAGCGCTGGCGAAGAGGGACACGCGACTCACGCGTTCCTGGCTAAACAGCGGCCGCAACCAGCGCGCGAGCATACGCAAGCAGGCGCAGCGCGCAACGGGACTCAGGAGGTCACACCTCGGACGCGCTCGCGGTTGGTGCGTTAGTTCGTCGAGCTCGCCTGCGGAGCGTCGTAGTGGGCCTGAAGCCGATACTGCATTTGCAGAAGGCACCGCGCGTTCTCGGCGCGCGCCGGCGTCACCCAACCACGGCATTCCAAGGTCCCGATCGACGTGGTTGCCCCGCTGCCGAGCATGGTGAGGAGAATGGAATCGAGGTCGAAGCCGCCGTCGAGGCAAAGCGTCCGCGGGCAGGCGATCGCGAAGAAAGCCTTCGCCGAGGCGCAAAAACTGCGCATCTGTGGAGAATACCTTCCGATCTTCTGGAGATCGGTGAACGCCATGTCGAGAACGAGTTGCTCAATCTTCGGGAATCGTTCCTGCACGCTGTGCGCCTCCGCGTATGCCCGACGCCACGTTTCGTGCTGCTGGCTGAACGCGTCTCCCGGCCTGCTGTTTGCGCCCTTGTGTCGAGCGAGCATCATCGGTGCCAACCCCCCATCCAGTCACTTGGAGAAAATCGCTGAACCCGGCCCCGCGCGGGCCTGCGACCTCCCTCCCATGAAAAAAAGCCCGGTCGCCCGGGCTTCTTCTGCGGCGCGTTGCGAACTTACTCGGGGCGGATGTTGCTTGCCTGCTCGCCTTTTGGCCCGCTGGTCACGTCGAAGGTGACGCGCTGCCCTTCTTTGAGCGATTTGAACCCGCTGTCCTGTATCGCCGAGAAATGCGCGAAAAGGTCCTTGCCACCGCCGTCAGGGGTGATAAAGCCGAACCCCTTCGCGTCGTTGAACCACTTAACCGTACCTGCATTCATCTAGATCTTCCTTTGCAATGCCGAAATGGGACTTGCGCCCCGGAACGTGGGGACTTCAAGAGAAGTAAGGAGATCGGCTAAGACCGCGAACGCGGGTAAGAGGACCAACTGACTGGCTTAAAAGCTCCTGCGGGACTCCTTGTACGCTGGTATTGGAGACAAGTCAATGGAATTCGAACATGCGTCGGCTGGCCGCAACGCTCACCGCTTCACCGCCAATACCCCATCGCCGTTCAGCTCCACGGCGAACCCGGCGTGTCGCAAGCGCTTCGCCACCTCGTTGGGCACGTCGCGCCCGCTGGTGAG
>DATJVW010000164.1:0-8696 GCA_035501675.1 Burkholderiales bacterium
AGGCAAGGACGCGTTCCGGATCGTGCTGTTCCGGGTGGGTGGGCGCGTGCTCGCCTATCACAATTGCTGCCCGCACTTCTCACTGCCGCTCAACTACGAGCCGGAGCTGTTCCATATCCTCGACGGGGCCCTGCTCATGTGCGCGCATCACACCGCCATGTTCCGCATCGAGGACGGCGATTGCATCGATGGCCCGTGCGCCGGTGCCAGGCTTACGCCTATTTGCGTGCGCCTCGAGGCGAACGGATGGTTTATCGGCGAGGACCAGCCCATTTAACAATTCGTCACTCCGCAACGACGCGAAGCGGCCAAACTCCGGCACAATTTCATTGACATTTCATACAATCCTGTGAAACTACGCTAACAGATAAACTTAACTAGAAACAAGGTTCGCGGTTTGTCGCCGAGGGAGCTCCGGCGATGCTTACCAGTGATCCCCAATAAGCAACCTCTCTCAGGACCGGATCGCCGCGCCCCGCGTTCCAGCGCACGCGTTCAGCGGCCGCGCAGAAAGGATGTCCTGCATGCGAACGACGAGGCCTTTCGGGCCCTCGTCCAGCACTCGCAGGACATCATCACCGTCCACGACCGGCAAGGCGTCACGCTCTACGAGTCTCCCTCGGCATCGCGCGTGCTGGGTTCCTCCCCGGGCGCGCTGGTGGGGCGCATCCCCTTCGATTCGATCCATCCCAAGGACGTAACGGGTGCGCGCGAGGCCTTCGCCAAGCTGCTCGAGGGTGAAGGGCCCAAGGCGCCCGTCGAGTTTCGGTTCCGGCACGCGAAGGGCCATTGGATCTACCTCGAAGCCTTGGGCAGCAACCTCCTGGATCACCCGGGCATCCGCGGCGTGGTGATCACCTCGCGCGACGTGTCGGAGCGGCACAAGGCCGAGAAACGCGCTCAGTATCTCTCGCAACACGACGGGCTGACCGGGCTGCCCAACCGCGTTCTCATGCAGGATCGGCTGCACCAGGCCATCGGTCAGGCGCGGCGCGGCGGCGGACAGGTCGCGTTGATGTTCATCGACCTCGACCGCTTCAAGACCGTGAACGACTCCTTCGGGCGCGTCATCGGCGACACGCTGCTCAGGCGGGTGGCGGAGCGCTTGACGAGTTGTCTGCGCGACACCGACACCGTTGCGCGCCTGGGCGGCGACGAATTCACCATCATGCTCCCCGACGCCGGCAATGCTCAGGTGGTGAGCGAGGTCGCGCAGCGCGTGCTGAGCGAGTTCTCGCGTCCCTTCAGCGACGGCGAGCAGGAGCTTTACGTCTCGGCCAGCATCGGCATCAGCCTTTTTCCGCGCGACGGTTCCGACCCCGACGAGCTCCTCAAGCACGCCGACAGGGCCATGTACAGCGCGAAGGAAGCCGGCCGCAACAGCTACCGCTACTTCACCGAGGAGCTGAACCGCGAAGTGCGCGAGAAGGTGATGCTGGAAAGCGGGCTGCGGCGGGCGATCGAGCGCGGCGAGTTGCGCCTGCTCTATCAGCCCATCATCGACCTCGCCACCAACCGAGTAGTCGGCGTCGAGTCGCTCGTGCGCTGGCAACACCCCAGCCTGGGCTTGATTCCGCCGGCGAAGTTCATCCCGGTGGCCGAGGAGTCGGGCCTCATCGTCCCGCTTGGCGAGTGGGTGCTGGGGGCCGCCTGCAAGCAACTCCGCGCCTGGCAGCGTGAAGGCTTCGCGCTCCAGGTGTCGGTCAACGTGTCGCCGCGTCAGTTCCACCATCGCAACCTGGCCGATGTGGTCGTGGCGGTGACCACGGAGTCGGGCGTGGATCCGAAGCTGATCCAGGTCGAGCTGACCGAGAGCGCGATCATCCACGACGCCGAGGCCTCGATATCCACCCTGGAGCGGCTGAAGTCGTACGGGATGTCGATCTCGATCGACGACTTCGGCATGGGCTATTCGAGCCTGAGCGCGCTGAAGCGCCTGCCGCTGGACATTCTCAAGATCGATCGATCCTTCGTCCGGGACATCAACACCGACAGCAACGACGCAGCCATCGTGCGCGCCATCATCGGGCTCGCCCGCAGCCTCGGCATCGAGGTCATCGCCGAAGGCGTCGAAAACGATACCCAGCTCTCCTTCCTTAACCAGTACGGATGCAACTACGCGCAGGGCTTCCTGTTCGGCAAGCCCCTGTCGCCCGAGGCGTTCGCGGAACACATGACGAAACAGCACGTCATCAGAGCGCCGCTGACCGCGCCCGTGCTGGGCCCCGGACCGGCTTAGCGCGCCTTCAATTCCGTCGGCCGGATCGTGCGCGTCAGTTTCTGTGCCCTGCGCAGGAGGGTGACCTCGGCGCTGGCGCCAACGTACTGCTCGGTGAGCAGGCGGTGCAGCGCATCGATGCTCGGAACGGGGTTCTCGTCCCACGCCACGATCACGTCGCCTTCCTCCAGGCCCGCCTCCAGGGCGGGGCTGCCGGGCTCCACCGACATGACCCGCACCCCGGTCTCCACCGGCAAGTCGAAGTAGCGTACCACCCGTCGCGCCAGGGGCGCGTTCTGCCCGGCTACGCCGATGTGGCTGCGTCGCACGCGGCCGTGACGCAGCAGCTGGCCCACCACCACTTTAGCCGTATCGATGGCGGTGGCGAAGCAGATGCCCTGGGCCGGCATGATGATCGCGGTGTTCACGCCGATCACCTCACCGTTCGAGTTCACCAGCGGCCCCCCAGAGTTGCCCGGGTTGAGCGCGGCATCGGTCTGGATCACGTCGTCGATCAGGCGGCCGGACTGCGCCCGCAGGCTGCGGCCCAGCGCGCTCACCACGCCGGCCGTGACGGTGCACTCGAAGCCATAGGGGTTGCCGATGGCGATCGCGAGCTGGCCCACACGGACGTTGCGCGAGCTGCCCAGCGCAGCCGTCGCCAGCTTGGGCCCGGAGATCTTGATCACCGCCAGGTCGGTGTGCGGATCGTCGCCGATCAGGTGGGCGTCGAAGCGCTGGCCGTCCGAAAGGGTGACATCGATCCGCGAGGCGCCACCGGCGACATGACTGTTGGTCAGGATCAGACCGTCCGGGGTGAATACGAAGCCCGACCCGCTGCCGCGTGTCTCTTGTGGCCCGGGGCCCGAGGCGCGCTTGGAGACGTCGATCCTCACGACCGCGGGGCTGACCGCGTCGGCGGCGCTCACCACAGCCCGCGAGTAAGCATCGAGCAGCACTCCATCGCTCAGTTCGCGCCGCCGCGGCGCGCCGGGAGACTCTGCTTCCCGATCCAAGTCGTCTACCAGGAACAGGCGCGGCTTGCTTTTCTGGCTGCGTGTCACGGTCTTCTCCACAGGATCCAGGGGAAAAATGCGGTCGCTGCTTGCGGTTCTCAAGCTGGCCGCAGTCCCGGTTGCACCGACATGGAGCAAGGAACCGCCTAAACGCACCGACGCAAAGCGTTGCAGGCCCTGACCCCCTGTTTGTGGCGACGCGAAATTCGTGCTGCCATCTGCACTTAAGTGCGCTGCACGGGTCCCGGCGACCGTGGTACGCGGCTTGCACACCGGCCTGCATACAAGATGGTGTGCAGGAGCGCGAGCCGGTCCTGCATGCCACCGAACGCCGTCCGCACCCATTCAACAGTCTCGAAGAAAGGAGGCCTCAGCTATGTCTCAGAAGCATCCCAGCACGACGCGTCGCGACCTGATCAAAGCCCTTGCCGCTGCAGGCGTCGGGACCGCTCTCGGGCCCGGGTTAGTCGGGCGCGCTTTGCCTGCCGATGTGGTGGTCGGTGTGATCTACGTGGGTCCCAAAGACGACTACGGTTACAACCAGGCGCAGGCCCAGGCGGCGGCCCAGATCAAGAAGATGCCGGGCGTCAAGGTCGTGGAGGAGGAGAAGGTCCCCGAGACCGTGGACGTACAGAAAACCATGGCCTCCATGATCGAGCAGGACGGCGCGGTGCTGCTGTTCCCGACCTCTTTCGGCTACTTCGATCCGCACGTGATCAAGATGGCGGAGAAGTATCCCAAGGTCCGCTTCGCGCATTGCGGCGGCCTGTGGAAGGAGGGCTTGCCGAAGAACGCCGGCAGCTATTTCGGCTACATCGACGAATGCCAGTACCTGAACGGCGTGGTAGCCGGCCATACGACGAAGAGCAAGAAGCTCGGTTTTGTCGCCGCCAAGCCTATCCCGCAGGTCCTGCGCAACATCAACGCGTTCACGCTGGGTGCCAAGAGCGTCAAGCCCGACATCACCACCGCCGTGATATTCACCGGTGACTGGGCGATGCCGGTCAAGGAGGCCGAGTCGGCCAACAGCCTGATCGATCAGGGCGTCGACGTGATAACCATGCATGTGGACAGCCCCAAGGTGGTGGTGGAGACCTGCGAGCGGCGCGGCATCTACGTCTGCGGCTACCACGCCAACCAGTCGGCACTGGCGCCGCGCGCCTACCTGACCGGCGCGGAGTGGAACTGGATCACCCCCTATACCGAGCACGTGAAGGCCGTCATGGAAGGCAGGCCGATGAACAACTTCCTGCGCGGCGGGCTCAAGGAGGGCTACGTGAAGCCTTCGCCCTACGGGAAGGCGGTATCGGAGGGCGCCCGCAAGAACGCGGACGGAATCAAGACCAAGATGGCAAAGGGCGAATTTGTCATCTTCAAGGGCCCGCTGAAGGACAACACCGGCAAGACAGTAATCGCTTCCGGTACGCAGGAAGGCCAGACCGACCTCGTGCTGGAGCAGATGAACTACCTCGTGGAGGGCGTCGTCGGCAAGGTCTGAGATAGGGCGCGGCGGGCGGGGTCGATCGATTTCGCACCGATACCCATGGATGGATCCATAGCGCTCCCCGCCGGCAGGGCCGGCGCCGCCGCTTTCCCGGGCGACCGACTGCGCCGCGCCGCGGAGTCGGTCGCCATTCCGGTGGGCGCGCTCGTGGTGGCGATGGTCCTATTCGGCGTCTTCATGGCCTTGACCGGGAAGAATCCGCTCGATGTCTATGCGCTGATCTACCGGGGCGGGTTTGGCAGTGGCTTTGCCTGGCAGAACACGCTGCAGCGGGCGGCGCCGCTGATCCTGACCGCGCTGTGCGTCGCGCTGCCGGCGCAGGCCGGTCTGATCGTCATCGGCGGCGAAGGGGCCCTGGTGCTGGGCGGACTCGCGGCAGCGGTGGTGGGGCACGCGGCCTCGGGTGCCTCACCGCTCGCGGCACAGATCGGGATGGCACTGACGGCGATGTTCGTGGGCGGTGCGTGGATCGCGCTCGCCGGCGCGCTGCGCCATTACCGCGGCGTGAACGAGACCATCAGCAGCCTGCTTCTCACCTACATCGCTATCGCGCTGTTCAACCACTTCGTCGAAGGGCCGCTGCGCGACCCCGGCAGCCTCAACAAGCCCTCCACCCGGCCTATTGGGGAAGCGTTGATGGTCGGCCACCTGCCCGGCATGGACGTGCATTGGGGCCTCGCGTATGGGGTGGCGTTTTGCGCACTGTGCTACGTGCTGGTGCACTATACCGTGCTTGGATTCGCCTTGAGGATCGTCGGGGGCAACGTGCGCGCCGCGCGCCTCGCGGGGTTGCGCGTTGGCTGGCTGGTGCTGGTGAGCTGTTTCCTGGGAGGATCGGCCGCAGGCCTGGCCGGGATGGTGGAGGTGGCCGCCGTTCACGGCAGCGCCAACGCTTCGCTCATCGCGGGCTACGGCTATGCAGGGATCCTGGTTTCCTTCATCGCAAGGCACAACCCGATCGCCGTCGTCCCGGTCGCGGTTTTGGTCGGCGGCATTGGCGCCAGCGGCGGACTGCTGCAGCGGCGCCTGGATCTACCCGACGCGACCGTCCTGGTGCTGCAGGGGATCGCTTTCATGGTCATCCTCGCAGCCGAGACGCTGTACGGCCGGCTCCGCCTATTCCAGCCGCGCGAGCAACGTAGATGACGCATCTTCGTGTCGAGAGCTGAGGGGTCAGTGGACCTGGGATGGTGGGGTGTTCCTGTCGCGGTTCTGGGCGGTGCCATCCGCGTCAGCACGCCGTTCCTGTTCGTGAGCTTGGGCGAGTGTTTGACCGAGAAGAGCGGCCGCATCAACCTGGGGCTCGAAGGCATCCTGGTGATGGGCGCGATGAGCGGCTACGGCGTCTCTTATCTGACCGGCAGCCCATGGCTCGGCGTGCTGGTGGCGGGGGTGGCCGGCCTCCTGCTCGGGTTGCTGCACGGAACGATATGCAGCCTGCCCAGGGTCAACGACATCGCGGTCGGCATCGGGCTCATGTTGTTCGGCACCGGACTCGCGTTCTTTCTCGGCAAGCCTTTCGTGCAGCCCAAAGCGCCGACGCTGCCGGCGATTCATTTAGGCGACTGGGCCAGCTCGCCGCAAGTCCAGTCCGCTCTGCAGGTGAACGTGCTGTTCATCGTCGGCGTTGCCCTGGCCCTGGCGTTGGCGTGGGCGTTCCGCAATACGCGCTGGGGGCTTGTGGTGCGCGTCGTAGGCGACAGCTCGGAAGCCGCACGGGCCATGGGCTACAACGTGGACCGGGTGCGTGTCCTTGCGACGGCGGCGGGTGGCTTCCTGGCCGGCATCGGCGGCTCGTTCCTGTCGCTCTACTACCCCGGAAGCTGGAACGAAGGCCTCTCCAGCGGTCAGGGTTTGATGGCGGTTGCCCTGGTGATCTTCGCGCGCTGGCAGCCCCTGTACTGCTTCTATGCCGCGCTGCTGTTCGGCGGGGCCGGCGCGCTGGGGCCGGCGCTGCAATCGGTGGGCATCACCAGCGGCTTCTATTTGTTCAACGCTGCGCCCTACGTCTTGACTCTCGCCATCATGATCGCGACCTGTTCGCCGCGTCGTAATCTGGCAGGGGCGCCCGGGGAGTTGAGCGTCACGCGTTGACGCAGCGTCAACGAGTGAAGGGTGAATGAGTGAAGGGTGAATGAGTGTAAGGGGTGAAGGTCGGGGCACGGTCTGGACTTTACGAGCCACGAAGCACGAGCCACGAAACACGAACCACGAATCACGAACCACGAATCACGAACCACGAATCACGAGTCACGGGGGTTATCCATGAGCGGACTGGGTGGACTGAACAAATCTCCAAACGGCGTGGTGCTCGGTCTGGTGCAGCTCCAGCTGCCGGTGGTGCAAACGCCCGCGGATCTGACGGCGCAAACGGCGAGGATCTGCGCCATGGTCGCGAAGGCACGGCGCAATATGCCGACCATGGACTTGGTGGTGTTTCCCGAGTACTCGCTGCACGGCCTGTCGATGGACACGAATCCGCAGATCATGTCCCGGCTCGAAGGGCCGGAAGTGGCCGCGTTCCAGAGCGCGTGCGTCGAGAACCGGATCTGGGGATGCTTCTCGATCATGGAGCTCAACCCGCGCGGCAATCCGTACAACAGCGGCATTATCATCGACGACCACGGCGCCATCCAGCTGTACTACCGCAAGCTGCATCCGTGGGTGCCGGTCGAACCCTGGGAGCCGGGCGACCTCGGGATTCCGGTCTGCGACGGCCCCAATCGCTCGAGGATCGCGCTGATCATCTGCCATGACGGGATGTTCCCGGAAATGGCGCGCGAGGCCGCTTACAAGGGCGCCGAGATCATGCTCCGCACCGCCGGTTACACCGCGCCGATCCGCCACACGTGGAAGGTCACCAATCAGGCCAACGCCTTCTGCAATCTGATGTACACGGCCAGCGTGTGCATGTGCGGGTCCGATGGCACGTTCGATTCCATGGGCGAGGGTACTTTCGTCAACTTCGACGGGACGCCGCTCGCCGAGGGCAGCCACCGCCCCGACGAGATCATCACCTGCGAGCTGCGGCCGGATCTGGTGCGTGAGGCGCGACGCACGTGGGGGGTGGAGAACAACATTTACCAGTTGGGCCACCGCGGCTACGTGGCCGTGAAGGGTGGCGCGCGCGACTGCCCGTACACCTACATGAAAGACATGGTAGCCGGACGCTACCGGTTGCCCTGGGAAAGCGAGGTCCTGGTCACCGACGGCACGAGTTGTGGCTTCGCCGCGCCGACCCGCGAATATCAACCCGAGCGGGTGGAGATGCGCCAGTATGCCTGACGAGACGCGCGCCGCGCCCGGGCGCTATGTGACGGCCGACCCCTATCCGTGGCCCTACAACGGCGACCTGCGCCCGCAAAACACCGCGCTGATCATCATCGATATGCAGATCGACTTTTGCGGCAAGGGCGGCTACGTGGACAAGATGGGCTACGACCTCTCGCTCACACGCGCGCCTATCGAACCCATCCGCAGCGTCTTGGGCGCGATGCGCAACGCCGGGTTTCACATCATCCACACGCGCGAGGGGCATCGAACCGACCTGTCCGATCTCCCCGAGAACAAGCGCTGGCGCTCGCGCCGCATCGGGGCCGGCATTGGCGATCAAGGTCCATGTGGCCGGATCCTGATCCGGGGCGAGCCGGGCTGGGAGATCATTCCCGAGCTGGCCCCCGCCAGCGGCGAGGTCGTCATCGACAAGCCCGGCAAGGGCTCCTTCTGCGCCACCGATCTGGAGCTGATCTTGCGCACGCGCGGGATCGCCAACCTCGTGCTCACCGGCATCACGACCGATGTGTGCGTCCATACCACGATGCGCGAAGGCAACGACCGCGGCTTCGAGTGTCTGCTGCTGGAGGACTGCACCGGCGCCACCGACTACGGCAACTACCTCGCGGCGATCAAGATGGTGAAGATGCAGGGCGGCGTATTCGGCGCGGTTTCAACCTCGAAG
>DATJVW010000165.1:0-2134 GCA_035501675.1 Burkholderiales bacterium
CGGATGCTGCTTGGGCCAGACCTTCGGGTAGTCCTTGGGTTCCATGACCTCAAGCAGCGGTCCCTTGGTTCTCGCGCTCCTGCAGCAGGCGCCACTGGACCTTGCCGGTAGCGGACTTGGGCAGGCTGTCGGCGAATTCGACAACGCGCGGAATCTTGTAGGCCGCCATGTGGTCGCGGCACCAAGCGATGATCTGTTCCGCGTCGAGTCCGCCGCGTCGACCCGCCTTCAACACGATCAGGGCCTTTACCGTCTCTCCCCGATGGGCGTCGAGGCTCCCGATGATGCAGGCCTCCTGAACGTCGGGATGACCGTAGAGGATCGCTTCCACCTCGGCCGGCCAGACTTTGTAGCCGGAGGCGTTGATCATGCGCTTGAGCCGGTCGACGATGAAGAAATAGCCTTCCTCATCGTATCTGCCTAGATCTCCCGTGCGGAAGAACCGCTTGCCGTCCAGCTCTATGAAACAGGCGGCGGTCGCGTCCGGCTGCTTCCAGTAACCCTGGAAGATCTGCGGCCCGCTCGACACGATCTCGCCCACGGCCCCCGGGCCCAGCTCCTCCAGGGTGTCGGGGTTAATCACACGCGCGTCGGTGTCGCAGATGGGGATGCCCAGGCATTGCCGCTTGGGCCGGTCAGGCGGGTTGATGTGCGTGGGCGCGATGGTTTCAGACAGCCCATAGCCCTCGATGTAGTCGAGCCCGGTGAGGTCTTTGAGCCGCTTCGCCACAGCCTCAGGCATGGCCGCGCCACCCCCGCCGATACGCGACAGGCTGGACAGGTCGTACTTCGCGAGATCGGGGTTGGCCATGAAGTCGATCGCCATGGTCGAGATGTTGGTCCAGCCGTCTACCTTGTACCGCTCGATCAGCCGCGCGGCCGTGTCCCGGTCCCATCTTGTCATCAGCACCACGGTGCCGCCAGTGAACACAGGCTGGTTCATGCTCCCCTGCATGCCCGTCACATGGAACAGCGGAAGCGTGCCGAGCAGGGTGGCCTCAGGGTTGACGCCGAACCACAGCGCGCCGGATACGATGGTGCTCATCACCGTGGAATGGGTGTGGATGCAGCCCTTCGGTCTGCCCGTGGTGCCCGACGTGTAGGGCATCACGCACAGGTCGTCGGGCCTGGCCAGGTGGGGCCCGGCCGCGAACCCCGCACCCAGCGCATCGCGCCACAACGTGACGCCGGGGCCGGCGATGGGCTGGCGCGGCAGTCGGACCGCTTCGGGAAGGTCGAGATCGGTGGGCTGCGCGGCATACTCGGAGTAGGCCGCAACCACCGCGTGGCGCAGGCCGGTGCACCCCAGGAGCGGCCTGACCTGCGCAAAAAGCTCCTGACCAGCGAGAATCGCGACGGCGTCGCTGTCGGCGACGTAGTGACTCAGCTCCTCGGTGAGGTTCATGGGGTTCACCGGCACAACCATAGCGTCGGCGCGAAGGATCGCGTAGTAGCCGATGATGAACTGCGGGCTGTTCTGCATGAACAGCAGTACGCGGCTGCCGCGCGTCACGCCACAACGCTGCTGCAGGAATCCGGCGAGTGCGTCGACGTGTTCTTTGGTATCGCGGAAGGTCAGCGGGGTATCGTAGTAGACCAGCAGGCGCTTATCCGGGTAGCGCCTGGCCGAGACCTCCAGGTTGTAGTAGAGGCTGGTCTGCGGGTAGGTCAGCTTCTTCGGCAGTTGCTTGGGCCAAAAGTTGTAGTGGCGCGGCTCCATGCTCTCCTCTCCCGTGCAGCAGGTAATGATCGTTTTGCTCATATGTTACGTCCCTTCGAGCGCGATGAGGGCCGCGCCACGGGTGAAAACGCAACGGGCGGTTGGCTTTACCGGGAAAACCGTTTGTGTCAGTATCCAGCGCAAAATGCCGCCGCGCCCGGCTAACCGCGGGTCTGAGGGCGGCGCACCAGAAAAGGGGGAGCCGTGTCACTCGCGGGAGCCGGGCCACAAGCTTCTGTCACTCCGGACCTCTTGCGCTCACCCCTGGCGTCAGGCGCGCGCGGCCCCTTGCTGTCGGTGCGAGCAGTCAGCGTGCGCTTTGGCGGCATCGTCGCCCTTGACGGCGTGTCCTTCGATGTACACATCGGCGAGATCGTCGGCCTCATCGGTCCCAACGGCGCAGGCAAGACGACG
>DATJVW010000166.1:0-24836 GCA_035501675.1 Burkholderiales bacterium
GTTCTCGCAACGCAAGTTCATCGCGTTTCACGCCGCATGGGCCTATTTCGCGCGGGACTACGGGCTCCAGCAGGCCGCGGTGATCGAGCGCACGCCGGGCCGGGAACCCTCCCCGGCCGAGATCGCCGACATCATCCGCACCGCGAGAGCGATTGGGACCAGGGCCATTTTCGCCGAGCCGCAGTTTCCCGCCAACGCCGCCAGGGCCATCGCGGAAGAAAGCGGTGCCTCGGTGCTGCTGCTCGACCCGCTCGGGAAGCCCCCTGCCACCTATCTCGATCTGATGCGCTCCAACCTCGCCCAGATCAGTAAGGCCCTCCGGTAGCTCACTCATGGCAAACCAGACCGTTGTGCAACTGGACCGCGTCTGCGTTGCCTACGGAGACCTGCTCGTTCTCGAAGACGTGAGCCTGGAGGTCTCGCGCGGGGAGTTTCTCGCCGTCATCGGGCCGAACGGCTCGGGCAAAACCACGCTGCTTAAGGTCGTCCTCGGGCTGGTGCGCCCTGTGCGCGGCGAGGTGCGCGTCTTCGGGCGGGCGCCGTGGCAGCTCCACAGCGAACGGCGCCGCATCGGGTACTGCGCGCAAGGGGCATCGGTCGATCTGATCTTTCCGGTTCGGGCCGGCGAAGTCGTGCTGATGGGTCGCTACGGACGCATCGGTCTCGCACGGCGCCCCTCGGGCGCCGACCGCGCCGCCGCGCGGCGCGCGATGGAACGGGTGGGCGTCGCGGACCTCGCCGATCGCCCGATCGCACGCCTGTCGGGCGGTCAGCGGCAGCGCGTGTTCCTCGCCCGAGCGCTCGCCTCCGACCCAGAGCTCCTCCTCCTCGACGAACCGACAACCGGCGTGGATGTCGCCGCCACCGAGAGCCTGTACGAGCTGCTGCGCGCGTTGCACGAGACCGGGATCACCGTCGTCGTCGTCTCCCACGATGTCGGGGTGGTCGCCTCCTACGCGGACGGCGTGGCATGCATCAACCGGCGCCTGGTCGCGCACGGCCGTCCGGAAGAGGTGCTCGCATCGGACGCATTGGAACAGATGTACGGCTGCGAGGCCATGTTCTTGCATCACGGGCGCGTGCCGCACATCGTCGTCGAGAAGCGCTGACGATGGAGATCCTCGAGTACGCGTTCATGCAGCGCGCGCTCGTCGCCGGCGCGGTGATCGGGGCGGTTTGCGCGATCATCGGGGTCTATGTCGTACTGAAGGGCCTGTCCTTCATCGGGGCCGGGATCGCGCACGCAAGCTTCGGCGGCGTGGCGCTCGGCTTCCTTCTCGGCGTCAATCCGGTGCTCTCCGCCATCGGGTTTTGCCTCGCGACCGCTTGGGGCATCGGGCTGGTCGCGCGCAAGGGTCAGTTAAAAGAGGACACCGCGATCGGGATCTTCTTCGCCTCGACGATGGCGCTTGGCATCCTTTTCATCGGCCTGATGCACGGCTACAACGTCGATCTGTTCGGCTACCTCTTCGGCAGCATCCTGGCGGTCACGCGGGAGGACCTTTGGATCACGCTCGGACTGGGGGCAGGCATCCTGCTCGTCGTGGCGCTCTTTTTCAAGGAGCTGCTCTTCGTGACCTTCGACCCGGAGATGGCGCAAGTCACGGGCGTGCCGGCAGGAAAGATCTACTTCCTGCTCATCAGCCTCGTTGCGCTCACCGTCGTGGTGTCGATCAAGGTCGTCGGCATCGTACTCGTGTCAGCGTTGATCGTGACGCCGGCCGCGGCAGCCTACCAGCTGACCGAGGATTTCCGGCGCATGATGGCGCTGGCCGTCCTGATCGGCGTGATGAGCGCAATCAGCGGGCTGCTCCTCTCCTATGTGCTCGATACCGCTTCGGGGGCAACCATCGTTCTGCTCGCGACGCTGATTTTCTTCGTTAGTGCGCTTGCATCGCCGCGGCGGCGTTGGGCGCGCCGGAGACCACGGGACCCGCGCCCCGCTCCGCTTCGGTCGGTGAGCTCGGACAACGGCATCCATGACCGCCGTCGCCAATGAAGCACGTCGGCCGGCAGGGTCAGGTCCGTTATGAAGCTTTCAGGTCCCCGTGGCGAGGACTCGAACTCTGGTTAAAGCAGGTTCCCGAATCCACGCCGGGTCGCCCGCAGACGCGAAATACCACCAGGAGAGGGCATTGAGCCGGCGCCCGAGCGGGGCGCACGTCTTGGTCGGTGTTTCTCAAAGCCCACTGGCGGAGCATCGTGGCTGCGGATTTCTTGACGTACACCGCCCAGTTCCGACGTTTGATCGCGGAGTCCAGAACCGCGGTGATCCGGCGGCCTTCACGATCACCCAATTAGAATGCATTTGCGGAGCGCTTCGTGCGCTCGATCAAGGAAGAGTGCCTGGACCGGATGATCCTCTTGGGGCAGGGGCCCTTGCGTGGAACGATCTCCGAGTTCCTAGCCCATTATCACTCCGAGCGCAATCACCAGGGTCTTGGTAATCGACTGATCAGCCACAGGCGAGGGCACTTACGCCGGGGGAGTTAATTCGGCGCCGCCAGCGCCTGGGTGACATGTTGAGCTTCTACTACCAGGCTGCTACGTAGATGCCCGATCGAGAAATTGGACACTACGGCTTCGTGATCCTGGTGGCAAACCCTAGTGGCAAATCCAGTGGCAAATCTGGGGATTTCAGGGGCCCAGAGGGGACCCCTGAGCTACACTCTCAGAGGAGAGCCTTTACTAGCGTGGTGCCGTGGAGGGTTCGAATCCCTCTCTCTCCGCCAACTCCACATTCGTTTCGTTCCGCTAGTCGAGACGGGCTTCGAATCCGACGAGTTCGGTTGGCCCCGGCCGGGCTAGGCGCCCTTAACTTCGCAAGCGAAGTTAGCCTCTGCCCCAACAAGCTGCAACCGCGCCTGCCGCAGGCTACACGCCTGTTGTCCCTCGCTCTTCGCCAACCTATCTTCCAAACCGCTTGAACCAGTACGCCAGCTCTGGGCCGCCTTTTCCCTCGTACGCGAGCCGGGCGACCAGCAGCGCAAACGGCTCCGTGTACCGGGCGATCCGCAGAGGACCGGCGTCCACCGGATCGAAACCCACGTCGCGGACCAGCTCGGCGGCGACGCGTTTGCCGCCCGAATCGTCACCGCAGTACACCAGACTCGGTCGGGTGGCCCTGCGCTTGGCTTCGTACACGCCGAAAAGCACTTCGCTTGGCACCGTGTTGAACGCGGAGACCACCCGAGCTTTGGGAATCATCTTTGCAAGTTCCTCCGCGCCTGACGAGGCGTGCGCGACAACGAGGTCGGTGTTGTCATCATTCATTGGCAGCGAGCAACTGACGATTACCTTTCCGGTCAAGTCGCCTGCCTGCTTCAGAACGTCGTCGATTCGGGACCAGTGCACGGCGAGGAGCATGGCGTCGGCTTCCTCCGCGGCCTCACGCGGCGTGCCAGCCTGCGCCTTGCCCTTCGCCTCCCGCGCGAGCCTCTTGAGCTTCTGCTCGCTACGGGCGTAGCTGAATACCACCTCGTGTCCGGCTTGCGCGAAGATCGTTCCGAGCTTGGCGCCCATCAACCCGGAACCGAGAATGCCAACTCGCATGGTGCTCCCCCTGGTCTTCCGTAGAGGCGCCTCTGAAACCGTACTCTAATCTGGATTATTTATCTGGGCTAAGCCAGTCCAAGCTCAGAGCTCCTGCCGCGTAGGCCGGAACAGAATTTCGTTCACGTCCACGTCCTCGGGCTGGCTGATGGCGAAGGCGACTGCCCGAGCGAACGAGTCTGCAGGAATCGCGATCTCCGCATAGAACTTGCGGACTCTTTCGGCGGCAGCCGGATCGGTCACGCTGTTCGGCAGCTCCGTGGCAACTGCGCCCGGTGAAATCACCGTCGTGCGGATGTTGTAGGGTTTCACTTCCTGGCGTAGCCCTTCGGATAGAGCCCGCACGGCATGCTTGGTGGCCGCATACACGGCGAAGCCGGGCCCGACCCTGTGGCCAGCCACCGAGGAGACATTGATGAAATGCCCGGCTCTCTGCTGCTTCATGTATGGCAGCGCCGCGGCGATGCCGTACAGCACTCCCTTGATGTTCACGTCGATCATCCGGTCCCATTCGTCGACCTTGAGGCGCTCGAGTGGCGCCTGCGGCATCAGCCCCGCGTTGTTGATCATGACATCGACACGCCCGAATGCCTGCACGGCCGCGTCGACCAACTTCTCGACTTGGTCGCGGTGCGTGACGTCTGTGGTTACGGCAAGCGCCTTGGCGCCCGAGCGGGTCAGGTCGTCTGCCAATGACTTCATGCGATCGACGCGCCGCGCACCCAGCACAACGCGTGCGCCCTGCGCGGAGAGATGCCGGGCGGTCGCTTCGCCAAGCCCGCTGCTCGCACCTGTGATGACGACGACTTTTCCTTCGATGTTATTGCTCATGTGCGGCCTCGTATTGTTCGTCGGTAACTTTCTCCATCCAGTCGACGACCTTGCCGTCGAGCTCTTCCTGAATGGCGATGTGGGTCATGCCGGTGGTCGGCATCGCGCCATGCCAATGCTTCTCGCCCGGCGGGCACCAGATCACATCGCCCGGCCGAATCACCCTGATCGGACCGCCCCAACTCTGGACCAGCCCGCAGCCCGACGTCACGAGCAGGGTCTGACCCAGCGGATGCGTGTGCCATGCGCTCCTCGCGCATGGCTCGAACGTGACACTGGCGCCGCGCGCACGTGCCGGACCGGGTGCCTTGAACAACTCGTCAACCCATACAGTGCCCGTGAAATGCTCGGGCGGCCCTTTGGCGGAGGGCCTTGAACCGCTTCGTTGGATCTGCATTGCTGAACTCTCCGTGTCTGATTCGAGCGAGACAGACAACGCTGCTCAATCTGCCGCCGGAGACCCCCGTGGGGTGAGCACCACGACTTGAGGCGGCCGCAGGGCAGGGCTGGCGCCGCCGACGGGGAACCGGCCCTCGAGCCGAGGCACCACGACCACCAGCACTCCCCCGGACTCGGCGGATTCGCAAGGGTGCAGCCGCGCCGACGCAGGCGAGCCGATCCATTCGACCGCGGCAAACGCCGAGCCGGCCACGGCCAGCGCGCCGATGGTGAAGCCGGTCAAGATCTTGATCGTCATAGCCTCGCTCTCCTTGCGATACCTCGTTAGTTGTCCGCCGGTGCGCAGCGGATCCGGTCATCGACCAGGCTGCAGCGCGAATCGCCGACCTTGAACTGCGCGACCGTCTTGCCGTTTTCGATGGCCACCCGGATCGGGCTCTCGCACGCGTGCGCCGCGGCGCAGCCCGCCAGCAGTGCGGCACTCAGAAGCTTGGTCAAGGTCTTGGTCGACATCATCTGCACCCTCCTCGCGACTAGGCTCGGCGCGGCAGTTTGCCTACCGACACGCACAATGAGAAGTTAGCAGACACCACGCACCGTGATTAGACGGGAGAGTTCGCACGGCCATATGAGAAGGTTTCATGAATCCAATTAGTGGGGACGTTTGTCGAAGACATCCTTGGCGACCGGGAGCGCCGAGAAGACGTTCGGCCAGCCGACATAGAAAGCGAGGTGCGTGATGACCTCGGAGGCCTGCGCCTGCGTCAAGCCGTTATCCATCGCCCTGTTGAGGTGATACGGAATCTGTGCGACCTGGCCGGAAGCAATCAGGGCGCTGACCGTGACCAGACTTCGATCCCGGGGAGCCAGGTCCGGACGCAGCCACAGGTCGCGGAACAGAACGTCGGTGGTGTACTGCACGATTCCCGGAGCCACTGTGCCGAACTGCTGTTCGACGCGCGACGCGCGTTGCGCCTCGGCGGCCTCGTTGAGCGGAAGAAGCGGAGGCGAAGCCGGGGGAAGCTGATCCGCCCCGATTTGGCGCTCGGCAAAGACACCTTTCGCGACCGCGACCGCCGACATGGCATTCGCCCAGCCGGAGTAGAACGCGAGATGCGTGATCATCTCGGAAATCTCTTGCGGCTTGACGCCGTTATCGAGCGCCAGGTTGAAGTAGTACGGCATCTCGACCGTCTGGTTGCGCGCGATGAGCGCCGCGAGCGTGACGATGCTGCGGTCCCGAGGCGCAAGACCGGGGCGTTTCCATACGTCGCCGAGAAGAAGGCCTTGCGTGTACTTCTCAAGCGCAGGGGCGACCATCCGGACATCGTCGGGCGTGAGCATTGGTTTGGCTCTTGATGCCGCCTTTGGCTGGTCTCCTCGAGCCGATGACGATAGAGCGATCAGACAGAGCGACGCGATCGTTGCAGCCAGAAGTTTCATTTCGACCTCCTTTCATCTTCGTCGTTCCTGCAGCGCGCTCAGCATCCTGCAAGCCCCATAAACCGAAAACGCTCGCGAACGCGCGTATAGGAGCCGCATTGCGATAGCTGCGGCGCAGATCACAACCAGCGTGCTGACAAGATAGACCGAAGCCAGGCCGGCCCCACCCGCGATCAGCCCCAACACCGGATTGGCGAGCCCCAGCGCCAGGTCGAGAAACGCGGTGTAAGCTCCTGTGGCGAGGCCCCGGCTCTGCGGCGGCGCGCGGCGAACCGCTTCGACGCCGAAACCGGGATACACGAGCGAGTAGCCGAAGCCGGTGAGCCCAGCGCCGACCAACACCAGTGTGGATCCGGGCGCTAACCAGATTAGCGTTTGACCAGCCGCTTCGATCAGCACGCACGCCAGGGCGACTTTGGCGCCGCCGATCCTGTCCGGCAAGTGGCCGAAGATCAGACGTCCCATCACGAACGCGATACTCACCGTGGTAAAGGCGGGCCAGGCCGGACCCCACCCACGGCCTGCGAAGAGCAGCGCGACGAATGTGGTGATCGCACCGAAGCCGACGCTGCTCAGTGCCAAGCCAACTCCCGGCATCCAGACGGCGCCGATTACTTTGATGAACGATGGGCGAACATTCGGCGTCGGCGCGACAGCGCGGAGCGGCGTGACGAGCAGCAGTGTGGCGAGCGGGATGAGCGTCGTCGCAGCCGCAATCGCGGCGAAGCCGTAGGCGGCGTATAGGGCGTTGCCGGCCGGTGCGCCGACCGCAAAGGCGACGTACATCGCCGTTCCAACCCAGGCCATGACCTTGCCTGTGTTCTGCGTCCCAACCAGGGCCAGCCCCCAGATGAGCGCTCCTGCGACGATGAAGCTCTCTGCGCCGCCGAGCAACGCTCGGCCCAGCAGCAAGATGGCGACCGACATTTCGGGCTGGCTGACGAAGCGCAGCGATAGCAGGTAGAGCAGCCCGGCCAGGACTGCGACCACCAGGCCGGTGGCGACTGCGTGTTTGGCGCCCCGGCTGTCGGCATGGTGGCCCGCCCAGAACCGCGAGATGAGAGAGGCTGCGAACTGGCTGCCGGCGACGAGACCCACAACGAAGGTGCCGAGGCCAAGGCCTTGATGCACATGAAGCGGGAGCACCGGCATCGCTAGACCGATGACGAGGTACGCTATGAACACCGCCGCCACGATCGGCAGCAGCGCCCCCACAACGGATGTACCAGCCGCGGGCGTCCGGGAGAGGGACGTGGACATCGTTAAGGTCCTATTGAGGCCTACGTAACGCGAGCCACACCATCTCCGGCCTTTGGCCGACCCCACCTCGTAAGAGGGGAGAATTAATTCTCCCCTCCTTTTCTCAAGGAGGCGTGGCACGCGAAGCGTGACGGGGTGGTTAGGCATAAGCAGCGCTACGGAGATCTCTTCACTTTCATCTGCCGTATTGCTCGTCACGGACCTTTTCCATCCATTCCACGTTCTTGCCGTCGAGCTGTTCCTGGATGGCGACTATGTCGTCTATGTCTCGATTGCTGATGGCGACAATGTAGCGCCCGCGGGGGCAAACGATAAGACGGTAGAATTCGCATGGACCTATGAGGTGCCTTCATAAATGCCCCGCGAAAACTTCAATGACCTGCTCGCCTTCCTCGCTATAGCGCGAGAACGAAGCTTCACCAGGGCGGCTGCAAAGCTCGGCGTTTCGCAATCGGCGTTGAGTCACACCATTCGCGGCCTCGAGGCGAGACTGGGCCTTCGGCTGCTCAATCGCACCACGCGGAGCGTCTCGCCAACCGAGGCGGGTGAACGCCTGCTCCTGACTGTGGGCCACCGTTTTGAGGAGATCGAGGCCGAGCTGGAAGCCCTAAGTGAGCTGCGGGAGAAGCCCGCTGGCACCATCCGGATCACGGCGACCGAGAATGCGGCCGACACGATCCTCTTGCCGAAACTTGCGAAATTCCTGCCAAATTATCCGGACATCAAAGTCGAGATCATCGTCGACTACGGCCTCACGGACATCGTTGCCCAACGCTATGACGCTGGCGTGCGATCCGGAGAGCAAGTGGCGAAGGACATGATCGCAGTGCGCATCGGGCCGGACATGCGCATGGCGGTCGTCGGCGCCCCGTCGTATTTCGCGAAGCGATCCCCGCCAAAGAAGCCGCAGGACCTGACCGACCACAACTGCATGAATCTGCGCCTGCCGACCTATGGCGGGCTGTACGCGTGGGAGCTCGAAAAAGGCGACCGCGAACTGAAGGTGCGCGTCGAAGGCCAGCTCGTCCTCAGCAGCGCCACTCAGTTGCTCAATGCGGCGCTGGGCGGATTAGGCTTGGCCTATGTGCCGGAGGACCTGGCGCAGCCACATCTCGCCAAGGGCCGTCTCAAGCGCGTGCTCGAGGACTGGTGCCCCCCGTATTCGGGCTACCACCTCTATTACCCGAGCCGCCGTCAGTCCTCGCCGGCGTTTGCCCTGCTGGTCGATGCGCTGCGCTACCGTACTTAACGCGGCGCGCCTCGAGCGCAAGGGAGGGAATCTTAATCGAATAGGAATTTGAGCCGTATCCGGCCCGCGGCACGGTGATGACACGCGGGTAAGCGTCACCATTGCGGGCAGGTAACGCGCCGACAGGTGCTTCGCTCTACTTCGCAGCGATCTCCCGCGCTCCTTTGAGCAGCGCTTCGCTGGGGAACACAATGTCTTCCCCTCCCGTGACGATCCATTTTTGCCGGACCGTCCCTTGTGTATCGATCAAGAAAAAGGCTCGCTCGGCGATCCCGTGCTTGACCAGCGTGGGATTGCGGGAAAGACCGCCATATTGTCGCGTCACTTGCAGTTCCGGAAAATCGCTAAGCAGCGGGTAGGGCAGTTGCAGCGATTCCGCGAGTGTCTTTTGCGAGAAGGGATGGTTCGTGCTGATCCCGAGAATCTGGATGTTGAGCTCCTGGAATTTGTGATAGTCGGCCTTCCTGGCCGACAGGTTGGCCACACATGTGGGAGCGAAATCGACACCATAGAACTCGAGCAGAACCAGCTTCTTCCCCCGGAACTGACTGAGACTGATTTGCTCTCCCGTCGTGCTCGGGAGGGCGAAGTCTGGTGCTTGCTCTCCAACTTCCAGCGCGATGCCCACGCTGGGCTTCACCAACATGCCAATCAGCAGACAACTCAACACGACCAAGTTGCTCAACCTTTGCGCGACCATAGCCCCCTCCTGTGCTCCTGAAAGACAACGCCTCTCACCCCTCAACCGCAAGTGCCATCCGCCGTTTCTTGCGCCCTTTTCCCGAGTGCCAACACCTCCACAATACTCCAACACGGTGGCCTGATTCGCGTCGCGGTCCGTAAGACTACTGGATGAGCCGATCGGCCCGGTACAACGCGTCCCGCGGGATCGTAAGCCCGAGAGCATTCGCGACCTTCACATTGATCACATACTCGAGCTTCGCGTTCACCTCCACGGGAATCTCTGCCGGGCTCGCCCCTTTCAGGATCTTGTCGACGAGTCGCGCCGCCATATGCCCTGAGACGTAGAGGTCTTGCCCGTAGCCGGCGAGGGCCCCGCGCTCCACCCAGAATGCCCCCTCGAACATGGTCGGCATGCCCAGCCGCGACGTGGCCTCGAGGACGAAACCGGAAATGTTCAAGGCACAGCAACGCGGCGCCAGGATCCCATCGACCTCACCACGCTGAACCGCAGCAAGGGCCGCCTGCGCCTCCTCTTGGGAGTGCAGCGCTCGTTCCACCAGCTCAATGCCGAGGCGGCGTGCGGCAATGCGCAACTCCCGTGCCTCGGCCTTGGCATAGACATCGGTCGCATAGTAGGGGAACAGGACGCGATGCAGATTCGGAACGATCTCACGGAAAACTTCCAGGCGCTTCGGGCCCAGCTCGAGGTGGAGATCAGCCACTCCCGTGATATTCCCACCCGGATGAGCAAACGTGTGGATCAGTCCGAGTCCCACCGGATCACCCACCATGGCGAAGACAATGGGAACTTGGGTAGTCACCTGCTGCGCAGCCTTCGCTGCATCATCGTGATCAGCGAAAATAACATCCACCCCGTCCTGCACCAGTTGCCGTGCGGCTGCGGGAAGCGCGGCAAGATCGCCTCGTGTGAAGCGGACACCAATGACGAACTGCTCGCTCTCGCGGTAGCCCAGCTCGAGCAGCCCGTCTCGTAAGCCGGCCACTTGTGGGGTTGGCCCCCAAGAGTCGTTGAGCGCCCCGATCAAGAAGGGCCGGGTACGCTTTGGTGCACGCAAGTCAGCGCCGGACGGCGCCAGAATGAGGGCCACAACCACGAGCACCACAAGGATGGCCAGAGCGACAAGAAGTCCCGTGGTGGTCCTGTATCGCATGATCGAGATGATGGATCAGCCTGCGCCCGGCGGCATGGGATACTTCGATTCGGCTCCGGTCATTTGGCGACGTATCCGCTCGCAGTCTTTCATCATACGTCAATTTGCGGATGCCCCCGCCTCACATTCAGATGTGATGGATTGATGCGAGCGATGGCCGAGGCCGAGCGTGCAGTGGAACGGCTAGACGCTTTTCACCCCACTTTGCGAAGCGATAACGATGGGTGGTCCAGCCGGGGCACTGCTGCTGGTGGATGACGCGGGCTTGGAATGCGAAGGCTGGGAAGGCGGTGGAGAAGCGCGCCCCTGGGCAACCCACTGATGTGGTGGAGCGCGATGACAGGCCGGTCGGTGAGCGCGAGCAGGGTGAGCGACGCAAAGCTTGGCCGCCCGAGCCTCATCCGTATGCGATCCGTAAGAGCGGATCAGGTAGCCCAATTGAGCCTTGCGAAATGGGCTAGCTAGCAAAGGTTCGTCGTCCCGGCGAAAACCGGGCGGCGGGAGCCGTGGAGGTTTCGAGGGACGGCCAAGCCGGGGACCCAGGCGAATTTGGTCAACAGCGCTGGATTCCGGCTTGGCCGTTCCTCGAAACCTCCGCCGCGTCCGCGGCATGGTCTTCGCCGCAATGACAGCTACTGTGCTGCGCGTTGTTAGCCCTTTATGCAATCCTCAATAAGACCGCACCGAGCGGGTCAGCGGATCACCTTGTCCGCTCTGACCAGAACGGAATCCGGCACTGCCAGTCCGAGGGCCTTTGCAGCCTTTAAATTGACGATGAGCTGGAACTTCGTCGGTCGCTCCACCGGCAGATCGCCTGGTTTTGCGCCAGCGAGGATCTCTGCCACCAGGATCGCGCACCGCTCGACCGCCTCCGCCAGCTCGGGGCCATAGGACAATACGCCGCCCGCCTCGGCGAACTCGGGGGCCATCGACGTCGCGGGAAGCCGGTGTACCTTCGCCAGTTCGGCGAGCCGTGTGCTCTGGCCCCACGTCATTGGAGACGGGAGGACGACCAAGGCCTGAGGCCGTGCGCGGAACGCGGAAAAGGCCTTGTTGATTTCGTCCGCGTTGCGCACCTCGAAAATCTGGAGTTGGACGTTGAGAGACCGAGCAGCACCTTGCAGCGCTTGCAGATGCGCGGCACCCGGGCTGGGGTCCCACAGGACCACGAGGCGCGACAGCCCGGGGAGCATCGCCTTCAGCAGCTCGAGCCACTTGCCCGCGAATCCGGGTGCGTCGAGAAAGAATCCGGTGAGGTTCCGGCCAGGCCGGCCGTAGCTCTGGGCATACCCGGCGGCGACAGGGTCGTTGGTGAAATCGAGCCCGACGATCGGGATCGTGCGGGTTGCCGCGTAAGCGGCACGGGTGGCCGGTGCGTTGTCGGCATAGATGACGTCGACTTTGCGCCCAGCGAGCTCTGCGGCAGCCTCGCCAAATTGGGGCGGGTTGCCGCGCGCGCTACCGTATTCGAACGAAACGTTCTCGCCCTCGATCCAGCCGCGTTGGGCAAGGGCACGGCGGAACGGCGCGTACCAGTCCCACTGCGCCGTCGCATCGTCGCCCGAACTGCTCATGGCAGGAGTCATGAGGATTCCGACGCGCGCGATCTTCGCCTGCGCCCAGCCCTCACCAGTCCACCCGAGGGTGGATAACGCAAGGAGCAGCACGGCGGCAGTTCGATCTTTCACACCCCTCCCCCGCGGCCGGCTAACCACCATAGGCCGTTGTCATAGGCCGGCCAGTTTCGAACGGGACCGCTTTCAAGCCGGGACACGCCCGACCGTGCTCCCGAATCGCTGTCTCATCACTTCCTCGAACGCGGTGCCATCCCGGGCGACGCAACTGCCGGAGCGCAGGCAGTAGCTCTTGTACCTGTGCGGCGCTTCGGGCTCATTGCCTTCGCGCAGCGCCTTCGCCCCTTCGAGCACCGCACGACGGAATCGCACGATCCCCACATCGGTAGCGGTCAGGTGCTCGCGCGTGCGGTCCGCGATCACGCCCTGGCTGGCCTGAATCATGGCGTCCTGCTCAACCACTCCGCGGACGCCGGTGAACGTCCGGTGCTTCTGCTCCTCGCGGTCGATCAGGTAGTCGTTCGAGCGATTGCGTAACGGCACGAAGTCCGCCCCGAGCACTGCCATCTGGCCATACCCCTTGACGAACTTGGCGCGCTCCTCGCCTGAAATGGCCTGGTCCGGGTTCCACGCGTAGGTGTAGATCCAGCAGGCTTCGTCCGTGATCGGGACCCACGTATAGCCGAAGTACGTCTCACCGGGCATGGTGGAAGGCGTCGTCGCGTGCGCCGGCAACATGAACTGCGTGGTGCGCCAGTAGAGGTCGTGCCCATCCGCTCTGCGCGCGCCGCCCAGCACGAAGCCGACTTCGTGCTCCAGGATCGAGAAGCGCGGCATGGGATCCTTGCGTAGCCAGCGCAGCCGCTGCTCGTCTCCCTGGGCGTAAGGGTTCTCGTTCGAGGCGACTTGCGGCGCGGGCATGTGCAGAAAGGAGAAATGCGCGGTGTCGAGCGCGCCCTCGAAGGATTGCGCCCAGTTGCACTCCTGCAGCCTCTTCGTGACATAGCGGTGCGAAGGCGGCAGCATACCGAACGCGAGCTGCGGCACGTCATCGGGCATGCGCTCGGGCGGTCCGAGGTAGGCCCACACGATCTCGCCGAACTCGCGGGTCGGATAGGCCTTGATGGAGATCTTGTCGTGGTAGCCGGAGCCGGGCGGCACGTTGGGCAGCTCGACGCACTTTCCGGTCACGTCGAACTTCCAGCCGTGATACACGCACCGGATCCCGCACTCTTCGTTGCGCCCGAAGAAGAGGTTCGCGCCGCGGTGCGGACAGTGCGGCTCGATCAATCCGACCCTGCCCTCGGTGTCGCGAAACGCGACGAGGTCTTCGCCCATCACCCGCACGCGAATCGGCGGGCCATCGGGCTCCGCAAGCTCGCGCGCCAGGGCAACCGGCTGCCAGAAGCGCCGGAAGTACTCGCCCATCGCGGTCCCGGCGCCAGTGCGCGTGAGCAGCTCGTTATCGGCGTGTGTGAGCATAACAGCCTCCTCTTCTTGAGATGACGCGGTCCGCGTCGGGCTGGTCTCAAGGCTCGATCAGATCGCCGAACAGCACCCACTGCTTCCCGTCAAACTTCTGCATCCACATCTGTTTGATCGGGTAGAAGTCGGACGGCGCGGTGCTGACCTTGACGCCAGGCAGCAGCATCGGCAGCGCTAGATTCTTCACGCTTGCCGCCTGGCGCATGATGTTGTCCCGCGTGAGATCGTCCCCGCTCTGTTTCAGCACGTGCAGCAGCGTCTGGGCCAGCAGATAGCCGTAGACGTTGTAGAAATCGCTGGTGTCTCCCTCCGGATAGTATTGCTTCATCCAGGCCAGCCAGTCGCGGTAGCTCGGGTCGTTCTGCCACTGTTTGTCGGTGGGGTCCTTCAGGAAGGCCGCGGTGAGCAGACCCACCGACTTTTCCAGTCCAGCCGGCTTGAGGACGGTGGCCACCGAGCTGCCGACGTTGGCCACCAGGTGCAGCGGCCTCCAGCCGAGGTCGTAGACCTTGCGGATCGCCTGCGCAGCGGCCTTGGGCGTGCTGAAGTTCAGGAGCGTGTCGGCGCCCGACGCGTTGAGCGTCACGATCTGAGAATCGACCGTGGGGTCGGTCACCTCGTAGGACACTTCCGAGACGATCATGCTGCCGGCCTTGGCGCCCAGGCCCTCGTGCAAGCCTTTGAGGTAGTCCTTGCCGAGGTCGTCGTTCTGGTACAGCACGGCGATCTTGGCGTCGGGGCGGGCTTTGAGGATGTACTTGGCGTACACGCGCGCTTCCGACCGATAGTTGGGCCGCCAGCCCATGGTCCAGGGAAAGTGCTGCGGATCCCCGAACTCGCTGCCGCCGCTCGCACAGAACAGTTGCGGGACCTTTTTTGCGTTCAGGTATTTCTGGACTGCCGCATTCGTGGGCGTCCCGAGCACGCTGAAGATCAGCAGCACTTCCTCCTGCTCGACGAGCCTGCGCACCTGTTCCACCGTCCGCGGCGGGCTGTAGCCGTCATCGAGGCTCATCAAGCTGATCTTGCGGCCGTTGACGCCGCCCTCCGCATTGATCTTGGCGAAGTAGGCCACCTCGGCTTTTCCGACCGTTCCGTAGGACGACGCCGGCCCGCTGTAGGGCATGGTCTGGCCGATCTTGATTTCCGTGTCGGTGACGCCCGGGCCATATTTCTTCTCCGCCGCGGCTGGGTGGCTCAAGGTCACGAGAGTCTGCACCGAAAGCACAATGGCTGCCGTTCTTAGTCGCATGGACCGCATATTCTTCCCTTGGCTGTGTCGTCTCGCCTTCTCCATATTCTGCTGCGCGCAGTCTTGTTTGTTCATGACAGCGCGTCGAGCAGCGCTTTGGCGTCTTTCAGGTCGCGCGTGTCGAAGCCTTCGGTGAACCAGTCGTAGATCGGCGCAAGCAGCTCGCGCGCGGCGCCGCGCTGGCCGCGTTCGGCCAGCAGTTCGGCTAGGGTGGTCGAGCTGCGCAGCTCCCAGGCCTTGGCTTGCTGCTGACGCGCCCAGTCGATCGAGGCACGCAACTGTGTCTCGGCCTCCGCGAGCCTGCCTCTATGCATGAGCATCCAGCCCTTGAGCCGCAGCACCTCGGCCAGGTGCGAGCGCTCCTGCCACCCCGGGCGTTCGATCTGCTGCAGGCACTCGTCGATCATGTCGAGCGCCGCGTCGAGGTTGCCTTGCAGCGCCAGGGCCTCCGCCAGCGCCGACTTCAGGTAGGGAACGCGGCTGTGACCGCCGAGCGCGTTCCAGTTCTCGAGACCCCGTCGCAACGAGGAGATCGCCTCAGACAGCCGGCCGCTGCGCAGCCATGCAAGGCCTTCGACCTGTGGAACCATCACCTGATGGTGGAAGGGAACGCTTTGCTCGCGCTCGAGGCGGTCAGCCTCGCCGATACGCTCGAAAAGCCGCTCGGGCTCACAGCGGTAGTCGAAGACATACGCACCGAGGCTCAGAGCAAAGCCGAGATTGAACGCATGCCCAAGCCGGCGCGCATGAGCATCCTTCTCCTCGCTCATGTGCGCGGCCTGGTCCGGGTAGCCCAGCATCCAGGTCCATTGGCACGACCAGACACCGACTAAGGTTTTCAAGTCGTGCGCCGTGACCTGCATCCACCGGGCGGCGTGCTGGGGGTCGTACAGCGCGAGGACCGAGTTGCCGTGCTCCCGCGCTTCGAGCAGCTGGCCGAGACAGAAGTGGGAAATCATGGCAGCACCGTGCCCGAAGATCTGCAGATCGACGTCCCGGGCCTGGCCGCCCTCGGCCAGCAGGCGCCGAGCCCATTCGAGCGAGTCGGCTACGCGGCCCTGGGTGATGGTGTTGACCCATATCCCCCACAGCCCAATCCCCAGAGCGTGGGCTTTGCCCTGGCGCTTGGCGAGCTGAAGGATCGCTGCGGCGTTTATACTCACCTCCGGCGCGGCCCATCCGCGCAGCGCGGTCCATGCGGCGTTAAGCGGCTCCCGAATCGACAACTCGAGGCCGTCGCGCTGCGGCGAGGGCGGCAGCTGCTCGGTCAGCGCCAAGCCCTTCTGGAAATGGCCCACCGCCTCCTGAAGGGCCACTCTGCGCGCGGCCAGCTCGCCGGCCTGGCGCCACCGCGGGATGGCCGCGCTGAGATCGCCCGCTTGGGTATAGTGACGGGCGAGCAGCTCCGGCGCGTTCTCGACTTGATCGAAGAAGTCCTTCTCCAGCGCATGCGCGATCTGGGCATGGAACTGAGCGCGTCTGCTCTTGAGCAGCGAATCGTAAGCGGCGTCCTGCACCAGGGCGTGCTTGAAGGTGTAGGTGGCATCCGGTGGCGTGCCGCGTTGGAATAGCAGCCCGGTCTTGGTGAGCTGCTCCAGCGCGTCCTCGAGCCGCCCGCCCTTGAGCGGGGAGAGCGCGCTCAACAGCTTGTAGGAAAACTCCCGTCCGATACAGGCCCCGATCTGGATGATGTCCTTCACCGGCGCCAGGCGGTCCAGGCGCGCCAGCAGCGAGTCGCGCAGCGATGTCGGAATGGCCAGCGCAGGCAGCGGGATCTGCAAGGTGTACCGATCGCCGGCCTGACTCAGCAGTCCCGACTCCAGCACCGACTTGGTGAGCTCCTCGATGAACAGCGGCACCCCGTCGGTGTGCGTCAGGATCTGCTCGAGCACTTCGTTTGGGAGCGCCTTGCCCCCGGCTACCTTGGCGACCAGATCGGCCCCCTGGCGCCAGTCCAGGCGGCTCAGGCCCAGAGGGGTGACATGCGCGAGCTCACTCCAGTGCGCCGGGGTGTACTCGGGCCGGTGGGTGATCACCAGCAGGATCGACAGCGCCTGGACCCGGGGAACCAGCGCATCGAGCGCCTCCTGACTGGTGGGGTCGATCCAATGCGCGTCCTCGAACACCATCAACACGGGCTGGCGCCGCGCCAGCGCTTCGACTTGGCCGACGAGCGCCTCGAGTATCTTCTCCTTCTGCTTGCGCGGCGAGAGCTTGAGCGGCGCATACCGCTCGGTGGACAGCGACAGCAGCGCCGCGAACAGCGGCGCAGACTCGGCGCGTTGCTCGCGACTACCCACCAGAATGGCTTCCATCTTGTCCAGCTTCTGCTCGACGGTGTCGTCGCGAGCAAAGCCTGCCGCGAACTCGAAGTACTCGGTGATGGGGTACAGCGCGGAATTGAGGTGATAGGGCGAGCACTGGTAGCGCAAGGCGGCGTACCGCTCGCCTGCGATCTGCTCTCGCAGGACTCGGGTCAGCCGCGATTTGCCGATGCCGGGCTCACCGCTGACCAACATGACTTGTCCTGCGCCGTCGCGAGCCTGCTGCCAGCAACGCAGGAGCAGTGCCACCTCTTCCTCCCGTCCCACCAGCGGAGTGAGGGCGACCCCACCGTGGGCCGCCTCGAAGCGGCTCTCGGTCGTGCGGGCACGTACGACCCGGAACAGGTGCAAAGATTCCGCGATGCCCTTGAGCGTTTGCGCACCCAGATCAGCCACCTCGAAGGCATCGCCCACCAGACGCCGCGTGGCGGGCGCGATCATGATCTCATCGGGTCCGGCCAGTCGCTGCAGCCGTGCCGCCAAATTGGGCGTCTCGCCCACCGCCAGCTTAGCCTCGGCGTTATCCTCTCCTGAAGCTTCTCCTACCACGACCGCTCCGGTGGCTACGCCGATGCGAACGGCCAGCGGCGGCGCCGCGCTGACGCCCTTGACGGCCTGCACCATCTCCAGGGCGGAGCGCACGCTGCGCTCGGCATCGTCCTCATGCGCCCGGGGCCAGCCGAAGTAGACCATCAACCCATCGCCCAGATACTGGGCTACGTGTCCTTCGTAGCGCGCCACCACATCACCGCAGGCCTTGTGATAGGCCTGTATCAGATCGCGCAGCTCCTCGGGGTCGAGCCGCTCGGCCAGCGCAGTGGAACCGACCATGTCGCAGAACAAGACGGTAAGCTGGCGGCGCTCGCCTTCGGCATGCGCGGGCGCTGCCGCCGGGCGCCCATCGAGCTCGGCGATCGCCTTCAGAAGCTTCCTGCGGTGCCCGAGCGGACGTACGCCGAGCTTCTCGAGGTCCTGGTCCGCCAGTTCGCGCAACAGCTCGAGGTCGACGGCGTTGCGCTCGAAGATCTCGGTGTACTGCTGCAGTCCAAGCCGCTCGAGCAACTGGCCGACGGTCTCCATTGCCCTTCCCTTCTTGGATCAGCTATTAGAGTCCTTCCGTCCGGACCGATCAAGCTTGACGCTTGACGACCGCTTCGCCGGCGTGGAACCATGCCGCGGCCAAGCATGGAGTGAGCGCCTCTAGGTGACGGAGGCGCCAGACACTCGCACCGGGAGGAAAGCGCCGATGGGCTGGCGACGCGGCTGGATCAGCTTGTTCCTGTTCTCGCTGGCCATGATCAACTACGTGGATCGGGTGGCGCTTTCGGTGGCCTCAAAGCCGATCGCGCAGGAATTCGGCTTGTCGCCGGTCGCGATGGGCTATCTGTTCTCGTCCTTCCTGTGGACCTACCTCGTCTGCCTCATCCCCATGGGCATCCTGGTCGACCGCCTGGGCACGAAGGTGGTCAACGCGGCCGGGATCGGTCTGTGGTCCGCGGCGACGATGATGACCGGCGTCGCCTGGAGCTTCGTGTCACTGATAGCTACGCGGCTGGCGATGGGTATCGGGGAGGCGACGACGTTTCCCGCGGGCGGCCGGGTGGTTCGCGAATGGATTCCCGCCGGCGAGCGAGGGTTGACGAACGCTATCTTCCTCGCCGGCACACAGGCCGGTCCAGCCGTGGGGGCGGTGATCGTGGCGTGGGTCATCAGCCTGATCGGATGGCGAGGGTCGTTCTTCGTTGTCGGCGCCGCCGGTGGAATCTGGCTGGTGGCGTGGCTGCTTTGGTTCGATACCCCGGAACGCGTGAGCTGGCTCGGTGACGAGGAGCGCGTCAAGGTCCTGGCTGAGCGCGACGCCGAGACCAAGGCGCTGGCGCAGCGTACCAAGGGCACTCGGGTGCTGGACCTGCTGCGCACGCGCACCATGTGGGGTCTGGCGCTGGCCGAGGGCTGCGCCGTCTATACCCAGTATCTGTTCCTCACCTGGCTGCCGAGCTATCTGCAGACGACCAAGCAACTCGGCATTCTGAAGACGGGGCTGTTCACCGCCGTGCCCTATGCGGGTGCCGCTCTGCTGGGAATCGCGCTGGGGCGCGTGAGCGACCGCATCCTCGAGCGCGGTGAAGTGAGCGAAGGGCGCCGCCGGCGGATGGGCGTGGTGATGATGCTGTCTTCGGCCGTCATTCTGTTCACGCCCTTCGTCGATGACATCTGGGTCATCCTGGCCCTGTTCACCCTGTCGTTGACGGGAATGGCCACCGCGATATCGCTCAACTTTTCTCTGGTGAACGACCTCTTGCGCAACCCCGAGGACAGCGGCAAGGCGATGAGCATCCTGATCGTCGGCGGGAACTCGTTCGGCATCGCAGCGCCCATCGTCACAGGCTACGTGATCCAATCGACGGGCAGCTTCAACTGGGCGTTCGGTATCGCCGGTCTGCTTCTCCTGGCCGGCGCCACCTTGCTGCTGACCATGACCCGGGACCCGATCCGAATTCCGGCGGCGGCTGCGATGCCGAGCTCTCAACCTTCGTAACGAGCGGAGGCGGCCGATGCTTTTTTCTCCCCCCGAGAAGGTGCAAACGAGCGTGTTCGCGCGCCTGCCCGACGCGCTCAAGAACGCGGACCGAAACAACGAGTGGGTGGCGGGGCAGCCGCTGGGAATGCCGGCGCGCTCGCTGCTGGAAGGGCCTTCGTTCGATCGCGACGGCAACCTCTGGTGTGTCGACTGCCCCAACGGGCGCGTGTTCAAGGTCACGCGTGACGCGACGTTCCATGTCGTCGCGGAGTACGACGGCTGGCCCAACGGGCTCAAATTCCATCGCGACGGGCGCATCTTCATCGCCGACTACAAGAACGGCATCATGCTCCTCGATCCGCTCAGCGGGAAGGTGGCGCCCTACCTCGTGCGCGCCAACCTGGAGCGCTTCAAAGCCGTGAACGACCTGTTCTTCGCCTCGAACGGGGACTTGTATTTCACCGATCAAGGCTTGACCGGCCTGCACGACCCGACCGGCCGAGTGTTCCGCGTGCGCGCCAACGGCGAGGTCACGTGCCTGCTCGACAACGTCCCGAGCCCCAACGGACTGGTGATGAATCGCGACGAAACGATCCTGTTCATCGCCGTCACGCGTGGCAACTGCGTCTGGCGCGTACCGTTCCTGCGCAGCGGCGACGTAGCCAAGGTCGGGATCTACATCCAGCTTTCCGGCGGCGGAGGCGGTCCCGACGGACTGGCGCTGGACGACGAGGGCCGACTCGCGATCGCACACGTGGGCCTGGGGACGGTGTGGCTGTTCGACCGCATGGGCGAACCCGTGTACCGCATCGTCTCATGCACAGGCGCGCACACCACTAACGTCGCCTTCGGCTGGCCCGACCGCAAGACGCTCTACATCACCGAGGCGGAGAGCGCCACCATCCTCAAGGCCGAGCTGGATCTGCCGGGAAAGCTCATGTACTCGCACACGTGAGGCGCGGGGCGGCCGCAGCCGCCCAGTCGACCGCGCTCACGACAGGGCGCTGAGGCTTCGACCGTTCGTCTGCTCCGGGCCAGAGCTTCAGCCCATCGCCGAAGTTGCCGTCCGCGTGCTACTGCGTGCCTGCGCGGTCGCATCCTCCAAGCAGGGCCCTGCTCCACGCTCGGGCGCGCCCCTCCCCCGCGCCTTCGGGCGCAAGGGAGGGAATCTTTCCACTTGAGCCAGCCCTTCCGTGCCGGTCGATCAGGGCAGCCGGTGCCAGCAAGCGGTCAGGGACGTGAATTTCTCACGCCCCCGCCGGTAATCCCTCAACGAGCCGAAAGGGTCCTCAACCGTACAGTGATCACAACAGAAAACGCTTTGCGGAGGACCCAGAAAATGACGACCACCAAGATCCTGAAGGGCCTGCTGATCATCGCTCTGCTGGCTTGCGCCTCGGCCCGCGCCGCCGACGATTCTATCCAGGTCGCCATGGAAGACGGCAAGACCATCGCCCAGTTCAAGATCGGCGACTCGAGCTGCCTTCTGATCGACGGCCAGATCCGCTGCACGCTCAGCAAGTAACCGCCGTTCCACGGAACAACACAGCACGGAGGACACGGACCATGACAACCAAGACCGTAACTCACCTGATCATCGCGGCGGCGCTGGCCGCTTCGGCCGCTGCCGGCCTTCAGCTCACCCCTTCGCTGGCGTCGGCACCGGTCATGTCCGCTCTGCCGGTCAAGGCTGAAGCCGGCCCTTCGGGTGGAGCACTCTTCTTTCTGCTTTCGCCGGCTGCGAATCGGTTCGCCCCGGGCTATGCGGGCCTGACGCCCGCGCGCGCCCCGGTCTTGCGCATCGCGCAGTAGGCGCTCGGCCGCCAAGCCGGGCAGCCCAATCGCCGCCGGGGGCGTGCGGGCTTATCCTCAGCCCTGAATGAGCACGATGTCCCACACGACGAGCTGGGCATCGTGCTCTTCTTCCGCAGTGGGTGGCAACACCTTTGCGATCAGCGCCGGCTTGTCCCAGGAGCTCTGCAGGAGGGGGTCCTTGTCGTTCAGGGGCTCGCCCGGGAAGTACATCTGAGTGATGAGCCGGTTCACCTTGCCCGTGACGTCGAAGTGAATGTGCGGGGGCCGCACGTAATCCGCCACCACCGGGTAGGCTCCCGGCTTGACCGTCTTGAAGCGGTAGCGGCCTTCGGAATCCGTGACCAGAGTCGCATAGCCGTCGAAGTTCGGGTCGATCGGCGCCTTGTTCATGTCGTGCGGATGGGTGTACTTGCCAGCGGCGTTGGCCTGCCAGATCTCCAGCTTCACGCCCGGCGCGGGTTGGCCGCGCACGCTCAGGACGCGGCCCATCACGTAGATCACTTGCCCCTGTGCGCGGCCCGACCGGCCCTCGAGCCGGGTGAGATCGGAGCCCCCGTCGGTCGGCTTCTGCACCGGGTAGAAGGGCCCGAGAATCTGGTCGGGCGTCGGCATGGGGCCCTTCGGATCGAAGCCCGCCGCATCCTGCGCGAGCGCCGAGCGCAACGGCGCCGCCAGCGAGACGGCACCCAACGCCAGTGCCTTCTTCAATAGGCTGCGCCGCGAAGCGGCGTGTTCGGGACAGGTAGGCAGCCGCCCGCTCGGTGCGGTCGGCGCCAGGATTGTTGCGGTCGCTGACATGCTCGCTCCTCCCGTTCTCTACGCCGGTTCGTATTCCAGCTCGAAGGCCTTGTGCAGCACGCGCACCGCGAGCTCCATGTACTTCTCATCGACCACTACCGAGATCTTGATCTCCGAGGTGGAGATCATCTGGATGTTGATGCCCTCCTCCGCCAGAGTCCGGAACATCTGACTGGCGATGCCGACGTGGGAGCGCATGCCCACGCCCACGATCGACACCTTGCACACCCTGGTGTCACCCACCAGGTCCTTGGCGGCGATGTGCGCCTGCACCTTACGCGAGATCTCCATCGCCTTGTTGAAGTCGTTGCGATGGACGGTAAAGGAGAAGTCGGTGATCCCGTCCACGCTGGCATTCTGGATGATCATGTCCACGTCGATGTTGGCGTCCGCGATGGGCCCCAGGATGGCGTACGCGATCCCGGGCCGGTCGGGCACGCTCATCACGGTGATCTTGGCCTCGTCGCGGCTGAACGCGATGCCGGAGATGATTGCCTGTTCCATCTTATCGTCTTCCTCGTAGGTGATCAGCGTGCCGGACTGCGCCTCTTGCTGAACCGGGATCATCGGGTCCGTGAGGCTGGACAGCACACGCAGCGGGACCTTGAACTTGCCGGCGAACTCGACCGAGCGGATCTGCAGCACCTTGGAGCCCAGGCTCGCCATCTCGAGCATTTCCTCGAACGTGATCTTGGTCAAGCGCCGCGCTTCGGGAACGATGCGCGGGTCCGTGGTGTAGACGCCGTCGACGTCGGTGTAGATCTGACACTCGTCCGCCCGGAGCGCCGCGGCCAGCGCGACTGCGGAGGTGTCCGAGCCGCCGCGGCCGAGCGTCGTCAGGTTGCCTTCCTCATCCACGCCCTGGAACCCCGCAACCACCGGAACCATGCCCGCGGTGAGGTCGGCCCGCAGCCTGTGCTGATCGATCTCCCGGATGCGCGCCTTGGTGAACGCGCTGTCGGTCAGCACCCTCACCTGCGCGCCGGTGTAGCTGCGGGCCCTGACCCCGATGTCGATCAACGCCATCGCCAACAGGCCGATGGTGACCTGCTCGCCGCTGGAGGCGACCACGTCCGCCTCACGCGGCTGCGGGTGCTCTTGGATCTCCCTGGCCAGGGCGAGAAGGCGATTGGTTTCGCCGGACATGGCGGAGGGCACGACGATGATGTCATAGCCCGCGGCCCTCCACTTCGCCACGCGCCTGGCCACGTTCTTGACGCGCTCGGTCGTGCCCACCGAGGTACCGCCGAACTTCTGGACGATCAATCCCATGCTGCTGCGGGGTGCGAAGGAGCGCGAATTGTACCCGATTCGGCGGGCCGCCTTGGCATGGAAGGTGCATCCAAGCTCCCTACCCTATGAAGGAGAAACGCCGTGAGCCTGTACACAATCGTCCTCTTGGCCATCATCGCGATCATGGTGGTTTACTCGATCATGATCTACAACAACCTGGTGACGGTGAAGCACAACGTCTCCAAGGCCTGGGCCAACCTCGACGTGTTGCTCAAGCAGCGTCACGACGAGATCCCCAAGCTGATCGAGGTGTGCAAGCAGTATCGCCAGTTCGAGCAAGAGACGCTGTCACGCGTGACCGAGGCGCGCTCGAGAGTGTTCGCCGCGAGCCAGTCCCAGAACATGGGCGAGCTGGGCAAGGCCGAGACGCAGCTGCGCGGCAGCCTGGCCAACCTGTACGCCGTGGCCGAGGCTTACCCCGAGCTCAAGACCAATGAGCAGTTCCTGAACCTGCAGTCGCGCATCTCGTCGCTGGAGAACGCCATCGCCGACCGGCGTGAGTTCTACAACGAGAGCGTCAACATCAACAACGTGCGCATCGAGCAGTTCCCCGACGGAGTGATCGCCGGGATGTTCGACTTCCCGCCGCGCCAACTGCTGCAGTTCGGCGCCGAGGAGAAGAGCGACGTCGATGTGAGGAAGCTATTCGCCGCCTGATCGGCGCCGTCGCTGCGCAAGCAGCGATCCAGATCGCGCTGCGCGTGGCCGGAACGACGCCCTCCCCGGTATCGTCTCGAAGTCTTCGCCTTACCGGACAGACGTCAAGGTTGCCCTCCGGCTCTCGCAACTGATCCCCGTGCTCAACGAATTCCACTACAGATACGGCAACTTTCTCACCTCGGGCGTGCACCTGGTGCTGCTGCTGTTCGCGGCGCACCTGAACACGCCCGGCGGCTGGATCTTCTCGCTCACGCTGACCGGCGCCATCTCGGTGTTCGCATGGATTGCGAATTTCCGCCGCTCTCGGCTGGTGTCGGACACGCCGGCATCGCGCATAGGGTCCGCGCCGCAAGGCTATGTCGAGCTGCAGGGCAAGGCCAAGCAGCACCCCTACCGCGCCATGACCAGTCCGGTGTCCATGCGCCCCTGCGTCTGGTTCCGGTACTTCGTCGACCAGAAGAACGGCGACAAGTGGGAGCGAGTGGCAAGCGGCATGAGCAGCGACACCTTCTTGCTCGACGACG
>DATJVW010000167.1:0-2287 GCA_035501675.1 Burkholderiales bacterium
GAAGTGATCGTGCCGCCATACACCTTCGTCGCCACCGTCAACGCCGTCCTGCTGCAACATGCGTTGCCCGTGTTCGTCGACACCGACCCCGAGACATTCCAGATCGACGCGCGCAAGATCGAAGCGGCCATCACGGAGCGCACGCGCTGCATCCTGCCGGTGCATTTGGGTGGGTCGCCCGCCGATCTCGACACCATTCTGCAAATCGGCCGCAAGCACAATCTGCCCGTGCTCGAAGACGCCTGCCAGGCCCATTTGGCCGAGTGGCGCGGACGCAAAGTGAGCACGCTGGGCGCGCTTGGCTGCTTCAGTTTCCAGGCTTCGAAAAACCTGAACTCCGGCGAGGGCGGCGCGATTCTGACCAACGACACCGATCTCTACAATGCGTGCCAGAGCTTTCACAACAACGGCCGCGGCGATACGGGCTCGGGGTTCGGTTACGTGCGCAATGGCGCGAATCTCCGGCTCACGGAATTCCAGGCAGCCCTTTTGCTCGAACAGCTCAAGCGTGTCGACCAGCAATCGCGCACGCGCGAGCAGAATGCCGCGCACCTCACGAGGCAGCTCGCGGAGATCCCCGGAATCCTTCCGGCACGCATGTACAGCGGCGCAACGCGCAATGCCTATCACTTATACATGTTCCGGTACGATCAGGCGCAGTTCGCCAACCTTCCGCGATCGCGCTTCCTGGCGGCGTTGAAGGCTGAGGGTATTCCCGCCTCCGGTGGTTACACGCCTCTGAACAAGGAGCCGTTTCTGAAGCATACGCTCGATTCGCGTGCCTACCGGGCCATCTATCCGGCCAAGCAGCTTGCCGAATGCACCGAGCGCAATCACTGCCCTGCCAATGACAAGCTCTGCGAAGAGGCGGTGTGGTTTACGCAAACCATGTTGCTCGGCCCGCGCGGTGACATGGACCAGATCGCCGAAGCCATCCGGAAAATCCAGCGCCAGGCAGCAACGCTCATCGAGCGCGCGTAGCCAGCACATGCCGCAGTGGGATGCCCAGGTCTATCTAAAATTTGCCAATGAGCGGACCCAGCCGAGTCTGGACCTGATCCACCGGATCAAGCTCGACGAGCCGCGGCGGATCATCGACCTGGGATGCGGTCCAGGAAACAGCACGCAAGCGCTCCGCAGAAGCTGGCCGCACGCAACCATCGTGGGTCTCGATAACTCGCCGCAAATGATCGAATCAGCCAGGCAGACATACCCGGATGGGATTTGGGAGGTAGGTGATGCCGTGTCCTGGACACCCAGCGAGCCTTTCGACCTGGTTTTCTCAAACGCGTTGTTGCAATGGCTGCCCGATCATGCGCGAGTCTGCCGGCACCTGTTCGATCAGGTCGCGGCGGGAGGCGCGCTGGCGGCCCAGCTTCCCTACCACTACGATTCGGCGCTTCATCGGGAAATCCTCCAGGTTTCGAGAGATCCGGCCTGGAACGGCGGCATGCAGTCCGCTCGCACGGCGATCACGCGTGAGCCGCCAGAACTCTACTACGACACGCTTGAGCCTGTGGCCTCGCACGTGGACTTGTGGGAGACTACGTACCACCACGTCGTGGCTGGACCGGAGGCGGTGCTGGAGTGGTTCCGGGGAACCGGGCTGCGGCCGTTTCTCGAGGTGCTCACGTCAGAGGGCGAGCGACAACGGTTCGAAGCCATGCTGCTGGAACGCTACACCACATCCTATCCGCGTCGGCCGAACGGGAAGGTGCTGTTTGCATTTCGACGGCTGTTCTTCATTGCTTACCGCTGAGGATCGCCGACCCGGCGCATCCACGCTAACTCCTCTTCAGACATCGGTCCGCGGCGCAGAGCTTCGAGTGCCTCGGTCATCTGCTCCGCATTCGACGGCCCGCTCATGCAGACGTCGACTTCAGGACGCGCGAGCACGAAGCGATAACAATCGCTGGCTCGCGGCACCTTCTCGCCCTTCGGCACTCTCTGGGGATTCAGCAGTTGCTTCCAACTGGTTGCGGTGTAGGCCACCATGCCGGGGCGCTTCTCGGCGGGCAGGGAAGGGAAGAGATCGCGCTCGGCCCCGGTATGGATTGCGTTGTAGCGGAAGTGAACCACGTCCAATGCCCTTGTGGCGGCCCATTGCGCAATCAGCGGCCGCTGGTGCGATGACGCCGCCAGGTGCCGGACCAGGCCTCGCTCTTTGAGCTTGCGCGCGGCGTCCAGTATCCGTTCGGAAAGCGGCTTGTTCCAGAGCCCCAGCAGCAGGATGTCGGCATAGTCCAAGCGCAACTCGCGAAGCGCACGCTCCAGACTCCAGCCCATC
>DATJVW010000168.1:0-16573 GCA_035501675.1 Burkholderiales bacterium
TGGGATTTGATCTCAGGACGGCTGCAGCCCGAGCCCGGGGATACAGCGGCCGTGGTCAGCCTGCTCCGGGAGACCTGATGTGCGGTCGCACAAAACTGCTGTCAGACTCGTCTATACTCTTGTAGCATTACCGACTTAACCCGGAACGCACGAGCCCGCCATGAACCGCCCGGAGACTCCCGCCACCCAGCAGCGCGCGGCAACGCTCAGCTTCGACGATGGCACCCCGCCCGTAGAGCTGCCCGTGCTCTCCGGCACAGTCGGGCCGGAAGTCATCGACATCCGCAATCTGTACAACAGAACCGGGAAGTTCACCTACGACCCCGGGTACATGTCTACGGCGAGCTGCAGGTCGGCCATCACCTATATCGATGGGGATCAGGGCATCTTGCTGTACCGCGGCTACCCCATCGAGCAGCTGGCGGAGAAGTGCGACTTCCTCGAGGTGTGCTACCTGCTGCTCAAGGGTGAGCTTCCAACCTTGGCTCAGCAGCGCGAGTGGGACGCGAACATCACCCGCCACACCATGGTGCACGAGCAACTGGTGCGGTTCTTCTCCGGCTTCCGGCGCGACGCGCATCCGATGGCGGTGATGGTCGGCGTGGTGGGCGCGCTGTCTGCCTTTTATCACGATTCGCTCGACATCAATAACCCGGAGCACCGCGAGATCTCCGCGGTGCGTCTTTTGGCCAAGGTCCCGACCATCGCTGCCATGTGCTACAAGTACAACATGGGGCAGCCCTTCATGTACCCGCGCAACAGCTTGCGCTACGTCGAGAATTTCCTGCACATGATGTTCGGGACCCCGTGCGAGGAGTACAAGCCGAACGAAGTGCTTACGCGTGCGCTCGACCGGATCTTGACCCTGCACGCCGACCACGAGCAGAACGCTTCCACGTCAACGGTGCGCCTGGCTGGGTCCTCCGGGGCCAACCCCTTTGCCTGCATGGCCGCCGGCATCGCCTGCCTGTGGGGCCCAGCTCACGGCGGGGCCAACGAGGCGGTGCTCAACATGCTGGAGGAGATCGGCGACGTGTCCCGCATCGGGGCCTACATCAAGCGCGCCAAGGACAAGAACGATTCCTTCCGGCTGATGGGCTTCGGCCATCGCGTGTACAAGCACTACGACCCGCGTGCCAGGCTGATGCGCGAAACCTGTCACGAGGTGCTGGGAGAGCTGGGTTTGCACGACGACCGGCTCTTCAAGCTGGCCATGGAGCTGGAGCGCATCGCGCTCGAGGACGAATACTTCGTCGACAAGAAGCTCTACCCCAATGTCGACTTCTATTCCGGCATCGTGCAGCGCGCGATCGGCATACCCACCAGCATGTTCACGGCGATCTTCGCCCTCGCGCGCACCGTGGGCTGGGTGGCCCAGTGGAACGAGATGATCGCCGACCCCGAGCAGAAGATCGGTCGCCCGCGCCAGCTCTTCGTAGGGGCCGTGAAGCGCGACGTCGTGCCGATTGCGATGCGCGGGTAGGCGGCGGGTCTGGCCGCGTCTTGACGGACCGGAATTGAACCCGCCGGCGGCAATCCCCATTTAGATCATTCGCAGGGCTCGGAGACAAGACATGTCCGCACAGATGAAGGAATTCCTGGGTACGTCCTACCTGTTCGGCGGTAACGCGCCCTTCATCGAAGAGCTGTATGAGGCGTGGCTGGAGAACCCCGACTCGGTGGGGCTCGAGTGGCGGCGCTGGTTCGATCAGATCCAGCAGTCGGGCGCGCGCGATGTCGCGCACCAACCGATCCGCGAAGCCTTCGTACGGCTGGCGTATCGACGACCCGGCGGCGACGGCCACGTGCCGAGCGCTGCGGTCGCTTCGGTCGAGCGCAAACAGGTGTCGGTGCTGCAGCTCATCAACGCCTATCGCTTTCTGGGGCTCAGACACGCCAACGTCGACCCGCTGAAACGCTTTCCCAAGCCGGAAGTCCCCGAGCTCGACCCCGCGTACTACGGACTGACTGACGCCGACATGGACGTCGTGTTCAACACCGGCTCTCTGGTCGGTCCGGAGCAGCTGCCCCTGCGCGAGATCCTGCGCGCGCTGCGCGAAACCTATTGCGGCTCGATCGGCGTCGAGTATATGTACGCCAGCGACGTGACCCAGAAGCGCTGGGTGCAATCGCGCTTCGAAGGCATTCGCTCGACGCCGGGCTATCCGCCGGACTACAAACGCCACATCCTGGAGCGCGTGACAGCCGCCGAGACGCTGGAGAAGTACCTGCACACCCGCTACGTGGGACAGAAACGCTTTTCGCTGGAGGGCGGCGAGAGCCTGATCCCCCTGCTCGACAACTTGCTGCAGCGCGCCGGGGAGAAGGGCATCCAGGAGACGGTGATCGGCATGGCGCATCGCGGCCGGCTGAACGTGCTGGTGAACACGATGGGCAAGATGCCCAAGGACCTGTTCTCCGAGTTCGAGGGCAAGCACGCCGAGAACTTCCCGGCCGGCGACGTCAAGTACCACATGGGCTTTTCCTCCGACATCATCACGCCGGGCGGCCCAATGCACCTGACGCTCGCCTTCAATCCCTCCCACCTTGAGATCGTGAATCCGGTCGTCGAGGGCTCGGTGCGCGCGCGTCAGCACCGCCGTCGCGACCGCGAAGGCCGGCAGGTGCTGCCCGTCGTTCTGCACGGCGACGCCGCTTTTGCCGGCCAGGGCGTGGTCATGGAAACGCTCAACCTCTCGCAGACGCGCGGCTATCGCACCGGGGGCACGGTACACATCATCGTCAACAACCAGATCGGCTTCACCACCTCGGACACGCGCGACGCCCGCTCGACGCTCTACTGCACGGACGTGGTCAAGATGATCGAAGCGCCGGTATTTCACGTGAACGGCGACGACCCCGAGGCGGTGGTCCTCGCCACCGAGATCGCGCTGGATTTCCGCGCGCAGTTCCAGAAGGACGTGGTGATCGACCTGGTCTGCTTCCGGCGTCACGGCCACAACGAGCAGGACGAGCCGATGGTGACGCAGCCGCTCATGTACAAACTCGTGATGCGGCATCCTGGAACCCGCAAGCTCTACGCCGACAAGCTGGTGGAGCAGGGCGTGATACAGCCGGAAGAACCGGACCAAATGATCAAGGCCTACCGCGCTGCGCTCGACGGCGGCTACCACACGAACAAGACCATTCTGTCCAACTATCGTCCTCCTTACGCCGTGAATTGGGAGAAGTTCAAGGGCGCCAAATGGACCGAGAAGGTGGATACCGCCGTTCCGATGGCAGAATTGAAGGCCCTGGCGGACAAGCTGATCAGCGTCCCACCCGAGTTCAAGCTGCATGCGCGGGTCGAGAAGGTGATCGCCGATCGCCGCCAGATGGGACAGGGCCAGCTGCCGCTCGACTGGGGAATGGCGGAGAACCTGGCATACGCCGCGCTGCTCAAGGATGGATACGCAGTGCGCATGTCGGGCCAGGACAGCGGCCGCGGCACCTTCTTCCATCGCCACGCGGTGCTGCACGACCAGGCGCGCGAGCGCTGGGACGCGGGCACCTGGGTGCCGCTGCAGCACATCGGCGAGAATCAGCCCGACTTCGTCGTGATCGATTCGGTGCTGTCCGAGGAGGCGGTCCTCGGCTTCGAGTACGGATACGCCACCGCGGAGCCCAACGAGTTGGTGCTCTGGGAGGCGCAGTTCGGCGACTTTCTCAACGGCGCCCAGGTCGTGGTCGACCAGTTCATCGCTTCGGGCGAAGTCAAGTGGGGCCGCATGTGCGGGCTCGTGCTCATGCTGCCGCACGGCTATGAGGGCCAGGGCCCCGAGCACTCGTCGGCGCGGCTGGAGCGCTTCCTGCAGTTGTGCGCGGACTACAACATGCAGATCTGCGTGCCTTCCACACCGGCACAGATGTTTCACATGCTGCGCCGGCAGATGATCAGGACCTTTCGCAAGCCGCTCATCGTCTTCACGCCGAAGAGCATGTTGCGTCACAAGGAATCGGTTTCGAGCCTGGAAGATCTGGCGACAGGCGGCTTCCAGCCGGTCATCGGCGAGTCCGATAACCTCGACCCGGAGCAGGTCAAGCGCGTCGTGTTCTGCAGCGGCAAGGTGTACTACGATGTGCGCGCGGCGCGCCGCGAGCGAGGCATCACGGACATCGCCATCGTTCGGTTGGAGCAGTTGTATCCTTTCCCGCACGACGAGTTCAAGGCGCAGATCGAGCGCTACGCGAAAGCGCGCGAGATCGTCTGGTGTCAGGAGGAGCCGGGTAACCAAGGCGCCTGGCACCGCATCCAGCACTACCTGCTGCGCCACCTGCTGCCGACGCAGAAGCTGAGCTACGCACTGCGTCCGTCGTCGGCTTCGCCCGCGGCAGGATATCTCGCGCTGCATAACGAGCAGCAGAAAGCCGTGGTGGACGCGGCGCTCACGCACGGCGTCTGACAGCAGCGTGCCGGCCGATGCCGGCGTGATCGGAGAACACATGCTAGTCGAGGTTAAGGTTCCACAGCTGTCCGAGTCGGTCTCGGAAGCCACGCTGCTCGCCTGGCACAAGAAGCCGGGCGAATACGTGCAGCGGGACGAAAACCTCATCGACATCGAGACCGACAAGGTCGTGCTCGAACTCCCCGCGCCACAAGCGGGCGTGCTGACGAAGATCGTGAAAGGCGACGGCGGCACGGTGGTGAGCAACGAAGTGATTGCGACCATCGATACCGAGGCCAAGGCGCCTGCGGCCGCCAAGATGGTTACCGCGGTGCCGGCGCCGGCCAACAAGGAGCGCAAACCAGAGGCCCGCTCACCGGGCAAGGGCGCGGCCGAGCCCATTGCGCTGCCGGCGGCGCGCAAGCTCGCGGCCGAGAACAAGGTCGAGCTCAGCGCCGTGCCGGGCACCGGGCGGGGCGGCCGTGTGACCAAGGAAGACGTGCTCGCCAAGCTCCCCATCGCGCCCGCGCAGCCGGCCGCCAGGAGCCCGACCCCAGCGCCCGTTCCCACTCCCTCCCCGGTCGACGTCAACCAGGTGCTGAGGGATAGGCCCGAGCAGCGCGTCGCGATGTCGCGCCTGCGGCAACGCATCGCTGAGCGCCTGGTTCAGTCGCAATCGTCGGCCGCGATCCTGACGACATTCAACGAGGTCAACATGCAGCCCGTTATGGAGCTGCGGCGCAAATATCAAGAGCGGTTCGAGAAGGACCACGGCGTGCGGCTCGGGTTCATGTCGTTCTTCGTGAAGGCCGCGGTGCACGCGCTGAAGAAATTCCCCGTGGTCAACGCCTCGGTGGACGGCAGCGACATCGTCTACCACGGCTATTTCGACGTCGGCATTGCCGTGGCAAGTCCGCGCGGCCTCGTGGTGCCCATCATCCGCGACGCTGACCTGCTGTCTTTGGCCGAGATCGAAAAGACCATCGCCGACTTCGGCAAGCGCGCGCAGGACGGCAAGCTCGGCATCGAGGAGTTGACCGGAGGCACCTTCTCGATCTCCAACGGCGGGGTGTTCGGCTCCATGCTGTCGACCCCCATCATCAACCCGCCGCAAAGCGCCATTCTCGGCATTCATGCCACGAAGGAGCGGCCGGTGGTGGAGAACGGCCAGATCGTGATCCGCCCGATGAACTATCTGGCGCTGTCCTACGACCACCGCATCATCGATGGGCGCGAAGCGGTGCTGTCGTTGGTCGCGATCAAGGACGCGCTGGAGGACCCGGCGCGGATGCTGCTGGACCTCTGAATTCGATTACACCACAGAGGCACAGAGGCACAGAGAAAGCAATCTCGAGCAGGACCCGCGGGCGTCGACGCACTCTGACGATGCCCTGCGGAACGTATTTCGGCCCTTCTTATCTTTGTCGGGTTGACGGGATTGGTTGCTCTGTGTCTCTGTGCCTCTGTGGTTCAGACGGGAACTGAGCCATGGCGGAAACCTATGACGTCGCGGTGATCGGCGCGGGCCCGGGCGGCTATACCGCGGCCATCCGCGCTGCTCAGCTGGGTCTCAAGACGGTTTGCATCGACGACTTCAAGAGTCCGAAAGGCAAACCGAGCCTGGGCGGTACGTGCCTCAACGTGGGGTGCATTCCGTCCAAGGCCCTGCTGGAGTCCTCCGAAGATTACGAGCGCGTGCAGCACAAGTTCGCCGACCACGGCATCAAGGTGGAGGGGGTGAGCTTCGACCTCGCTACGATGCTGGCACGCAAGGACAAGATCGTCGAAAACTTCACCGCCGGCATCGGCGCGCTATTCCGCAAGAACAAAGTCGCTTCGCTGCATGGTCAAGGCCGCTTCGCGGGCGTGGGCGAGAATTACCGCATCGAAGTGCGCGATGGCGACAAGGCCCAGACGATCGAGGCCAGCAACGTCATCATCGCTACCGGCTCGCTTGCGCGCCAGCTGCCCGAGGCGCCACTGGACAACAACCGCGTCGTGGACAACGTAGGGGCGCTGTCCTTCTCGGAGGTGCCCAAGCGCCTGTGCGTGATCGGGGCCGGGGTCATCGGGCTGGAGATGGGCAGTGTTTGGAAGCGGCTGGGCTCCGATGTCAACATCCTGGAAGCGCTGCCGTCGTTCCTTCCAGCAGCCGACGAGCAGGTGGCTAAGGAGGCCTTCCGTGTCTTCAACGGCACCCTGAACCTGAAGATCCACACCGGCGCCAAGATCACCGCGGTGAAGAGCGGCAAGAAGGGCCTCTCGGTTACCTGGCAGGACAGGGACGGCAACACCCAGGTCAACGAATACGACCGGCTGATCGTGGCCATCGGCCGAGTGCCGAATACGGGCGCGTTGGGGGTCGAAGCTGTGGGCCTCAAACTCGACGAGCGCGGTTTCATCGAAGTGGACGAGCGCAACCGCACCAATCTGCCGCACGTGTTCGCGATCGGGGACGTGGTGCGCGGCCCCATGCTCGCCCACAAATCGTCGGAGGAGGGCGTGGCGGTGGCCGAAACCATCGCGGGCCAGGAAGCGCACGTCAATCTGGAAACCATACCCTGGGTCATCTACACCTCGCCCGAGATCGCCTGGGTGGGAAAGACCGAGCAGCAGCTGAAACAGGCAGGCACGCAATACCGCGCCGGACACTTCCCGTTCAGCGTCAGCGGACGCGCCCGGGCGCTGGGCGAGACGGCCGGATTCGTGAAGATGCTGGCCGATGCCGACACCGACCGCATCCTCGGCGTCCACGTGATCGGCCCGTATGCTTCCGAGCTGATCGCCGAGGCGGTGGTGGCCATGGAGTTCGGCGCCAGCAGCGAAGACATCGCTCGCATCGTGCACGCGCATCCCACCCTGTCCGAAGCGATGCACGAGGCAGCGCTCGGGGTGCACAAGCGCACACTCAACTACTGAGTCGGTTGCGCCGGGTCTCATGAGCACTGCGTCTGCGAAGGGCCACCCGGCGCCGCAGGATCCGTCTTCGGTCGGGCTGCTGGGCGACTTCCATCAGATCGCGCGCCGCCACGGCTTCTCCCTGGACGTTTCGCAGCAGCAGGCACTGGCTTCGTTGCAGCGGCTGTACGACGAGCTCGTGCGCCAGACGCGTCCGTGGTTGCGGCTCTGGTCGCGCCCGCGCCGCGTGTCCGGCATCTACCTATGGGGTCCGGTGGGGCGCGGCAAGAGCTTCGTGATGGACGAGTTTTTCCGCCTGCTCCCTGGGATAAACAAGGAGCGCGTGCATTTCCACCGCTTCATGCAGAGCATCCATCGCGATCTGCGCGAGCTGCAAGGCGAGATGGATCCGCTCAAGCTGATCGCGGCGCGCGCGGCGCGCGAGACGCAGCTGCTGTGCCTAGACGAGTTTCATGTCACCGACATCGGCGATGCGATGTTGATGCGCGGCCTGCTGGAAGGCCTGTTCGAGCAGCGGGTGGTGCTCGTTACGACCTCCAACCAGCATCCCGATGAGCTCTATGCGGATGGGTTGCAGCGTGCACAATTCCTTCCGGCCATCGAGCTGATCAAAACCAATCTGGAGGTCGTAGAGCTGGACGGCGGCAGCGACTACCGGCTGCGCACGCTGACTCGCGCCGGGGTCTATCATCAGCCGCTCACCCAGGAGGCCGAGCGAGCGCTGGCAGCGGCGTTTTTGGGCGTTGCGGGCGAGCCCGGGACGGCCGACGTGCAGATCGAGGTGGACGGTCGCAGGATCCTGGCGCGCCGCGTCGCACGCGGCGCAATATGGTTCGACTTCGCGCAGCTATGCGATGGGCCGCGCGGCACGACGGATTACATCGAGCTGGCGCGGCGCTACCATACCGTACTGGTGTCGGGTGTGCCGCGTTTCCGCCCCGATCAGGCCGACAGCCTGAAGCGCTTCACCTGGCTGGTCGACGAGTTCTACGATCGCCACGTCAAGCTGATCGTGAGCGCTGAGGAGGCGGCAGAGCGGCTCTGTGACGCAGTCCCGGCGGGAGCGGGTACGGACCGCATGCGCAGCCGGCTGATCGAGATGCAGACCACGCGCTATCTGAGCCTCCCGCACCTGGCATGACCGAAGCAGCGCGAGACCGAACGGCCGCAACCAACGGGGTATGAGCGATGGCGAAATTCAAGGCGTACCGGATCTACAACGAAGACGGTAAGGTCCAGGCGCGGCTGGTGGAGACGACGCTCGACGAGCTCGACTCGGGCGAGGTCGTGATGCAGACCGCGTTCTCGAGCGTCAACTACAAGGACGCCCTGGCCGCGACGGGGGCGGGCAAGATCGTCCGCCGCTTTCCCTGCATCGGCGGCGTCGACGCGTCTGGCACGGTCATCTCGTCGACAGATTCGCGCTTCAAAGAAGGCGATCAAATCATCTGCACCAGCTACGATCTGGGTGTGGCCCATGACGGCGGCTATTCGGAATACCTCCGCGTCCCGGCCGGCTGGGTGGTGCCGCTGCCCAAGGGAATGACGCTGTTCGAGGCGATGGCGCTGGGGACCGCAGGCTACACCGCCGGGCTCGCGGTGGAGCGGATGGAGCACGAGGGACTCAGGCCCACGAGCGGGCCCGTCATCGTCACCGGGGCGACCGGCGGCGTCGGCAGCATCGCGATCGACGTTCTGGCCGGGGCGGGCTACAACGTGGTGGCACTCACCGGCAAGGAAGCGGAGAGCGGCTATCTCAAGCGCTTGGGTGCGAAGGAGGTCATGCTGCGCGGCAGCCTGGACCTGTCCAAGATCAGACCTCTGGACAAGGCCACCTGGGCGGGTGCGGTAGACAACCTCGGCGGTGACGTGCTGGCATGGCTCGCCAGCACCATGCAGATAGGCGGCGCTCTGGCGAGCGTGGGGCTGGCGGCGAGCCACACGTTGAGCACGACCGTGATGCCCTTCATCCTGCGCGGCGTCAGCCTGCTCGGGGTGGATTCGGTGAACACGCCGATGGCGCTGCGGCAAAAGGTGTGGCAGCGCTTGGCCTCCGACCTCAAGCCCCGGCACCTGAGCGACATCTGCGCTACCGTAACCCTGGAGCAGCTCCCGGCGGTGTTCGACAAGATCCTCAGGGCGCAAGTCCGTGGCCGCACCGTGGTGAAGCTGGCCGGCTGACGCCAGCACGACGACTCCAGAAACAGGAGGAGAAGATGGCGCAAAGCTATCGGAACTTCTACCGCCGGTCGATCGATCAGCCCGATGCGTTCTGGGCTGAGCAGGCCCGGCTGGTCCACTGGCACCGGCCCTTCGAGCGCGTGCTCGACTACAGCCGGCCGCCGTTCGCGCGCTGGTTCGTCGGGGGGCAGACCAATCTGTGCTACAACGCCGTCGACCGGCACCTGCCTGCCCGCTCGGACCAGCTCGCCCTGGTCTGGATCTCGACCGAGGTCGACCAGCAAGAGAGCTACACCTTCCGGGAGCTGCACGCCGAGGTCAACCGGTTTGCCGCGGTGCTGCGGGCGTTGGGAGTCGGTCAGCACGACCGCGTGCTCATCTATATGCCGATGATCCCCGAGGCGGTGTTCGCCATGCTGGCCGCGGTGCGCATCGGCGCGATCCACTCGGTGGTGTTCGGCGGGTTCGCCGCCGCGAGCTTGGCGGCGCGCATCGACGACGCGCGGCCCAAGGTGATGATCACCAGTGATGCCGCGATGCGCATGGGCAAGGTTATCCCGCTCAAGCCGCTGGCGGACGAGTCGATCCGGCTGTCGAGCTCGCCGCCGGAGCACGTCTTGGTCGTCAACCGCGGCCTGGCCGCGCCGCTGTCGATGACGCCGGATCGCGATCTCGACTACGCGGCGTTACGCGCTCAGCATCTGTCGGCTCAAGTCCCGGTGGCGTGGCTCGAGTCGTCGGAGCCGAGCTATATCCTGTACACCAGCGGCACCACCGGGCGCCCAAAGGGCGTCCAGCGCGACACCGGGGGCTATGCAGTGGCGCTTGCGGCTTCGATGCAGCACATCTACTGCTCGCAGCCGGGCGAAGCCTACTTCAGCACTTCGGACATCGGCTGGGTGGTGGGCCATTCCTACATCGTGTACGCGCCGCTCATCAACGGATCGACTTCCATCATGTACGAGGGCGTGCCGGTGCGGCCAGACGCTGGAGTGTGGTGGAAGATCGTGCAGGATTTTCGCGTCACCTCGATGTTTTCCTCGCCCACCGCGGTGCGGGTGCTGAAGAAGCAGGACCCGGCCTACCTCAGAAAATACGACACTTCGAGCCTGAAGTTCCTGTTTCTCGCCGGTGAGCCGCTCGATCAGCCAACCTCCGAGTGGATCGAGCAGGCGCTGAGGGTCAAGGTGATCGACAACTACTGGCAGACTGAATCCGGCTGGCCGATATTGACCAGCGCGCCCGGCGTGGAAGAGACGCCGCGCAAACTGGGCTCGCCGAGCTTCGCCGCATACGGCTACCGGCTCGCGCTCAAGCACGAGGGGACCGGGCAGGAGGTCGGTCCCAACGAGAAGGGGGTGCTGTGCATCGTGCCGCCACTCCCGCCGGGGTGCATGAGCACCGTGTGGGGAAACGACGAGCGCTTCGTACAAACTTACTTTTCCATGTTTCGCCAGGAGCAGGTCTACACGACGTTCGACTGGGCCCTGCGCGACGAAGACGGCTATTACTTCATCCTCGGGCGCACGGATGATGTCATCAACGTCGCCGGCCATCGGCTGGGAACCCGCGAGATCGAGGAGGCGATGCAGGCGCACCCGAACATCGCCGAGGTCGCGGTCGTGGGCGTCAACGATTCAGTCAAGGGCCAGGTGCCGGTGGCCTTCGTGGTGGTCAAGGACGCAGCTAAGGTCGCGACTTCCGAGCTGGCGCAGATTCACGAACGCGAAGTGATGGCAACAGTTGACCGGGAACTGGGTGCGATCGGCCGGCCGGCGCGCATCCACTTCGTGCAGCTGCTGCCCAAGACGCGCTCGGGCAAGCTCCTCCGGCGCAGCATTCAGGCGCTAGCGGAGGGGCGCGACCCCGGCGATCTGACCACGCTCGAAGACCCTGCGGCCCTGGAGCAGATCAGAGCCATCCTCGCAGCTCACCGCTAGGCGAGCGCGGCGCAGTATCGCTTGCGCGGATCATCCGCGGGATCGATGTACTCGATCGGGTTTTCGATCGGTCCCATGCCCATCTCCTGGATGATCACCTCATCCTCCGCTCAGGCAAAGTGCGGGACGCCGGGCTGCGTGACGTAGAAGCTGCCCGGGTCGAACTTCGTGAGCCGCTCTCGATCGAACTTCCCCCCCACGCCGGACCAGTAGTGGCCTTGTAGCACCGTGACGCTGCGCTGGTCGGGGTGTTTATGCGCGGGCAATTCGTAGCCGGGCGGAAATTTGGCTCGGAAGATGTACGGACCGGCCTGCTTGGGGCTGCCGAGGATCGGGATCATCTTTACCCCCGGCGGGATGGTCGTGCTCTCCTTCCACTCGCGGTCCGTTGTCGCGCTGGCTTCTTGGCCCAGCATGATGATTTCAAACCCGCCCGCGGTCACCTCGCCGGCGAGAAGCAGTGCGCTGCCACAGAACGCGGCTGCGATAGTGCGACGATGCTCGCCAACGAGCTACCCGATGTTGCGCACGGGCTGCCTCCAGTAATATGGCGCACTGCGTTGGCCAAAACGCAGCGCAAAGACGCGATGAAACGCCTGCGAGTATACCCAGTGTCGCTGAAGAGCGTCAGCCGCGTCCGGCGCAGATCGGCATCTCGATCCTCAACCACCGGCCAGGAGCAGCACTGACAGGTCTCGCATACGCCTGCCTCGCAACACTCCGCTGCGTCTTGCTACAATGCGCGCTCGCGCTCAGGGACACACGCGCGCTACGCGCTTCCAAAACAATCTAGCGTACCCGGAGTGCAGACAGTATTTCAGCCTGGACATGACCGCTGCACGCGAACCTGTGAGCTTTGTCGCGCAGGGGAACATTGCTGTGGGGGCTTGGGGTCAGACGGTACGCGAATCCATCCGAAACAAAGGAGACCAGATGAACAAAGCGGAATTGGTTGAGACGATCGCCAAGAAGACTGGCGGCACGAAGGCGTCGGTGGAGACCACTCTCGACGCACTCATGGACACGGTGACCGGTGTTCTCAGCAAAGGAGAGTCCGTTGCACTGATCGGCTTCGGGACCTTCTCCATGGCTCGGCGCGCAGCGCGAAAGGGCCGCAACCCCGCCACCGGCGCAGAAATCAAGATCCCGGCTTCGAAGGTCGCCAAGTTCGCCGCCGGCGCGAAGCTCAAGAAAGCCGTGAACAGGAAGTGAGCGGTCTGACGAGTTCGATCCGACAGGCGCAGTCGAACTTGTGCGAGAGGACGTCCCGGGCGGGACGTCCTTTTTCATTTCACGACTGAATCGGCCGACAAAGAGGGAAGCCTGGTTGTCATAAAGTAGGGTAGGAAACTCACGAAGAGGTGGCGGAGAGAGGGAAAACCACTGTCGAGCAGCCGCGTTTCGGCGCAGGCGGACTTGCTTCGCGCTAGTCGAGACGGGCTTCGAACCCGGCGGGTTCGGTTGGCTCCGGCCCCTGCGCCTAACTTGCCCGAGTGCAACGTGGAGTTGGCGGAGAGAGGGACAACACGCTGCGCATCGCGCCAGCACGCGCGGTAGCAGCTTGTTGGGGCAAAGGCTAACTTCGCTGGCGAAGTTAAGGACGTTAGTCCGGCCGTAGCCAACCGAACCCGTCGGGTTCGAATCCGAGCGAGCGGAGCCAGAAGTGACGACGCCCTCAAAATGAGGGCGTTGGAGTTTCTGGCGGAGAGAGAGGGATTCGAACCCTCGGTACGGTTTTAGGCCGTACACACGCTTTCCAGGCGTGCACCTTCGACCGCTCGGTCATCTCTCCGCGTTACCCTTGCCTACCTTTGGCCCCCGTCGCCTACCTTTGGCCCCCGTCGGAGGGGCGCGAGGATAAACTAGCCGCTCGCGGCTGTCAAAAGTAGGGTCTTGTCATCTCACGGGGCCCCAACCCCCATACTTACCGCAGTCTTTAGTTGTTACACGAAGGCCGGATTTTGGTTCCGGCCGCTGCGCTTAACTTGACCTCAGGTCAAGTTAGCCTCCACCGAAACCCCGCCACGGATAGTCTTGCTCCTCTCGTCGCAAGCTATCGTGCCTACCGTTGTCTTTAGCTGCTCCAAGATGGCCGGATTTTGGTTCCGGCCGCTGCGCTTAACTTGACCTCAGGTCAAGTTAGCCTCCGCCGAAGCCCCGCCATGGATAAGTCTTGCTCCGTTGGTTGCAGTCGCCATGCTTACCGTACTGTTGTCTTTAGCTGCTCGAAGATGAAGGGGTTTTGGCTTCGACATAAACCTGAAGGCTAGTCTCCGCCGAAATCCGGCCCACACGCTTTCGCCCTCTTGATCGCGGTCGAAGCGCTCACCTGACCGCGGTCTTCAACTGTTCGAGGATAGCCGGATTCTCCAACGTCGAGACGTCTTGGTTGATGTCGTCGCCCTTGGCCAGCGAGCGCAGCAGACGGCGCATGATTTTGCCGGAGCGGGTCTTCGGCAGGTTGTCGCCGAACCGGATGTCGTCGGGCTTCGCGATCGGCCCGATCTCCTGCGCCACCCAGTCGCGCAGCTTGGTTGCGATCTCGTGCGCTGCTGAGCCCTCCGGGCGGGGTCCTTTGAGCACCACGAACGCGACGATGGCCTCGCCTTTGATCTCGTGAGGTTTGCCCACGACCGCCGCCTCGGCCACCAGCGCGTTGGCGACCAACGCCGATTCCACCTCCATCGTTCCGAGCCGGTGGCCGGACACGTTCAGCACATCATCGATGCGCCCCATGATCCAGAAGTAGCCGTCGAGGTCGCGATTGGCGCCGTCCCCCGCCAGGTAATACTGGCCTTTGAAGTCTTCCGGGTAATAGGTCTTCTTGAAGCGCTCGGGATCGCCCCAGATCGTACGGATCATCGCCGGCCACGGGCGCTTGATCACCAGGATCCCGCCTTTGCCTTTGTCGACCGACTGACCGGTCTCGTCCACCACATCGGCGATGATCCCGGGCAGCGGAAGCGTGCAGGATCCCGGCTTGGTTGGTGTCACGCCTGGCAGCGGACTGATCATGTGACCGCCGGTCTCGGTCTGCCACCAGGTGTCTACGATCGGGCAGCGGCCGGCGCCGACCGTGTTGTGGTACCACATCCAGGCCTCGGGGTTGATCGGCTCGCCCACCGTCCCGAGCAACCGGAGGCTGGACAGGTCGTATTTCTTCGGCGCGTCGGCCCCCGCCTTGATCAGGGAGCGTATCGCGGTGGGCGCGGTGTAGAAGATGCTCACGCTGTGGTCCTGGATCATCTTCCAGAAGCGGCCGGCGTCCGGATAGGTCGGCACACCTTCGAACATGATCTCGGTGGCGCCCACGGCCAGAGTACCGTAGCAGCTGTAGCTGTGTCCGGTCACCCAGCCCACGTCCGCCGTACACCAGAAGACGTCGTTGCGCTTGTGGTCGAACACCCAAAGCATGGTGAGGAGGGTCCACAACAGATAGCCGCCGGTGGAGTGCTGCACGCCCTTGGGTTTGCCGGTCGAGCCCGAGGTATACAAGATGAACAGCGGGTGCTCGGCGCCGACCCATACCGGCTCGCACACGTCGGCTTGATTTCGGACGAGCTCATCCCACCACAGGTCGCGCGGCGCGTGTACGTGGATGTCGCTGCCGGTTCGCCTGTGGATCACCACGTGTCTGACGGCGTCGCAGCCGCCCATCGCGAAAGCCTCGTCGACCGCTGGCTTGAGCGCGACCTCCTTGCCGGCGCGCATCCCACCGTCGGCGGTGATGACTGCGACCGCGCCGGCATCCACGATGCGCTCCTGCAGGCTCTTGGCGGAAAATCCGCCGAACACGACCGAATGCGTGGCGCCGATGCGTGCGCAGGCCTGCATGGCGATGACCACCTCGATGCTCATGGGCATATAGATGATCACCCGGTCACCTAGCTTGATGCCGAGCGACTTGAGACCATTGGCGAATTGGCACACGCGGTGGTACAGCTGCTTGTAGGTGATCTTGGTGACCGAGCCGTCATCGCTCTCAAAGATGATGGCGATCTTGCCGGGCTGGCTGGCGAGGTGACGGTCGAGGCAGTTATAGGATGCGTTGAGCTGCCCGTCGGGGAACCATTTGAAGAAGGGCGGGTTGGACTCGTCCAGCGCGCGCTTGAATGGCTTGTGCCACAGCACATGCTCCCGCGCGAGCCGGGCCCAGAAGCCCTCCAGGTCGCGCGCGGCCTCGTCGCACAGCGCCTGATAGGCAATCATGCCCGACACGTTCGCTTGCTTGACGAACTCGCTGGACGGGGGAAACACCCGGTTTTCGTTCAAGACGGACTCGATGGTGCTCATGTAAAGCTCCTCCTGGAATGGGCCGCATTGTTCGCGGCTTCGATCGGCCTGTTCAATAGGGATTATAGCGACAAGAGATCGAGGCGCGGCCTGTCCCGGCTGAACCCGCGTCGAGCCGGGCAAGTCGATCGTCGAACACCTTGCACGCCAAAGCGACGCGAGCGGCACAAGATGGGCCATCGCAAAGTTCAGTGGTGCTAGAATTCAGCCTTCGATTGCGAGCAGCAGGCTCGCATCCAGCAGCCGAGAGGTTTTCAGCAACCCATGACCGTGGTCCGACAGGAGGACGTCATCGACAGCGTGGCCGACGCTCTCCAGTTTATCTCTTACTACCACCCGCTCGACTACATCCAGGCCCTTGGCGAAGCGTATCGGCGCGAACAGTCCCCCGCCGCACGCGATGCCATCGCGCAGATCCTGACGAACTCGCGCATGTGCGCGCAGGGACACCGCCCGATCTGCCAGGACACGGGCATCGTCGTGGCGTTCGTCAAGATCGGCATGGGAGTGCGCTGGGAGGGGACCGCGATGAGCGTGGTCGACATGGTGAACGAGGGCGTGCGTCGCGCGTATGCTCACCCCGAGAACGTGCTGCGCGCTTCCATCGTGTCGGACCCGGCCGGTGCGCGCAAGAACACGCGCGACAACACGCCCGCCGTAGTCCACATGGAGGTCGTGCCCGGCGACACGCTCGAGATCACCGTCGCGGCGAAGGGCGGCGGCTCGGAGAACAAGTCTAACTTCACCATGCTCAACCCGTCGGACAGCATCGTCGATTGGGTGCTCGAGACCGTTCCCGCGATGGGCGCGGGTTGGTGTCCGCCCGGCATGCTCGGCATCGGCATCGGCGGCACC
>DATJVW010000169.1:0-2571 GCA_035501675.1 Burkholderiales bacterium
CGGGCGGAAGCTGCGCCAGCAGCGGCAGGTCTACCGTGGATACTTCGCCGATTCTCGGATAGCCGCCGGTCGTCTGGCGATTGGCCATCAGCACGATGGGGCGGCCGTCCGGCGGCACCTGCACGCTGCCGAAAGTCACCGCTTCGGACGAGATGTCGGTCGCCGTCTGAAGCGACAGCAAAGGGCCCTCGAGACGATAGCCCATGCGGTCAGAATCGGATGCGATGCGGAACTCCGCGCTGAGGAATTGCTGCCGGCTGTCCTCGGACAACAAATCCCAGTGGCGACCGGGCACAAAGTGGATGCGGTGGTGATCGTGCGCCAGAAAGGCGGAGTTGGCGTTGACGGACCAGCGCGGGTAGGCGAACTTCGCCCCTGCATCGAGCTGCCGACGAAGGCCCGGGTACGAGTCATTCCCGGTCTCTCCAACTGCGAGTATGTCGCCGCGACGCAAGGCGCGGCCTTCGAAGCCGCCGAAGCCACCGCGCAAATAGGTGGTCTTGCTGCCCATCACCAACGGCACATCGAAACCGCCCGCCGCAGCGAGATACGCACGACAGCCCAGACGGCATGCACCGAAATCGACGACGCAGCCTCGTCGCAACAGGACCGGCCGGGCCGTGGGCACGTTCTCCCCGTCTACGGTCGGGGCAAAATCTCCGCCGCAAACACCGATCAGCGTGTCGTCGAGAAACTCGAGGCGCGGGCCGGACAGGGTGATCTCCAGCGTGGCCTCGCCTTCGGAGTTCCCAACCAGAAGATTGGCGAGTCGGTGGGAATATTCGTCCATCACGCCCCCCACCGGCACACCGAAGCGCTGAAACCCGTAGCGTCCCAGGTCTTGCAGGGTGGACAAGATGCCGGCGCGCTGCACTCTCAGCGCCATCGCGCATCCCGTTCCAGCTCGCCATATTCTTGCGTGGTGACAGGCCGGAAGCGCACGCGATCGCCGGCCACCAGAAGACTCGGCCGCTCGGCGGTCGGGACGAAGAAGCGCACGGGCGAGCGCCCAATCAGATGCCAGCCGCCGGGCAGGTCGAGCGGGTAGACCGCGGTCAGCTCGCCGCCGATGCCTACGCTTCCGGCTGGCACACGTGTTCGTGGGGTCGCCTTGCGCGGTGTGGCGATACGAGCGTCGAGCCCGGCGAGATAGGCAAACCCGGGAGCGAAGCCGAGCATCTGCACGCGATACAGCGGCGCGGTGTGCAGCGCGATCACCTCCTCCTCGGTCACGCCGTGCGTGCGCGCGACGGCTTCAAGATCCTCACCGAACTCACCCCCATAGCACACAGGGATGTCGTGCTCCGCTGCGGGGTCAGCAGTGGCCGGATCGAAGGAGCTCAGCCGTCGCGTCACCTGTTGCGCCAAAGCGTCAAACGGCGTCTCCGCATCGGGCATCGCTTCGATCCGAAGCGGATCGTAGTGCAAGGCCACGGTGCACACCGCACCCACCACGTCGAGAACCCCGGCCAGCGGCTCCATGAGCAGGCGCTGAACTACCGCGTGCACCCGCTGCGCTGTCTCCCCGGACGCGTCTGGCCCGACCCGGATCAGCAGGGCGCAGTCCCCGAGCGCCTCGACTTTCAGTGTCTCCAGTTTCGATTCGGTCATCGAGCAACCCGTATGCTTCTGCCAGCCGGAGGATTCGGCCTTCGCGAGGGTAGGCGATGGCAGCGCAGGATTGGCAGATTGTAGACAGTCAGGCCAGAACTGAACATCTCAGGTGCCGCTTGAAGGGCGCGCTTCAGCGCGCCCGATCGAAATCCACGTAAGCTATGCCACACGCGAGGAACCCCACCCCCATGATCCGCGGCTGCACCGAGCGTGACCTGCCCGACATCTACGCCGTCATCAACGATGGCTCGCACGCGTATCGCGGCGTGATCCCACCTGAGCATTGGCGGGATCCATACATGCCGCTCGACGAGCTGCGCAGCGAGATCGCGGCTGGCGTTCGGTTCTGGGGCTATGAGCTGAGCGATCAGCTGATCGGGGTCATGGGCCTGCAGGAGGTCCTGGACGCAGCGCTGATCCGGCATGCCTACGTGCGCACCGCCTATCGCAATCAGGGCGTAGGAGGTCAGCTGCTGGCTGAGCTGCGGAACCAGACCGAGCGCCGTCTCCTGGTTGGAACGTGGGCTGCTGCGCGCTGGGCAATCCGATTCTACGAAAAGCACGGCTTTCGCCTCGCGGACGAGCGCACCAAGAACCGGCTGCTCAAGCGCTACTGGTCGATCACCGCCGCGCAGATCGCTGCTTCCGTGGTCCTTGCCGGGCCGACGCCCACGACGCGCGGGAAGTCGCGGCCTCGCTAGGAGTTCTACTTGGAAAGGTGGGCCAGGGTAGCTGCGCCGCTCTCCCAGTTCCGCCCATCGAAGGGCAACACCTTAACCGACTGGACACTGGCCCGGTCGAGACAGCGCAGGTTGACGCTTATTCCATCCGGATTCGAGCGCGGGATGTAGAAGGGTCTGATCCCGCAGACCCGGCAGAACATGTGCTGCGCGACGTGCGTGTTGAAGGTATAGGTGATGAGCGCTTCCTGTCCCCTGACGAGGCGGAAGCGGTGCG
>DATJVW010000170.1:0-9374 GCA_035501675.1 Burkholderiales bacterium
ATCATGTCCTGCAGGCGTTCGTCCTGCGCGCTCGCTTCCAGAACGGCCTTGGTCAGTTCCTCGATGTAGAGCGGCACCCCGTCGCTGCGGTCGACAATGTCCTCCAGGACTTCCCGGGGCAGTCGCCCAGCGCCTGCGATCTGCTCCACCAGCACCGCGCTCTCTTCGCGCGGCAGCGGGCGCAACACGATGGCCGATACGTGCTTCCGAGAGCTCCACGCAGCTTGGAACTCCGGCCGGAAGGTGACGATGAGCATGATCGGCCGCTGGGCGATCAGGTCGACCGCCAGCGGGAGGAGGTCCCGCGTGGTGGGATCGCTCCAGTGCGCATCCTCGAAGATCATCAGCACCGGCTGCTGCCTCGACAGCAAGTCGAGCTGCTTGACCAGTGCCTCCATCGTCTTTTCCTTGCGCTTCTGCGGGCTGAAGTGCAGCTTTGGATAGCGCTCGCCGGTGGGCAGAGACAGCAAGTCGGCGAACAGCGCAATGTCCTCAATGCTATTGATCGACCTGAGAAGGGCGGCTTCCAGGCGCTCGAGCTTGCGGGCCGGGCTGTCCCCTCTGGTGAAGCCAGCGGCGCGCTCGAGCTGCTGAATGCACGGGTGCAGGGGAGAGCCCTGGAGGTGCGGAGAGCAGAAATAGCGCAGACGGATATGGGCTTCGCCTGTGAGCCTCTCCATCAGCATCGCCGTCAAGCGCGATTTGCCCACCCCGGGCTCCCCCGACAGCATGACCACCCGTCCCTTCCCCTGGCGCGTCGTCTGCCGCCAGAGATCGGAAAGGACCGCCATTTCCTCCTCTCGACCTACGAGCGGCGCCAGGCTGGTATCGTGCTGCGCCTCGAAACGACTTTCGGCGGGCGCGGTGCCGATGACCTGCCAGGCCCTGACCGGCTCGGAGAACCCTTTCAGGGACACCGGCCCGAGGTCGCGATATTCGAAAAGGCGTCCCGCCAGCGCATGCGTGCTGGGGGCGACAACCACGGCGCCGGGCTCGGCCAGGGCCTGGAGCCGCGCCGCCAGGTTCGGGGTAGCCCCCGCCGCGTTGCGAATTGCATCGATGCCCGTGCCCCCGGTGGCGCCAACCACCACCAGCCCGGTTGCAATGCCGATCCGCACGTGCGGCCTGTAGCCGTTGAGCAAGGAAAGCGCGGAGACTTCCTCCGCCGCCTGCAAGGCGGCGCGTATCGCGCACTCCGCGTCGTTCTCGTGCGCCTCCGGATAGCCGAAATAGACGAGTGCGCCGTCCCCCATGTAGTCCGCCACGAACCCGTTGAACGCCATGACCACTTCGGTCAGCCGCCGAAGCACGGCGCCAACGACTTCGCGTAGATCCTCCGGATCCAATCTGGAGGCGAGCTCCGTCGACCCGGCGAGATCGCAGAACATCACCGTGAGCTGACGGCGTTCGGCCGAGGCGCGCACGCCGGGTTGCGCACGCGCCGGATGTGGCGTGCGGAGGGCGAGGTCCACCTGGGTCAGCGCGTGGCTGCAGCGCGAACAGAAGTTCGCCCCGGGTCTGTTGGCTTCTCCGCAGGAAGGACACGAGAGCGTGAGGACGGAGCCGCAGGCAGCGCAACGCACGCTGCCCTCGGCTATGCGCGAATGGCAGGCAGGACAGTCCATCGGGTTGCCTTCCCCTCCGATCAGAAGGCGAATATTACATCGCTGCGCGCGCCATCACACTTTGCGCTTGCTGAGCCGGCGGCGCCAGCCCGTCAAGGGATCCCATGACCGGGGCGGTGAGCAGTGGTTTACAGATGCGCTCGCGCCACGTCTGCGTGCAGGTCCAGCCGCCCAGCGTATCGTGGCCGCTATCCGCGCGTCATAGTCAAGGGCGACCTCCTGGATTGATCGCAACCGCGGCGATGCATCCGCATCGCGGCAGGGGCAGAGAAAACAAGGGCGCGGATCCGACCGGGTCCGTCATCGGCACCCACGTAGGGATGCGCGGTTGGAAGCTACGGGATCTTCGCGGCAGCGAGCAAGACCGTCGCCGGCCCGCTCAGGTGCTGAACTGCACCGGCAGCCGGCGCGGGCCGCGCACCGTGCCCTCGGACCAAGTCACCGCCTGGGGGTCCTCGAGGCGGAATTGCGGAATGCGCCGCAGCCACGCCTCGAGCGCGACGCGCAGCTCCATGCGCGCGAGGTTGGATCCGACGCAGCGGTGGATCCCGAGGCCGAAGGCGGCGTGCCGGTTCTCGGCACGATCGAGGACCACCTTGTCCGCGTCCGCGAACACCTCGGGGTCGCGGTTGGCGGCGGGAAACGAGAGAAGCACCATGTGGCCGGGCTTCATCCTGCAGCCGCCGATCTCGACCTCCTTGATCACCTCGCGCGCCATGGTCACGGGCGCATAGGCGCGCAGGAGCTCTTCGACCGCGGTATCCATCAATTCCGGCTCCGCGGCGAGGCGCGCCGCGTCCCGCGGGTGCGTGGCGAGGTGCCACAGGCTCGCGCCGATCGCGCTCCAGGTGGTGTCGATCCCGGCGATCAGCAGAAGGCGCAGCGTGCCGAGCAGCCCCGCCTCGTCGAGCGGCTTGCCCTCGTGACGCACCTCGAGCAGGAAGCTGATCAGGTCCTCGCCGCGGCGCGTGCCACGCACGGCGATCTCCTGTTTGAAGTACGCCGTCATTTCCTTGAGCGCTTCCAGCGTCTTCGCGTTGTCGTGGATACCTTCCTCGAGCGCCTGCTTGATCCACAGCCGGAACTGGTCACCCTCCTCCTCGGGCACCCCGAGCATATGCGCGATGACGCAGGTCGGGATGTGCTGCGCATAGTCGACCGCGGCGTCGCAGCGGCCCTTGCCGATGAAGCGGTCGATGAGCTCCATGCACAGGTTGCGGGTTCTAGGCGTGAGGCGCTCGACGGCCCGCGGATTGAAAGCGGGCAGAAGCGGCATGCGCGCCAGGCGGTGATCGGGCGGATCGGAGGTGATCGGCGGCGAAGGCGGCGGAGGCTCGATGCGCTCCTCGCGCACCACGACGCGCCGGGACGAGAAGTGCTCGGTGTCGTAGGCGATCTCGCGTACGTCCGCGTAGCGCGACGGGAAATACGCGCCCTGGAAGCGCTCGGTGTGCGCGACCGGACAGCGGCTGCGCAGCTCGTCCCAGATCGGGAAAGGATCCTCGATCCAGCGCGGGTCGGTGTGATCGAAGTCGGTTGCCCAGTCCTTGGATGGAGCGCGAGCGCTCATGGCGGTTCCTGTCAGCCGCCTTTCGTGAGGTGGACCGCGTGCTCGGGGCAATTCTTCACCGCGAGCCGAGCCTTGTCCTCGAGCCGCGGGGGCACCGCGCCGTCGCCAGCCGCCCGAGAGTACCCGTAGTCGTCCAGCTCGAACAGCTCGGGCGCGATGGCGTGGCAGCGGTTGTGGCCCTGGCAGCGCTCGGGCTCCACCCGGATGCGGAGCTTCGGTTGATCACTCATGCCCATTTTCACCGTACCACGCACCCGCAGACAGCGCAACGCGGGACGGTGGTATCCAAACAAATGCATTCTAGATCAAGGTATTATGTACACGATGCCCTACACCCGCCGATCCGTAAGAGGCGCCGACACCCCTTTGACGATCCGCGGGCTTGGTGGGACGTTTGTCCGGCGCTCACTGCTGTAGACCGAACAGGGCCCGATGCCGCTGTATCGGGGTCTCGCGCATGCGTTCGTTCCAGGGAGGGTCGACGCGATACGGCAGGTCAGGGTTTCGCGCACGGATGAGCGGGGAAGCATGTCAAGGGGTCACAGCCGAGGCGAAGCGCGTACGGTGCGTATTGCTCTGGGCCTTGGGCCGTCTCTTGCTTGAACGGGGCGGACGGGACGGAAGCCGCGCCCAGGCGGACATCCGCGCCAAGCCGCAATAGGACAGGCCACGAGTGATGGACCCCCGCCCGCACAGTACAATGCCTCCGGTCTCCGGTGGGGCGGCTGGTGCGCGCTGCAGACGGATCCGTGTTTGCCGCATCGCCGGGTCACCGCCTTGGTCATAGCAGAATCAGCGGACGATGGATAAGAACACGGTTTTCTCCAAGGCGGGGAAAGGCCTGCTCGAGATCAAGAGCAAATCCAACCGTCTCTCGAAGGACGAGTTCCGCGTCCTCAACCTGGTGGACGGCAAGGCCACGTTCGAAAATATTGTCGAGAAGAGCCGGGTTGCTCCGGCCGACCTCCGCAAAATCCTCACATTCCTGTCCGACGGCGGGTTCATTAAAGAGCTGACCAGCTCGGCCGCCGGCGCGCCCGGTGTGGCCGCGCGACCTGCCGCTCCGAGCGCCGCGGAAGTTGATGACCTGGACTTCACTCAACTCCTCGGGCCGGCTAAGCCGGGCGCTCCCCAAGCTGCGGTCGCTGAGCGGAGTCAGCGCGGAGGGGTTGAGGGGAAGACCTCGGAACCGGATGCGACCAAGGCGCGCGAGGAAGAGGCCGCCCGGATTCGTCTCGAAGCCGAACGCAAGGCTGCGGAGAAAGAGGCGGAGCGGCGCAAGGTGGAGAGTGAGGTGCGCGCCCAGATGGAAGCTGAGAAGCGGGCCAAGGACGAGGCGGAGAAGCGCGCAAAAGAGGAGGCCGAGCGCCGGGCGAAGGACGAGATCGAGCGCCGCGCCCGCGAGAAGCTCGAGGCCGAGAAGCGCACAAAGGAGGAAGCGGAACGCGAGGTGCGCGAAGAAACCGAGCGTCGGGAGAAGGAAGAGGCGGAGCGCCGGGCCCGCGCGAAGCTCGAGGCCGAGCAGCGCGCGAAGGAGGAAGCGGAGCGCAAAGCGCGCGAGGAAACCGAGCGTCGGGAGAAGGAAGAGGCCGAGCGCCGGGCCCGCGCGAAGCTCGAGGCCGAGCAGCGCGCGAAGGAGGAAGCGGAGCGCAAAGCGCGCGAGGAAACCGAGCGTCGGGAGAAGGAAGAGGCCGAGCGCCGCGCCCGCGAGAAGCTCGAGGCCGAGCAGCGCGCGAAGGAGGAAGCGGAGCGCCGCGGCGTGCAGGAGCTAGAGCGCAAGCGTCGCGAGGAGGAAGAAATCCGGCGGCGGGTAGAGCAGGAGCTGAGACGCCGCGAGGAGGCCGAGCGCAAGGCACAGGAGCAACGCCCGCCAGATCCCGTCCCGCCGCCAGAACTCATCGACACTACGGCGGCCGCGGACGTGGCCTCCTCCCGTTTCCAACCGGACGCGCAGGCCCTGAAGCGCGCGGAAGCGGAGGTGGCCAAGGAGGTGCTCGCCAAGGAGATAGCGATTCGCAAGGCGCTCGAGGAGCAGGCGCGCCGCACCCGTCTGGAAGAAGACGCTCGTGCAGCCATGGAGCGCGCCGAGCGGGAGGCGCGGGAGAAGGCGGACAGCGATGCGCGCGCGCTGGCCGAAGCCGTTGAGAGGGCGCGCCGAGAGGCCGAACAGCGCGCGCGCGAAGAAGCGGTACGCCGCCTGCAGGAAGAGAAGGAGCGGCGCGCGCAGTCCCAGCGCGGACCGAAATAACTCGGGCCACCTGGAGGGCGCCGCGGCGCGGGTTATCGCTACTGCGGCTTCAACTGACCGCGAATTTCACCTCCCGGGTTGGCGGCGCTGTGCACGTTGATATACAGATTCCCGGCCTTAAAGCTCTTGTACTGGGCATCGTTGAACTTCGCTCCCGCCGGAACGGACCAGGTGTTGTCGCCGCTCTTGGACAGGGGCAGGATGACCGGGCCGTTCTTCCCCGCCGGCGCCTCGTGCACGTGGGCCATCGTCCCAGCGACCCCGGTTGTCGTAACGCTGCCGCTCACGGACTTGTCCGCCGAAATCGAGATCGTGCCGCTGCCCGTCCCGGCCGTTTTCACCGGGGGCACCTCTTGGCTGCCACTTAAGGTGACCTTCACGTCCTCCCCGATCGCAGCGCTCGAATAGGCCGCGACGGCGATCACCGCCGAAGCAAGGATGGCCGAGAGCGCGGGGCGCGCCGCCATGCATAGTGCGTCCATTCTTTACCTCCTCTGTTTGAAGTAGTCTTACCGCTCACTCAACGCATGGGGGAACCCCCCATGCGACTACCGTCTCCCCGACCCAACTGCGGCCCGTCCCCGCGCCGCAGAGTTCCTGCCCGCGGAGGCATGGCCGCCGCACGCCAACGCGTGTTCCTGCCTGGGAACCTACGCCCGCCGGTACGCCCACGCGGTTTGTTCCGAGTTGCGATGATCTGCGCCGCCGTGGCGCCCGAACGGGCGCAGATATTTTCGCTCAGAACGCGGTCGAATGAGTTGAGGACTGCCCCGTGCCCAGCTTCCGTCAACGCTTCGAATCGCTTCCCGGCGAATCGCTTGGGGTCCTGTTGTACCGGTACTTCTTTTTCGAGTGGCTGTTCCGCGACGTCAACCGCGGGAGTCTCCTGGAGCGCGCCGAGGCGTGGCGTTTCAATCGGCATATGCGGCGGAATCTGCCGATCTACCTGCGGCGGTGGGTGGTCCTCGTCGTCTTCAGTTACGTTCTGGGCGCGCTGTTCGAAAAAGGGCTCGGGCTGGACTACGCGGCAACCTTCTTCTATTGCGTGAGCTGTCTTGCGTTTGCAATGTCAATTCTCATCATACGCTCGTGGCTTGGCCTCAGGTATGGTTAGGCTCCCACGTTCGTCACGGTTAGCCCGGATATTTCATGAGGGACTCGGGATGATGGCCGCCAGCGCCCGAGTAGCCCGCTGCTACAAAGCGTACCCGGCTCGGATCGGCTGCATCGCTTACGCATCAGCGCATGCGTCATGTCCGGGGGGCGTCTTCATGAAATATCCGGGCTAGGCAAAGCGGTCACGATGTCGCCGAACAGTGACGCAAGACCCGTTCACTCCTCAGGTGGATAGGTCTGCCCACGAGTCCACGTTGCGGCGAGCTCGAGCAGACCATCGATCGTACTGCAAGAGCGCGGTCCAGCCGTCGAGTTGCAGTCGTCCGCCTGATACCCGACGCCGGTGTGCAGAGGCATTCCGGCTATGACCAAGAAGTCGGGCTGCGAACCTGCAAACCGCACCTCGGGAAATGATGGGTCATCGATCTCCCCGCGGGTACAGGTAGTGGGCTGCGGCACGCAGACGCTGTGACAGGGACGCTCCCGAATATATGGGGCGGCTAAACAGTGCAGACATGTCGAAGGGAAAACAACCTGCCAATACAGCTTTGATCCGAATTCTCATCGCGCCGTGAACTAAGCGCATGAGCGCAATAAAGTTCCTTGCGCCGAATCTATGCAAGCGCTGCGCCACAGCTGAATCGCCTCACCATGAGACAAACGGAATTGCTGGCGAGTTGCCCAACGGACTTCTAAAATGAGTTTATGAGAGGGTCCTGCGAAGGCAATGGAGCGGACATGAAGAACGGGTTGTTCGCCCCTCGTCCCTTGCGCTCAACCGCGACGATGAATGCGATCCGAGACCAGGGTGAGACAGGCCACAGAAATGTGATCTGTTGCCTGTTGGTTCTAGAGATCGCCGACTACGACGCGAAGCCGGTCTTCGATCAGATTCGTCTGACGCAAGATTTCCAGCAGCTCGTGTCTGATACCACGGCATACGCTACCTGCCACGACCTTCTGTCGATCGTACGGGAAGACTGCGCGTTGCTGAGTTTCCTGGCCGATCCGCAGGAGTGCTTCACGACGGCGCTCGCGATGCGCGAGGCGACGTTGACACAACCTCGCCACCGCGATTTGCCCCTGCGCATGGGCATCAACCTCGGGACAGTGCAGATCGGTGAAGACGAATTCGGGCACGCCTACGTGAGTGGTGAAGGAAGACAGGATGCGCTCCGCGTGATGCGCCAGGGGCCACCTCGGCAACTCTCGGTCGCGCGCCCGTTCTTCGAACTGCTGTCGCGTGCAGCGCCTGAATTGGCGGGGTTGCTGGAATATCAAGGTGTCTTCTCCGACACCGTCGGCCCCCCGCTTTGTCTGTACCGCCTGCCCCCGCCGGACGACGCCGCGCCGGAGAATCTGACGGAGCAGCCTTTGTCCACAGCGGGCTCCTTGCTCCCGGTCGACCCCGCAGTGCAGTCAAAGCTTATGCCACAAGCGGTGCCTGTCCAGCCGACGACCCGCCGTCACGGTTGGTTGGGTGGCTCGGGGCTGCGCTACGCGCTCGTTCCGCTTCTGGCTGGCGCCGCTGCGCTGACGCCGGCCAATCGTGTCGACGCCCCCGCCGTCTTGCCGGCCGCACAGCTTGGCTCGGGCACGCCGCAGGCGACGGTGTCCGAAGCTATTGGCTTTGCTCCTGTGCCTGTCACGGGCGAACAAATGAGTCGCGCCGCGGCGGGACCCTCTGCAGCTCTCGCGAGCGCGCGGCGGCCGCCTGCCGCGGCGCGGCCCGCTGGACCGAGAGACGACGCCGCGCCTTCTACGCCCGAAGGCGACCAGCGTCGGCCACCGACCTCCAAACAGGTCGCACAACACGGCCGCAGCTTGACGCGGCAGCGACAGGACGGAGCAGACGAGTCGAGCAAGATGGCGTCGGCGCTGGGCCCCCGATCCGCGACGCTATTGCTGGCGATCAGGCCCTGGGGAGAGGTCTACGTCGACGGCCGGAAAATTGGCGTAACGCCGCCGCTCAAGCGCTTCGACTTGGTGCCCGGCCGACGCGTGATCACCATCAAGAATAGCTTCTTGCCGACATTCCGGGTCGAGCTCACCGCGGATCCAGAAGCAGAGATCACGGTAGCGCATGATTTCGGCTGCGTATCGGACCGGGAAAAGCCTTGCCGCGAGGGGTTCAGCAAGGGGCCCGAGCTGCAATCGCGTTTCAAGCTGGAGACGGCAGAAGCGGGACATAGCCCCCATCTGCGCTGACCCGGCAACGCGACACGTTGTCGGTTGATCGACAGGCCGGGTCAGGCGTCGCTCACGTCCACGTGGGTCACAAAGTCGGCGATGGCGTCGGATTCGAGCAAGGGGGCGACCTCGGCGCCAAGCGTCGTCAGTCTCGCCTTCCACTGCCGCACTTCCGTCGAGACATCCGCGAGCGCCTCGAGCAGCTGGGACTGGCGGCGCTCGAGGATCGCAAGATGCCGTGACAGCTCCGCAACAGCCTGCGATGCTCCCTGGACCTTCTTCAACTCGTCGAGTAACACCCGCTGCTGCCGCTTGATCTGTTGGAGATGCAACGTGAGCGGAGACGCCTCGAACGCGGCAGGGGAGGAGAGTCCGTCCGGTGCGAAGACGGGGATCGGGTCGCCGTCCGCTCTGGGGGCCGCGCGGCGCAGCTGACCCAACTCCGCCAACTCTTGGCGGACATGGTTGATGCGGCGACCGATGACGAGGACAGACGTCAAAACGGTGACGAACCCGATCCCCGCCACAGCCAGCCACACGTTGGCCGTGCTGAGCATGTCCAACGCGTGGAGCAGATTTAGGTGCGTTTCCATTCCGAGCTCGGGAACCAGATCGTCTCCGCCGA
>DATJVW010000171.1:0-21384 GCA_035501675.1 Burkholderiales bacterium
ACTGTCGAACAAGTGGCGCACAGCACCTGGGCAGCGCTTCTGCAACATGAATGCGACCATCTTGACGGCATCCTCTATCCGATGAGGATGGACGATTTGTCGACGCTTGCGTTCAACGAGGCGCCGGGCGCGCTGGCAGAGGAGGCCGCCAAGAATCCAGAGCAGATCGACCCACTTTTTCTCGATCTGGCCGGCCGCTGGCCAGCTCGAGAGAGATGGCAGCGGTCCGCGTCGTGATCGGCCACAGTCTTTGCCGCCCAGCTCGACCCGAGGCCGCGATCGTCACTTCAAGAGCGCCTGATAGACGAGGGTCCGGATGAGCGGACGGTAATGGCCTCCTTGAAAGGGCGGAACCTGCACCATCCATACCGCGAGCAACTCCTCCTTAGGATCCACCCAAAAGACCGTCCCCCATAGACCTCCCCAATAGAATAGCCCTGGCGATCCTGGAAGAGAGCTGCGGCCTGGATGCGTGCGAACCGCGAAGCCAAGCCCAAAGCCGCGCCCTCGATCCGGCATCGGCGCCATCGATTTGAAATTTTGGATGACATACGGATCAAACGCCACGCCAGGCGGTAGGTGATCCGATGTCATCAAGGCGATCGTGCTGGGCGACAATATGCGCACGCCGTCGAGCTCGCCGCCATTCGCCAGCATCTGGCAGAACCGTGCGTAATCTGTCGCCGTGGAGACCATGCCGCCACCACCCGATAGGAAATTCGGTCGCTTGGTTACATCCGGTACAGCCGGTCGCTTGCCGGTCCCGGCATCCACCTGGGGTTCTGCGATGCGACCGACCTTGTCTTCCGTGACGTAGAACCCTGTGTCAGTAAGTCCAAGCGGCTTGGTAATCCGCTCGGCGATGAATTGATCGAAGCTCGCGCCCGAGACTACTTCGACCACGCGCCCCAATACATCGGTGGACATACCATAGTCCCAGGTGGTCCCGGGCTGATAGGCGAGCGGGAGCTTGGACAGCTTGGAAACGAACTCTTGCAGCGTCTGGGTTCGGTCAAAGACATTGGCGTCGTTGTACATCTGCTTGACGAGCGACTTGCCAAAGGTGCCGTAAGTGATGCCGGAGGTATGCCTGAGGAGATCCTGGATGGTCATTTGACTCCGGGTCGGTTCCAGCGACAGCTCTGGCTGGCCGGTACTGCTGTTGACCTTCTCCAGTCCGACTTGGACGTTCTTGAACTCCGGCAGATAAGCGGAAACCGGATCATCAAGCTGGATCTTGCCCTCTTCGACCAGAATCATGATCGCCACAGACGTAAAGGGCTTGGTCATGGATGCAAGGCGAAAGATGGCGTCGGTCTTCATCGCGGCCTGCTTTTCGCGGTCCTGGAAGCCGAGCGCCTCGAAATAGGCCACCTTGCCCTTTCGCGCGATCAGCATCACCGCCCCGGGGATCGCGCCCTTGTCGATGTCTGCCTGGATAACGGCGGTCAAGCGCTTGAGTCGATCAGACGAGAAACCAACTGCTTCAGGTTGGTTCGCCTTCGGCAATACCTGCGCGAAGGCGGAAAACGCAACGCACGCCCCCAACAGCGACCTACAGACCAGAGTACGAAGCTTCATTTTCTTCCTCCCCTGATGATCTCGGATCAGATTGATCGCCTCGTCGGCCAGAACAAGATTGGTTGCGGGAGGCGCTCTGCCGTCCAGACAGCGGTCAGGCGAGTTGGGGGCGCACGCGCTCGGCGAAGAGCGCGATCTGCTCGTCGAAGCCGACGCCGTCGGGGGCCAGGAACTCGAGCACCAGATGCTCGACGCCGGCGGCGCCCAGTTCGCCGATCCGGTCCACCAGCGCAGCGGGCTCGCCGGCCAGCATGCTCCCGCCGTGGACGGAGGCCGGGACAGGCCGCCCTGCGCGCAACAGGCAAGCGGCGTTGCGCAGAGTCACAGCGGGCGGCACCGCGCGGCCGCGCAGCGCGCAGAGCCGCTCGATCTCGGCGCGGCCGGCGCGAAGCTCCTCCACCGAGCGGTTGATCGGATGCCAGGCGGCGCCGATCTCGGCGGCGCGGCGCAGGGAGGCGCGGGCATGACCGCCGACCCAGATCGGCGGATGGGGCTTTTGCACCGGCTTGGGCTCGAAGTGCAATTCGCTGAATTGCGTGTACCGACCGGCGAAGGAGGGCGCAGGACTCGTCCACAACTCCCGCATGGCGGCCAGGTACTCGTCCGTCATAGGGCCGCGCTCGGCGAACGGAACGCCCAGCATGGCGCTCTCTTCCGCCACCCAGCCCGCACCGATGCCGAGCACGACACGCCCGCCGCTCAGCGCATCGAGCGAGGAGACCATCTTGGCGGTGAGCACCGGATTGCGGTAGGGGACGATCAGCACGGTGGTGCCCAGCCGCACCCGGTTCGTCGCCCCGGCCACCACCGCCAGCGTGATCAGCGGATCGTAGATGCCGGCGCCGAACCGCTCCACGTACGCGTTCGGCACCACCACGTGATCGCTGACCCAGACCGAATCGTAGCCGAGCTGCTCCGCTCGCACCGCGGTGCGACGGATGATCTCCGGCGCGGCCAGGTGCCGGCAGTTGGGGATCCAGATGCCGAATTGCATCAGCGCTCCAAGTACCGAAGCGGCAGCCCGGGACGAGGCCACTCGAATGACACCAGCGTGCCGCCCATGGAGAGGGTCGCGTAGGCGGTGCGCAGCTCCGGGCCCCCGAAGCAGACGTTGGTGACCATCATATCCGGCAGCATATACTGATCCACACGGCTTCCGTCCGGCCAGATGTCGCTCACCGCTCCCGTAATCAGCGTGGCGACGCAAACGTGGCCCTCGCCGTCCACCGCGAGCGAATCGAACATCTGGTAGCCGCCGAGTCCTGCCACCACCTTGCCCTTCTCGCCCCTGTACGGACCGTTGGCGGATTCGATCCGGCCCGCTGCGGAGAGCTGGAAGGACCAGCAGCGCGCGGTCGGCGTCTCGACCACATAGAGCGTGCGCTCGTCCGGGGAGAGGCCGATGCCGTTCGGGCGCTCGAGCGGGAAGATCGCCTCTTGGATCAGGGAGCCGTCTGCTTTGGCGTAGTAGACTGCGCCGCGGTCGGCATCGCGCTCGCGCGTCTTGCCGAGGTCGGTAAACCAGAAGCCGCCCGCCGCGTCGAATACGAGATCGTTGGGCCCGCGCAGCCGCCGGCCGTCGCAGTGGTCATACAACGTCTCGAAGCGGCCGGTCTCTGGATCCACGATCTGGATGCTGCCGCCGGTGTAGTCGTCGGCCTGGAGCACGGGGAAGAGCTTGCCTGGCCGCTCCACGAACTTGAGTCCGCCGTTGTTGGTGACGTAGATCCTGCCGCCCGGCCCCATCGCGGCGCCGTTGGGTCCCCCGCCGAGCGTGGCGATCACATGGACTCTGCCGTCGGGGGTGACGCGCGACAGGGTGCGCCGCTCGATCTCGACCAGGATCACGGAGCCGTCCGGCATCGCCACCGGCCCCTCGGGGAAGCGCAGCCCCGAGGCGATCTGCTTGAATGCGGGCCGGTAGATTGCGGTCATCACGTGAATGTTAGGTCTCCCGTAGATGGGATAGAAATATATCAGCAGCTTGACACGAGTGCGCAGCCGGGGAGCAAGCGGTTTTGCGCTACATCAAAGCGGGTCGATGCGCTCAGGAATATGTTGATAAACGCCAGACTACAGGAGCACAAGAATGGGTATCAACTATTCAGCCTTACGTGCGAAGGAATGGGAGGGCCGGATCCGCGAGCTGGAACCCAAGCTGCCGGCGAAGCACGTGAAGGCGATCAGCGTGGAGCTGACGAAGGTGGATCAGGCGAGAGCAAATCTGTACACGGTGCTCATCGACGCTGGCCTCGACCACGAGACCTTCGAGGCAAAGGTTCGGGCGCTGTAAGCCTTGCGCCAGGCAAGAGAAGCAATCGACGGCGCCATCGGGGCGCCGATTCGCGGCGCTCCTCGGTGTATGACCGGCGGCGGTCGAGCCCCTGTGCCACGCTTCGCCGGTACGCAAGGTACTGTGGAGAGGGCGGTCATGAGTCCCGCTAACCCAGTTGCGCTCCCGTGTGGCATGCTCTTGGGAGCATGATGCGTATCCTTTTGTGCGGCTGGTTGGCGCTACTCGCCTCTGGGGTTCCCGCCCAAGAGCCGAGTTCCGAACCGGTTAACCGACTCAGCGGCCCCGCTCTTGTATCCGAATTGAGAGCGGGCGGCTTCATCCTGTATTTTCGCCACACCTCCACGGACTTTGGACAAAACGACGATAGCATGACCAGCTTCGAGGACTGTGCAAAACAGCGCAACTTGACGGATAAGGGACGAAATGAAGCGCGCGCGATCGGAGCGGCCATCCGCGAGCTCCGGATCCCCATAGGCAGAGTGCTGGCGAGCCCCTTCTGTCGGACGGTCGACACAGCGATGCTTGCGTTTGGTAAAGCGGAAAAGAGCTTGGATCTGCGCGGCTGGCCGGCGTCGAGCGCCGACCCCACCCGTTACGCTCCGCTGCGCGCGTACCTTGCTGCACCGCCGACTGCGGCGACGAACACAGTACTCGTTGGCCACGGTAACCCATTTCGCGCGGTCGCGGGCCCCCCACATCTGCTGGAAGGCGAAGCAGCCGTGATCAGACCGCTTGGCGGCGAGAGATTCGAGATCGTGGCCAGAATACGGGTGGACGAATGGACCGATTTGCTCAAGGTGTCAGCACACAGCGCGGTCAAAAGTCGGGATAAGAGCCCCATGTCGCCTTGGACGGATGCGAGCCCGTCACCGAATCAGCTCCAACCCCCAGCAGCCGGATCTGCGGAATATCTCGCGCTCGTTTCTCTGGTGGAGGCTCGGCTGAAGTATCCTGCAGCTATCGATAGCCGCCCGAAGCCGTGATCCTCTCGCCCGTGAGCCACGCGGAGTCGTCGGAAGCGAGGAACACCGCGACGCGATCTTCACTCCGAAAGCGCGGCGCCGCCGACCTGCGCTGCGAAGCCCGGAATAGTCCATTCTTCACCAAACCGGCCCGATGCTGATATGCTGAAGCCTGGTTCCATTGGGAGATCGGAACATCGATGAAGGCCGCCTTCTTCATGCGGCACGGGGGTCCCGAGGTTCTGCAGTACGGCGACGTGCCCGACCCCGTAGCCGGCGCGGGCGAACTGCTCGTGGATGTTCATGCCGCGAGCGTGAATGCAGCCGACTGGCACATGCGCGCCGGACGCTATGGGCCCGTTTCGCGCTTTCCGTACGTGCCGGGCCGAGACTTCTCCGGCCGCGTTGCCGCGCTAGGCGAAGGTGTCAACGACTTTAAAGTGGGTGATCCGGTCTTCGGTGTCTGTGACGTGGGCCAGGACGGCGCATACGCGGAGAAGATCGCGATCAAGGCAGCCATCGTGGCGAGCAAACCCGACGCACTTTCGCATGCGGAATGCGCCGCGCTTGCGCTCGCCGGTTTGACGGCCCTGGTTTCGATCGAGGACACGCTGCAGCTTGCGCGTGGCGAGACGATCCTGATCCAGGGCGGTGCAGGCGGCGTCGCGGGCTTTGCGATCCAGCTCGCGAAGCACATCGGCGCGCGTGTCATCACCACCGCGAGCGCCGCGAACCATGCCTACGTGCGCGGGCTCGGAGCAGACGAGGTGATCGACTACAGGACCGAGGACTTCACGCGCAAGGTGTCGGCCTGCGACGCGGTCTTCGACACGGTAGGCGGCGAAGTGGCATTGAAGTCATTTGCCGTGTTGCGCTCCGGTGGCCGCGCCGCGTTCATCGCTTCGGGCGCATCCGCGCCCACCTCGCCACGGACGGATGTTCGCGCGTACCGCCCAAAGGTTGCACGCGACCGAAACCATCTCGAGCGCATCATCGCCCTCGTTCTATCGGGTGCTGTGCATCCTCCAGAGATCAAGCACTATCCCCTACCGGACGCTGCCGCGGCCCACGCCATGAGCGAAGGCCGTCACCTTCGAGGGAAGCTGGTACTCGACGTGCGCTGAAACACGGAGATTCGCTCCGAAGCGCACTCTTAACGCGTGCATTTGTCGCGTCACCTGTTCCTAATCGGCAGCCCTCGCCCGCTCTGGAGGAAACTCACATAAATCGGCGGAGCTTTGTCGTCGGCATCCTTGTGGCCGGATGCCTTGTCGCAACGTCGATGTCAATGCCGAGCGTTGGCACTGCTCAGATGGACAAGGTCAAGGCCTCCATGGCGGCTTTGATAGCCAAGACCGGGAAGTTGGGAGCGCCCAAGATAGAAGGGACAGATCCCGTTGGTGGCAAGAGTGCCCCTGGTTTGTATTTCGGCACGACCAAGATGAACAACTTCTTTGACGTCGTTGACGAGGTGGTGAAGGAAAACGGCGGAACCGCCACCCTCTTCGTCAAGGCCGGCGACGAATACGTGAGCCGCCGAGCTCCGACAAACACGAGGCCCGAGGTCGCATCGTTGGAGCAGTCCGCGCGGGTGTTTGCGGGCCTTTCTACAGCCTCGGTCGCATCGCGCCCTTTCGTCGCTCGGTGAACGGCCAAGCGATCATCGGCGTATGGATCGGAAATTTCCGGTTAGCGGACAATTTCTTGGCGGCGATGCCGGAAGGCGTGTTATACGTGACGATGACATCAACCTTGCGCGCGACGACGTCCGCCATCAGTGCAGGCAACCGTTCCATCCGGCCGTCGGCCCAGCGCTCCTCGACAACGAGATTCTGCTCTCTGACCCAACCCAGCTCGCGCAAGTGCTCCCAGAACGCAGCCACGCCGTGCGGCGCGGTAGATGGCGTTCCTGAGCCGACGAACGCGACGTGCGCAACCTTCTGCGTGGGTTCCGCAGCGTGCGTGAGTGCGGAGCCGAGCACGGCCGTAGTCAGCCCTGCGAGGCCACAAGCAAGGACGACCAAAACACGGCTCATCGGATTAGCGCGTCGGCAGGCACGGGATCGACTGCGGGATGTTACGCTCAACCGCACCAGTGGTCTTCCGATCGCTCGTCCCGCGACGAGTCCGATCAGTGAGTAGCGGGGCCGGCAGCGCATTCCGTCGAAGGGCCGTACATGGACGGTTCGCAGGTCCCCTCACGGTCGAGGGCAGGGTCCGGCCAAAAACCGCCGCGCAAACGAAACCGCTAGAGACTCAGGCGATCAGCGACCCGATGCCGGCGCTGTCACTGGCATCTATAGCGCGTGTACTGTTTTTCCGGGCTGTGCGACCAGTCGCCGTCCGTGACCAACAGCGTAAACGTCTCCTCGGGGCCTTGAACGACAACGACGCCGAAGTCCAGCATGTTCCTCTCTCGGGCGAGCGATCTCGCAGCAGCCCAGACGTGGTCCAGATTGGCCACGTTCACGCTGTACCCTTGAGGAAACCTGTCGCGCGCCCCTTCGAGCAGCCCGACGATATGGACGTGTAGTTGGTCCTGACTCCGCTGCAGCCGCGAGTTCACCACGAGCGCGATGCTATTGGGATCGTTGAAGCGCTTGCGTGCGGCATCCCAGGCGAACTGCCAGATGCCTTCTGGAAGCTCCTCGGACTCGATGCCCGAGATGAGCGCGAAGGGCATGGCGATCCCATGCTCGAACCAGCGCGGGCACCCGCACATCTTGAGATCCCGGACAGCGACGTATTCGGTGCTCTTTTCCCACACCTGTGTCGTCGTTCTGCAGCGGGCGTTGTCCGCGACGTCGCTATCGCCTACCGGCGCCGGACAGTTCGCCGCGTCGCCCGCGCGCTCGGGATCGAGGCAGTTTTGCACCAGCACGCGCAGCTGGTCCCGGCTTGACTCGGCGCCCGCATTCACAGTCGTCAGTGCGACTAGGATTGGAACGAGCAGAACTCTTCGCACTGGCAGATGAGCAGCCAGTACGTGCAAGCGAAAAACTAGTTCGCTCCGAAGGAGCAGCGCAGTGCTTCTCTTGTGACGGGCAATACTGAACAGCCAGGTGCTGAAACTGGAGTAGCTCTTTAGCAGCGTCATCAGCGCGATTTCAGCATATTCAGATACACCGCGTGCGCCGAGGTCGCAACACCCGGTTCTTCGGAAATCCAACCTCACCCAGAGCGAGCGATCAGGTTATCACGGGTTGACGCGACTGGGTCAACGTGGAGATAGGCGCGATCGGCGCCACTCGCGAACGGCAAGCTACGGCCACAACCAGACTTTCGATGTTGCACCTCAAACCGTACCTGTCGCACCTGCCCAGCAACGCATTGAGGACATCAGGAAGGTGATCAAAGAGCGAAATCTTCGGGCCTAGCGTTGGTTCAAGAGCGAAGTGGATGGTTCGCAAAGCGGTGACCGCGCTCTGCCTACTTCAACTCCGGCTGTGGCGGAGAAACGTACCTTGATTTCGTCCCGAGCCACAGCGTAGAGTATGAGCAAAATGGCGCACTGTAAGTTGCCCGGTCGTGGGAGGATGCAACGAGGAGGTCAGTGTGGACAGAGTGAGGAACGCACTACAAGGGGCTCCGATAGTTCTATGGCTTGCGATGCTGAGCTGTGTTGCGCCGTGCTTGGCGCAGACTTCGCCAGATGCTGCCACTCGAAAGGCAGCTCTCACCCTGGCAACCGCGGTATGTGGCCGTTGTCACGGTGCTGAGGGGCGAAGCGAGGACCCGGCTGTGCCGGTCATCGCTGGCCAGCAGCAGAGCTATATCGAGGTCCAGCTCAAGGTATTTCGGACCCAGCGCCATCGCGACTCCGGAGCGCACGAGGACATGCGGCGAGCCGCCTCTGCATGGTTAATGAACGACCAGATCATCACGGGAATCGCGGGCTATTTCTCCTCTCAGGCGCCCGCGCCCGGCAAGCCGGGCGACCCCGCGCTAGTAGCCGCGGGCAAGCTGCTCTACCAGAACGTCAACCCCGATCGGGGGATACCCGCCTGCGCGGACTGCCATGGCGTCGATGCCAAAGGATTGTCGGTGATCCCGCGGTTGGCGGGCCAGCACGCCCTCTATCTGGTGAGACAGATGCAGATGCTGCGTGCCAGCCTGCGGGACTCCAGGATCATGCATGGCGTTGTCCAGGACGTTAACGACAACGAAATAGTCGCGGTCGCCACGTATCTGCAATCGCAGTAACCATCTCTGTCTTGAGCGGTCGGAACATAGGTAACAGAAAAGTCCGGGGACGTCGATTCCGCATCATGCTGCTTTAGTCTGTCCAACCAGCCCAGCAACGGCCGATTCAACAGCGCTCCTTTGCGCCGCTGTTGCCCGGCCACTAATGGCCGTCACGTTGAACGTCTGCTATCACGCGGAGCGAGTAACTGCATAGGGTGATAGCGCACTTAAGCGACCACCAACAGCGACTTGCCCCGGCCGCCTCTACGCTCGGTGAGGTCGCTCTCCTTCCCTTCCATCCTCATTCCTTGCTTGTTTTGGCCAAAGCGCCTTGCGGCGCGGGTTGCTCATTGGCGGCCGATGCACATGCCCGCCTTTCGGCCATGTGGGTGCGGTCCCAGGTCGCCCTCCATGTGACGAACACGCCCGCAGACCGTTCGGGTTGCCCTGTTTCGTACAGGACGTCTTCCGCCTGTCGCGTTGCCTTGGGATAGTCGCGCATCATAAGCCGTGTGATGCAGATGCAATAAGTGTGTATGGAAGGGTCGTCTGGGCGTGCGCTGAAATCAGAAAGGCACAGTGCTGTGTTGACTGCATAGTGTTGCTCGTCAGTGAGGGGGGCCGCACCGACAACGGTCGGAACTAGCGCGGCAAGAGCAATAACGATTGACCGCATGGTCTTACTCCTCAAGAGTGTTCTCAATGACGCCCGGTAAACGGATCAGCCTTGTGCGGAGCCGCCTCAATGGTCGAGTGGCAGGGTCAGCCGAAGTCCGGCACCGGGCAATGATCGAACGAGCAGCAAGAGCGGTGCCTGATACCCGAAACGCGACTCCGAGGGCCGCGTGCTACCCAGCAGACCCCGCGGTAGTTGCCAGCACCTACGATGCCTGGTGACACCCGAACTCCAATTGATCGTCCGCTCTTGCCCTTGCCAACGTCGACTCTGGGTGATGACGGACGACCCCTTGGGGACGGACAGCGACCGTCGAAACGCGGTACAGACTGCCGCTCCGTTCTCATTGCCGAGGAGCGAGTGATGGATCAGATTATTTCCTCCAAGACTCACCGCGACCCATGGAACAAAGGGAAGCTGGTTGGTCAGAAATCGCCGCTCAAGCTCAAGGACATCTGGGCTATCCGTGTGCGTCTCAGATCTCGCACCGGCTACGAGATCTGGCGTTATTCAACCTAGCGATCGATAGTAAGCTGCGAGCCTGCGATCTCGTAAAGCTCCGAGTACGCGACGTGTCACACGGCGGGCGCGTGTCGGCGCGAGCGGTTATCATGCAGCAGAAGACCCAGCGACCTGTGCAATTCGAGATTACGGAGACGACACGCGATGCTGTTGTTGCTTGGATCAGCCGGGCAGGCCTAGGGTCGGAGGACTTTCTCTTCCGTAGCCGCGTTCACGCATCTCCGCACCTGTCCACGCGGCAGTACGCACGGATCCTGGACTCATGGGTGGGAGAAATAGGCCTGGATCCGGCTGCGTATGGCACCCACAGCATGCGGCGCACGAAGGCGTCGCTGATATATCGGCGGACCAAAAATCTTCGAGCAGTTCAACGACTGCTCGGTCACTCCAAGCTGGAAAGCACAGTTCGTTATCTTGGGATTGAGGTGGATGACGCTCTCGAGATGGCCGAGCAAACTGAAGTGTGAAGCGGCGGGCGGCGGCGACCAAGTTAACGGTCGCTGACCGACCATAAGCGGTCTTTCGAGCGCGCTGTCCAATTCGCTCTGAAGCGGACATCGACGGGCGCTGGACGTAACGATCGCAAATCTTCCTCGAGGGTCAATAGGCTGGCTTGATCCGCGAGAGTTCTTCCGAGTTCAGATTGGTATGGGAGGTGGACGGACCGAGCCTAGCTCGGTGATTCGGACCTGCTCGACATAGGCGACAAAGTTATCGATCACCGCCGCGACAATGCGTTGGCCCTTCTCCTTTGTCGCTGATCCAGCGCTAGCGGCCACACCCCAAGGCTTTGTGCGGTCTCCGAACTCTTCCGAGGTTGCATGAATCAGGACCAGGTTTCCGTCGAGAGGGTAATCGAATTGAATGTGAGACGCGAATCGGATCTCGCGAGGACTCCGAGCCGGTTCTTGGACACGCCCCATGTCGACAAGCTGCGGGAAGGCATGAAGCATGAACGAGGTCTCGGCATCGGCCGCATGGTCGACCGCGCACGGCTCGGGGTCGCATATTGCGGCGATTTCCTTTCGCGCAATCAGGCCGGTATCGACGACGGAAACGAGAGCGCCTGTCGAGAAGCGCAGTTTCGTTGCTGCGATTTCCATTGGCGGCAGATTGGCGATGCGGTTTCCGTTGACGAGAATTATTCGCCGAAAACCATGCGCAAGCAGGCTTTCACCGACATCGACGATCACCTGGGTCAAGGTCTCAGGCCTGAGCGTAATGCTGCCAGGATAGGCCAAGTGATGCGGCGACCAGCCGAAGTGGAGAGGTGGGGTCACCAAGACGCCAGTCCTGGCTGCGACTTGCTCCGAGATCCACGTCGCCCAGCCCGTGTCCACCATCAGCGGCGTGTGCGGCCCATGTTGCTCTGTCGCGCCGATGGGAACAAGAACGATGTCGCACTGTTCCAGATAGGCCGCGACCGAGGGCCATGCTCGTTCATGGAGCCAAACACTTTCATCGAGGATCATTGTTGCCTCCGCCCGTCTAGGTGCTGCACCATCTACCAGCGTAGGTTCAGAGCACACGTGCTCCGCGCCGTGAACGAACGACCTTACGCACTCATCGGACTATCGTCGAGCGCGCGACGGCCGCCACGAGTGTAACGTTACGCGTTTGGCCCGCACGGCTTCTGCTGTTCAGAAGTCTGCCGTCAACTCGCGGCCCCTGGTCTCGGGCAGCAAGAACGCGGCGATGACGACCAACCCGTAGGCGCCGAGCGCGAACACGCCGATCGACTGACCCAGCGGCAGTGTTGCGCTCAGCAAACCGACAAAAGTCGGGTTGAGCGCCGCAACTCCGCGTCCGAAGTTGTACGTAAATCCTTGCCCCGAGCCTCGCACGCGCGTGGGGAAGTTCTCGGTCAGAAAAGGTCCCATTCCAGAGAAAATGCCGGAGGCAAAGAAGCCCAGCGGGAAACCCAGGATCAGCATCATCGCGTCATTGATAGGTAACAGCGCATAGGCGATCACGGTGACGATTGAGCACACGGCAAAGAGGATGAAATTGGCGCGTCGGCCGATACGATCGGCAAGGTAGGCACTCACCAGATAGCCGATGAAGGAGCCGAGGATCACAACCGCGATATAGCCGGCCGTACCGATAACTGAGAGCTTACGCTCGACTTTGAGATAGGTCGGCAACCAGGTGAACAGCGCGTAGTAGCCGCCTTGCGCACCAGTGGTGAGGAGGGAGGTCAGAATGGTCGTCTTGATCATCACCGGAGAGAAGATTTCCAGAACGTTTGCTCTGGGATGTCCCCTGGCAATCCGTTCCTGCGCGGCTTTGAACACCGGCGGATCATCGACGAATCGCCGCACGAAGAACACAAGGAACGCCGGAAGCAGCCCGACCCAGAACAATGCTCGCCATGCCGTATCCTGGGGCAGCAGGGTGAACAGCACCGTCGACAGCAGGGCGGCAACGCCCCAGCCGATGGCCCAGCCGCTTTGCACGCTGCCGACGGCTTTGCCGCGATGTTGCGCGCGTATGACCTCGCCCATCAGCACGGCGCCGGCTGCCCATTCGCCGCCGAAGCCGAGGCCCATGACCGCACGAAGCACCAGCAATTGGGAATAGCTTTGGGCAAAACCGCAGAGAAATGTAAAGAAGGCGAACCAGACAACGGTGATCTGCAAGGTACGCACACGCCCGAACCGGTCGGCCAGCATGCCGGCAAACCAGCCGCCAAACGCCGAAGCGACCAGGGTCACAGTGCCGATCAATCCGGCATCAGCCTTGGTGATAGAAAACGCCGCGATGATGGCCGGTATGGCAAAGCTGAATATCTGCACGTCTAATGCGTCGAGTGCCCAGCCGCCGAAACAGGCCCAGAACGTGCGCTTCTCGTTCGGCGCAAGCTCGCCGTACCACGCGGTGAACTCGGTACCGGAGTTGGCTTTTGCTGCGGCCGCAGTGGTCATCTTTGCTTCCCGATGTCGGACTGCTGGACGGTAGGCGCGTAGAGGCTTAATGTCATTGGTTTAGAAGCTTAATTGTTCTTAATCGTGCACCTCCGATGAGCGCTGAACCCACCGGTTCTGGCCGATTTCGCCTCGATATCGACCGCCGCGAGCTTTTTCGCGACGGCGTCCGTGTGCAGCTCGGCAGCCGGGCTTTCGACATCCTCTGTGTGCTCGCGTCTGCGAAGGGTGAAATCGTGAGCAAAGACGAGCTCATGAGGCGCGTGTGGCCAGACGCTGTTGTCGAAGAGGGCAACATCCAGGTGCACGTGTCGGCGCTCCGGAAGGCCCTCGGAGAGGGAAAGGATGCGCAGACCTATGTTGTGACGGTACCGAGTCGAGGCTACCGATTGGTCGGACTTCAGTCTGTCTCGTCGGTTGGGCGAAGCAGTGAGTCCGAAAAAGTCCTGACAGTTCCCGACAAGCCATCCATCGCGATCTTACCGTTTACGAATCTCAGCGGCGACCCCGAGCAGGAGTACTTTGCTGACGGCATCGTGGAAGAGATCACGACGGCGCTCTCCCGTATACGCTGGCTGTTCGTCATTGCGCGCAATTCAAGCTTCACGTTCAAGGGCCGCGCCGTGGACGTGAAGGAAATCGGTCGAGCGCTCGGCGTCCGCTACGCGTTAGAGGGCAGCATTCGGAAGGCTGGCAACCGCGTGCGCGTCGTGGGGCAACTGATCGACACTGGCAGCGGCGCTTATCTCTGGGCCGATCGATTCGATGGCAGACTCGAAGATGTCTTCGAGCTACAGGACCAGATCACCGCGAAGGTGGTCGGTGCGATCGCTCCAAAGATGGAACAGGCCGAGATGGAGCGCGCCAAGCGCAAACCGACCGAGAGCCTCGATGCCTATGACTACTATCTGCGCGGAATCGCCAGCACGTATCTGGGAACTAGGGACGCGATCGCCGAAGCGCTCGCGCTGTTCAACAAGGCAATCGCGCGCGATCCGGATTTCGGCGCCGCGCATGGAATGGCGGCATGGTGCCACCTGTGGCGTCACGTCAATGGGTGGACGGTTAGCCGGTCGGAGGAGGAGGCTGAAACCCAGTACCTTGCGCGGCGGGCCGCGGTCACCGGCAAGGACGACGCGGTTGCACTGTGCTTCGGCGGGCTTGCCCTGGCTTTCGTCACAAACGATTGCGAAGGTGGAATCGCATTGATTGAGCGTGCGCTGGCGCTCAATCCGAATTTCGCGCCTGCTTGGAATGCGAGTGGATGGGTAAGGACTTTCCTTGGTGAGACGGATCTGGCGATTGAGCATATTCAGCGCGCGATGCGACTGAGCCCGCTCGATCCTCTTATGTTTGTGATGTACCTCGTTACCGCGCTCGCCCACTTCGTCGGCGGGCGTTACAGTGAGGCCGCGCTATGGGCCGGGAAGGCCTTGCGCGAGCAGCCGAATTTTCTTGCCACGATAAGACTCTCAGCGGTCAGCCACGCGCTTTCAGGACAACTGGATCACGCCCGGAATGCCATTCTCCGCGCGCGCGAATTGGATCCTGCCATGCGACTTTCGAACCTGAAGGATCGCGTGGGACCATTTCGGCCAGACGATTTTTCCAAATATCGAGAGGCGTTGCGGATGGCGGGGCTTTCTGAATAGGAGCCGCGATCATTACGGACCTTCGGGTGATTCCTCCAAAGTCCCCCTACTACGTCGGGATATATCACCCTACCACCCACAGACTTACAAATCGAATACGGATCGAAGTGGTGCAGCAGGGCTGCCGAATCCCGCGGGTCGACTCAGACCGTCGTCACCGCTACTCGTTACGCCGCTCTCCGGCGCTCGCTATCGTCCAGCGGTTCCGGTCGCGCGCCTCTCGTTCTTTGATAAGGTTCTTCGTTGAGAGCGCGCGTCGAGAGCCTTCCGGGTAGGCGATGGCAGCTTCCTATCTAACATCCGGCCGCAACCGATCAGTGCCGTGGCGCGTGTAATGGTGCCGACCTGATGCCTGAGCGGGCCTGCGGCAGATATGGGGTTGGATGCTTCTCGAACGACTGTTTGATTCGTTTCGCTTCGGCCGGCCAGAGAGTTCGCGAACGTCCGCTTCGATAGAGCGCGAGCGGCGGCTCAGGGTCGACAGCAGTCGGTTCGGTGATAGTCTCGGTTCGGCCCGGGAGCGGTCCGTCCAGGTCCGATTCAAATTCCCTAACGACGGACGGTCGGAGGCAGTGAGTAGGTCGACGATTGCCTCGGTGACCCGGCTGTCCGCTCGATGGAATGGCCGCCCCTTGCTCTCATAGCAACCCCTTCAGTTTCAATAGGCCAAATGCAGCGACGGTCGTCGCATCTTTGATTTCGCCATCTCGGATCATTTTCTCAATCTCTCCGATGTCGAATGCCCTCGCTATGAGGCCTTCTTCCTCCGGTTCGCATTGAGCGCCGAGCCGGGTCAGCTGCGTCGCAAGGTAGACGTTGTAGCCCTGGGTCGAGTACCCGTAGGCCAAGAATAGATGGCCGGCGTGAACCATAGAGCCGGCCACCAGCCCCGTCTCCTCGCGCAGCTCGGCTGCTGCAAGCCCCAAAGGATCGCCTTGCTGCTCCTCCGAGGACCCCTGCGGCAGCTCCCAATAGCGCCCCTCCACCGGATAGCGGTACTGCTCGACGAGATACATCTGGCCCTCTTCCACCGCCGCGATCACGGCGAAGTCGGCCTTTTCTATCACGCCATAGCTTCCCAGCTGATGCGAGGGGCGAACGATGGTGTCCTCTCGTACCGTCATCCAGCGATTGCGATATACGACATCGCTTGCGATCCTTCGGATCTCCTTCTTCTTGTTCACGAGCCGACGCTCTATGCTATTGCGTCAGCCCGTGCAGCAAGTGCGCCTGTAGCAGCAAGCCCGCGCCTCTCGCAATCAGCGCGAGAGCCTGTGGCTCGTTGATCGGCTGGCCCTTGAACGCCGCGCCGTCCAGTGCGGTCTTGATCTGCAACGCGAGCGCATCGCGCTGATCGGTAAGGCTTAGGATTTGAGCTTCGATGCGGGTGTACGCCCGGTCGTCCGTGTCGGAGCCGCTTTTTAGCGCACTGGTCGAGGCAGCCAGCAGATCCTTCGCGAACTGACCGAAGGGCGCGTTGACCTGCTTGTACACGCTCCCCAGAAGCAACAGCGTCGCCACCGGTGCGCGCAGAGTTTGAGGCAATGCCGATTGCTGCGCCAGCTCGATGATTGTCCGTCCGTCATGAACAACGTACTGGTCGCGAAGACCCAGCAGCGACAGCATCGTCGGCCGCACGTCGGCATGATCGGTCCAGATGCCCGTTGTACCCAGGTGGCGCACCCCGGGACCGACGAAGCCAAGCCACGTCTGTGCGATCTCCGGCTGTATATCGCCGTGGTTCCAGGCGAACGCCGGGTTGATGCAGGTCTCGCAGGTCGACGCGGGGAAATCCGTGAGGAAGTAGTCGGGATCCGCGAACAGCACGAAGGTCGCGTTGCGGCCCGGGTCGGACGCCGCGATCATATGCAGCGCCTTCATCCCGGTCTGGTCCGCCATCTGCACCATCAGGTTATCGGTCGCGCCGGTATAAGGATTCACTGCCGTCAGCTTTGCGATGTCGCGCTCGAACTGGCGCGTCAGCGGGTCGGTCTGGGAAAGGGGTCCGCCGCCCTTCTTTGCCAGGTAGAACGGCGGGGCGTCGTCGCCGTGGACGGTGAAAGCGTTCGGCGCCGCGCTCCCGAGGAACTGCGAACCCAGCGTGAAGAACTGCTCGCCGACGAGCGTGTCGATGTTGGCGTTGATCTCGCCCACCTCGTTCATGAGATATTGGCAAGGCGTGGTGATGCCGTCGCAGTTGGTCTTCTGCACACCGACGAAGTGATCGCCCTCGTCGATCGTGAAGACGAACAACGTATTGTCCTTGGTGATCCCATGCGCGGCCAGCCGGACGAAGAACGCTGCGAACGCATCGTCGTATGCCTTGAGCTGCTGGACGTAGCCTTCATCGCCAGGCCCGAACGCCACGTGCGCGTTCCCCGATACCCCGTGGAAGTCGTGCGCGTCGGAGATGTAGGCGTAGGTCACCGGGATGCCCTTCTCCTGCATCGCCGCGACGTAGGCAAGGGACACCGCGGCGGACATGCCGTCGAAGCCCGGGAAGCCCGACTGACCGAACGGGTCGGCGATCAGATCGCCATGAAGGTCGAAGAGCATCGCGCTCCCGCCGGTCAACACCGGATTGATCTCCTGGGCTCCGAACAGAGCCTTGTAGCCTGTATAGCCGCCCGGCTCGTCTGGCAGCGGATCGTCGTGGCCCGACGCGCACAGCGCGGAGCCTTGCGCGCAATGGATCGCGAAGCCGACGAAGTCGGTTTGCGCCTTGGCGCGGGCCGCACTGCCGGAGGGAGCGGCGTTGGATGCCAGCGCCTCGGTGAATTGCGGAGACGGATTGCCGAACACCTTGGTGATATCTCCGGTCGGTCCGGTCCCAGTGTTCTCGAGCACGACGTTGGCGGTCGCGATCGCCCCGACATCGCAACCGGCGCGCGTGAACGGTACCCACGGAGCGGGGGCATTCTTGCCCTCGGGCGTGATCATGTTCGGAACCGTCGGCGTGTTGGCAGCCGAGACGACGTCGGTCCAGTAACCGAACGAGCTCGGGAAGGAGAACGCGCCGGCGCTGGATGTCCGGACGTAGCTGTTCGATACGGTTTGACCGTGACGATCGGGATAAACGCCCGTGAGCGACGACAGGATGCCGCCCGCCGTATGCGAGATCAGCACGGTGTGATCGTTGGTGATCAGGGTGCCGTTGCTTTTCAAGAAGTCGAGCAGATGCGGCATCTGCTCGAGATCCGAGGGCACGTTCGGGTTGTCGCGCCGGAAATGCGTGTTGTCGAACTGAACGTAGATCACATGCTGGATGTTGCCCTGCGCCGAGTTGATGTGGCAGGTCGCCTCGGCGGTGGCACCCAGGGACGTCGTCAACAGCAGCGCTGCGGCTCCGACCGAAGCCAATTGCCGTGAGCGCCCGTGGGACAGGACGTGACGTACAAATAATCTGCTCATCTTTCCTCCGTGTAGCTGGATCTTCGGGGCTGGTTGCGAGCGACACGAATCTGCTCCTCGCCATGCGAGGCAGCGGTCGGTGTTCCGAATGCACGTACAGAACGAATCCGAAAGGTCTGGCGCGCGCTCCGAGCCTGAAGCGTAGCAAGCGAGCGTGACCCGGCTGTTGCCGCCGCATGGAGGACGTGTTACCGGATGGGCGGATCGATGAGCAGCCCGGCTCATCGAGAGCGGCTACGCCAGCGCTTTTCCCGGCGCGATGGTGCTTTTGAAGCCCTCCCGACCGGCGGGCCTATTGCCCGCCCGGGTCGCTGAAGCGTACCCAGCGCTTTCCGTCGAACCGCTGCAGTTGAAGCTGCTTGATGGTGCGGTAGTCGGTGGCGGAGGTGTTGATCCTGATGCCCGGCAGCAGCATGGGCAGGTCCAGGTCTTTCAGCTGCGCTGCCTGCGCCATGACGCTTTCTCGCGTCAAATTGTCTCCGCACTGCTGCAACACGTGCGCGAGGGCCTGTGCGAGCGTGTATCCGAAGACGTTGACCCAGTCGGTGATGTCGCCTTCGGGATAGTACTTCTTCATCCAAGTCAGCCATGCCTTCATGGCCGGGTCGTCGCGCCACTGCGGGTCCGTTGGATCCTTCAGGAACGACGCGGCGACCAGTCCCACGGACTTCTCCAGGCCGGCGGGTCTGAGGACCGATCCGACCGAGGTGCCGGGTTGTGCGACGATATGCAGCGGCCGCCAGCCGATGTCGTAGGTCTTGCGGATCGACAGCGCGGCGAACTTCGGCGAGGCGAACGTGAACAGCGTGTCGGCCCCCGAGCTCTGAAGCGCGATGATCTGGGAGTCGATGGTGGGATCGCTGACCTCGTAGGAGGCCTCGGCGACGATCATCGCCGCCGCCTTCTGACCGAGGGCGTTCTTCAGGCCCCTGACGTAGTCCTTGCCGAAGTCGTCGTTCTGGTACAGCACGCCGACTTTCGCCTTCGGATTGCTCTTCAACAACCACGCCGCATGGGCCGCGGTTTCCGTGCCCTGGTCCTGCATGAACGCCATGGTCCAGGGATAGTGCTGCGGGTCGGCCCACTTGCTGCCGATCGAGGCGATGAACAGATGCGGCACCTTCTTGGCATTGACGTACTTGTGGATCGCGGTGTTGGTCGGCGTGCCGAAAGAGCTGAACAGGAGCAACACGTTTTCCTGCTCGACCAGCCTGCGCGTTTGCTCGACCGTCCGCGGCGGGCTGTAGGCGTCGTCCAGGCTGATGAGCTCGATCTGCCGCCCACCGATCCCGCCTCGCTCGTTGATCATCTTCACGTAGGCAGCCTGGGCCCGCCCCAGCGTGGCCCACGCCGATACCGGCCCGCTGTAGGGCATCGTCTGACCGATCTTGATCGCGGTGTCCGTGACGCCTGGCCCGTATTGCTTGTCGGCGCAGACACACGTGCTCGACGCCGCGATGACGCAAGCCGTAAGAGCGCCAATCCATCTCGAGCTCATCGTCCTCTCCGCAAGTCGGCGGCGCGGGTTGAAGCGTGAATCTGCTCGTGCGCGAAGGCGCGTCCGTTCGGCTTCAGGCGAATGCCGGGCGCCAAATTCCTCCAGGGAAATTCGCTGGGGTCGGCGAGCATCGGTCCGGGAGCCTTGCATACCAGGATCTCTTGCGCGATGGGCGCGAAGTCCGCACGAAAGTGCACGGAGCTCTTGTTGACCAGGATGGCCTGCTGCGTCGGCTCGACGCCGACGAAGCGGTACAGCTCCTGGTCCGCCATCTGCGGCTTCTCGCAGGTCACCACGACGCGCACTCCGCCTATTTTCAGGCAGGCGGAAGGTCCGAGGCTCATCCGGGCGCCGCGATAGAAGGGGCCGGTGCAAGTGAGCTTGCCGTCGGACAACCGCTCCACCTCGAAGCGCCCGTGGAATGGCGCGTCGCCCGGGATGTTCGACTTGCCGCCCAGCGCGATCTCGATGACGGCTCCTTGCCCCGCCTCTCTCGCCGTTCTCGCCGCGGACGCATCCACCATGAGCCCGAGCGCCGCGCGCTGTGCGTTTGCGCCCACCAGCGCGCGAAGCATGCCGGTGGTGTCCGATGCGCCGCCCGCGCCCGGATTGTCCTGCGTGTCGGCAATGACGACGGGCCGGCTCGCATGCGATGCGAGCTCGATCGCGCGCCGCACCGCTTCGTCGGGCGCGTACACCGGGCAGTCGAACGCAGACTCGTGCTCCTCCACCACGCTGCGCAACGCGTCGGCAACGCGGCCGGCCGCCGCCGGATCCTCGGCGTAAGCCATCACCGTCGGGCCGCACTCGGGGAAGTCGGCCGCCGGGAAGCCCGGCGTGAAAGAGAGCGACGCTACCGAGCCGTCCTCCAGCCGCGCCAGCTCCTCGTAGATCGACTGGGCCGGCTCGAGCATGGTGCATTGAGTCTGCAGCGGGATCAGGAACGGCACGCGGCGCGCACTGAGCCGGGGCCTCGGCTTGCCCGAGAGGCGCTGCTGAAGGAGGCGCGCAACTCTCGCACCGGTCTCGGCCATGTCGATATGCGGATACGTGCGGTAGGCGATCAGCACGTCGGCGTGCTCCAGCATTCTGTGTGTGACGTTGGCATGCAAGTCCAGGCTCGCCACGAGCGGGATTTCGGGGCCGACGAGGGCCCTGACGCGCGCCAGCAGCTCGCCTTCGCCGTCGTTCAGATGTTCCGTGACCATCGCGCCGTGCAAGTCCAGGTAGACCGCATCCAGCTCTCCGGCCGATCTCAACGCGTCTACGATCATGCTTGCAATGCGCTCATACGCGTCTTCGGTGACATGCGCCGACGGGCTCGCGGCGGCCCACGCGGTCGGCACGAGTTGATGCGAGGTCTTGCGCATGACCTCCACGAAGCCCGCAACCGGGAGATTGATCCCGGCCGTGCCGTCGAAGATGTCGCCCCCTCTGAGCAGCGGAGGCCAGGCGCCGCCGCGGGCGAACTCGTCGAACGTGGCCTTGCTGGGAGCGAAGGTATTGGTCTCGTGCTGAAAGCCGCCGATGGCGATGCGCATAGGGTCGTGATTCGTGATTCGTGACTCGTGATTCGTGGGTCGTGGCTCGTGGCTCGTGGCTCGTGACTCGTGATTCGTGGCTCGTGGCTCGTGATTCGTGATTCGTGGCTCGTGGCTCGTGGCAGTTTCGATAAGT
>DATJVW010000172.1:0-26518 GCA_035501675.1 Burkholderiales bacterium
TTTCGTCCTCGACCACGGGAGCAGCTTTCTCAAGCTGTGGCCGCACGGCCCGGTGCTCGAGCGCCAGCGTGCCGCCAAGCCGCGGGCGGACTGAAACGCCCCGGAGAAAACGCCCAGGCACAGCGGGCGCGGCTGTTCCGATCACCGATTTTTCTCCATAATCCAGGCCATAAGCAGGCGATAGCACAGGCCCGGGCCCTGTGCGACGACCATTCGATCCGAGATGCCGGGGATGAGACTCCTGAGCGTGTTTTCGCGCGCGCCGGGCGAGCGCTCGCTCAGCGCCTGGTTCCGCCGACGGCGGCAAAGCAACGAGCGCCTCGCCAAGAAGCTGCTGAAAGTAGCGCTGTGGGGGCTGGGCCTGGTCGCGCTGTTCGCGTTGGTCGGGTTCTTCGCGGTCCCGCCGATCGCCAAGCACTATCTCGTCAAGAATTTGTCCGAGTCGCTCGGGCGGCAAGTAACCATCCAGGACCTCAAGATCAATCCCTTCGCCCTGAGCGCGGCGCTGCGTGGCTTCTCAGTCAAGGAACCCGGCGGCCCTGAGGTGTTCGTGTCGTTCGAGGAGCTGTTCGTCGATCTGCAGGCCGAATCCGTCATCCGCCGCGGGCCGATTGTGAGGGAGATCCGCCTCGAGCGACCCTATGTTCACATCCTGCGCCGCGACGACGGCAGCTACAACTTCTCCGACCTCTTGCTGAAGTTCACCGACGCGGGCGCGGCGCCGGGTGCAGCTCAACAACCCGCGAAGAAAGAGGAACACGCTCGCTTCTCGCTCAACAACATCCAGGTGCTGGACGGCAAGGTGATCTTCGACGACCGGCCCAAGAAAGCCCAGCACGCGGTGACCGATATCAACGTCGCCATTCCCTTCCTCTCCAACCTTCCGTACACGCTGAACCAGTACGTGGTGCCGTCGTTCTCGGCCAAGGTCAACGACACGCCGATTGCGCTGAACGGCCGCAGCAAGCCATTCGCCACGCCTCCGGAGGCACAGCTCGACCTGAACATCTACGCGCTCGACGTGCCTCGCTACCTCGAGTATCTCCCGGTCAAGCTCCCGTTCAAGGTCTCATCCGCGCTGCTCGAGACGCGGTTGACCGCGACGTTCACGCTTTATCCGGACAAGCCCCCGCTGCTCGTGCTCTCGGGCAAGGCGGCGCTCGACAAGTTCGCGATGACACAGCTCGACGGACGCGCGCTGCTCAGTTTCGCCCGGCTCGAGATACCGGTGGAGTCGGCCACCGTGTTCGCACGCGACATCAAGCTCGACAACATTCTCTTGCGCAATCCCGAAGTGTTCATCCGGCGCGAGCGAGACGGCACCCTCAACTGGATGAGCGTCATCCCGGGCGGTGAAAACTCGACCCGCTCGCAACCGCAAGCGCCTGCGGCCGAGCCCAGCGCGGCCGATCAACCGATGAAGCTTCAGGTCGAGGAGGTCCGGGTCGAGCAAGGCCAGGTCCACGTCGCAGATCACGCCGCACCGAAGCCGTTCAACACCGACATCGAAAACCTTCTGGTTGTGCTGCAGAAGTTCGCGCTGCCCCAGGTCGAACCGGCGGCGCTGGAGGTGGGGTTTGGCACCAAGTTCGGCGAGAACCTGAAGCACACGAGCATGGTGTTCGTCTCGCCGCTCAACGTCGACGGCAGCCTCGAGCTGAGCGGCGTCAAGCCCAAGAACTACTCGCCCTACTATGCACATCTGGTTCGCTTCGACATCGAGGACGGTACGCTGAGCCTGTCCACGCGGTTTCGCGCAGCGCAGGCGGGACAGAAATTCTCTGCGGCCGTATCTGGCCTGGAGGCTTCGCTCAGCAAGCTGCGCCTGCGCAAGCGGGGCGCCAAAGAGGACTTTCTTTCTCTGCCCGCGTTCGACTTGAAAGGCGTTGACGTGGACTCGGCCCAGCACACCGCCCAAGTGGGGGAGCTGTCGACCAGGCAGGCTAAGCTGCGAGTGGTGCGCGAGAAGGACGGGACAATCGACCTCACTCGACTCGCCGAGCGCGACGAGACCGCCGCGCCGGCCGCTCTGCCATCGGCGGCGCAGAAGCAACCGGGCGAGACGTGGCAGTGGCTGGTGAAGAAGATCGCGGTCGACCGCTACGCGGTGAGCTTCGAGGACCAGGTTCCCGCGCAGCCCGTCACGCAGGTGCTGGAGCCGATCAAGCTCAGCGTAGACAATCTGTCCAACCGCCGTGGCTCGAAGGCCAACGTCGCCCTGGCCGTGGGCGTCAACAAGACCGGGAAGGTGCTCATCTCCGGACCCGTCGGAGTCAATCCGCTGGGCGCGGATCTCGCCCTCGACGTGCAGAGCATAGAGCTGGTGCCGCTGCAGCCCTACTTCGAAGAGAAGGTCAACATCCTGGTGACGAGCGGAGAAGCGCTGCTGCGCGGAAAGTGGGAACTCACGCCGCCGGAACCGGGACCCATGGCCGTCCACTTCAAGGGCGATGCGGGGATCAACAACTTCGCCTCGGTAGACAAGGCCACATCCGAGGACTTCCTGAAGTGGAAGTCGCTCTTCGTCGGCGGGATCGACACCACGTACCGCGCCTTCGCCGCTGGGAAAGCGGTCCTCGGCACTGGAAGCGATACCCCTGCCCCGGCAGAGGTCTTCGCACTGCAGATTCAAGAGGTGGCCCTGTCGGACTTCTACTCGCGCCTGATCATCTACCCGACCGGCCAGCTCAACGTCCAGAACATCTTGGCCAGCGGCGCCGCGGCGCCCGCCGCGGAGGAGGCGGGCACGACGCAGGCCAAGCCCGAGGCGAGTCAGACTAACCCGGCCCCGCCCCCTAGGAGCGACAAGCCGGCCCCGGCGCCAGCAGCCCCACCCGAGCAGGTCGCGCCACCTCCGATAGCGATCGCCAAAGTCACGCTCCAGGGCGGGAACATCAACTTCACCGATCTGTTCATCAAGCCGAACTACTCGGCCAACCTGACTGAGATCGGCGGCTCGGTGACGGGGTTGTCGTCGCAGCTGAACACCACCGCCGATGTCGATCTGCGCGGCCGCTTCGCCAAGACTGCGCCGGTCGAGATCAAAGGCAAGGTCAATCCGCTGGTGCGCAACCCGTTTCTCGACATCAAAGCCAATGTCAGCGACATCGAGCTCGGGCCCTTCACGCCCTATTCCGGGAAATACGTGGGCTACGCCATCGAGAAGGGCAAGATGTCTTTCGACGTCGCCTACAAGATCGAAAATCGCAAGCTCGCGGCCAGCAACCGGCTCACGCTCGACCAGCTCACCTTCGGCGAGAAGATCGACAGCCCCACGGCGACCAAACTGCCCGTGCTGTTTGCCGTGGCCCTGCTCAAAGATCGAAACGGCGTGATCGACGTAAACCTGCCCATCAGCGGTTCAGTGGACGACCCCAAGTTCAGCGTCGGCGGGATCATCCTGCACATCATCTTCAACTTGATCGAGAAGGCGATCACCTCGCCTTTCGACTTGCTGGGCTCGCTGGTCGGGGGAAACGGCGCGGAGCTCTCGTACGTGGCATTCGACCCCGGGCGCGCGGCGCTCACTCCGGCGGCCGAAGACAAGCTCACCAAGCTCCAGAAGGCCTTGTCCGAGCGTCCGGCGCTCAAACTCGACGCCACCGGACGCAGCGACCCGGACAAGGATCGAGACGGACTGCGCCGGTACCGCTTTGACCAGCAGGTGAAAGCGCAGAAGCTCAAAGACCTGGTGAAGAAGGGCTCGGCCGTCGCTTCGGTGGATGAGGTCAAGATCGAGCCACAGGAGTACGAGACCTATCTCAAGCGCGCTTACAAGGACGCGAAAATCCCCAAGCCGCGCAACCTCATCGGTCTGCCCAAGGACCTCCCGAAGGAGGAGATGGAGAAACTCATGCTGAGCAACACGGTGGTGAGCGATGATGATCTGACCCAGCTGGCCAATCAGCGCGCGCAAGCAGCCAAGAACTTCATCACCCGCGGCGACCAGGTGCAGGTGGAACGCGTGTTCCTGCTCGCACCCAAACTTGAGGTGGCCAAGGGTGAAGACAAGCTCCCCGGCGGACGGGTAGACTTTTCCCTGAAGTGAGGTGACCCCAGGTGAAACAGAGCATCGCTATTCTCATTGCCGCCGTAGCGTTGTCGGCCCAGGCGGCGGATGAAAAGAAGCCCGAGCCGGCCGACCAGGACAACTTCTTCAAACGGGCTGCGAAGGTGATCGGCCACGACGCCAAGGCCGCGGCGCAGCAGGCCGGTCAAGCGTTCGGCAAAGCCGGCAAGGACATCGGACACGCCGCCAGCAAGACGGTCAAAGATGTCGGGCACGCGATGAAGGAGAGCGCCGACAAGACCGGCAAGGCCGTCAAGGATACGGTCAAGTAGCTCGCACCGTCACCGCGCTTGGTTGGGGCCGACCCGGCAACGCCGCCTCGAGGCGAGCGCCCGGCGCCGCTCCGATCGAGCGCTCATCGCGCAAGATTGCAGTCGACTGCCCTCCATCGCGTCGTGCACTGTCGGCGCTCGCCTAGCGTGCGGCCCCCGCGTCTATAACTTTCGACCACTTCAGCTCCGCTGTCCGCCCGCATACTCTTTGTCTCCGTTCGGCTTCGCGACACGGCAGGGGAGGCACAGCATGGAAGGTTCGCACCAGACCCGCGGTGGCGCAGCCTTTGGCGGGTTGTCGACCGATGCTTGATTCCACGTCCGCAAAAGCCCGGTCAACCCACCCCAGGTGAAACCCTCAGTCTCAGCGGCTCGCGAGGTGATCATGGTCCCCTCAGACTCCCGACACACAGGCGCGTATGAGGCACGGCACACGGGTTCCAGACCAGGCGGGATACGCCCGCTGGCCCGGCCGCTTGCCCCTCGCTCGGCATCCGCCCTGGGCGGCATGACAGACGGAAAGAATGGGCGCAACATATCGCAGGCTCGACTGGGGAGAGCGCCTATGAGGGTTCTGCTGGCTGCGCAGGCAGGTCTGTTTGCGGACGCGTTCAGCGGATCGCTGGCCAAGCTGGCGCGCCGCGTTCAGGTGGAACGCTGCGACCCGGAACGCCTGGAGGAGCCTGACCCGGAGGCCGGTTTCGCCTTGATCGTCATCGACGCCGACGCCGCCCCGGGTCGCGCGGTGAACCTGGTTCTGAGCTGCCACGACCGCCTCCCCGGCGTACCCGTGGTTGCGCTCGCCACCGGTCTGGACGAGACCTTCATAGCCGGAATCATGAATGCCGGCGCCCAAGCGTACCTTCCCAAGAGCTATCGCGAGACCCAGGCGCTCGGGGTCCTGCAGGTGGTGCTCGACGGCGCAAGCCACAGGCCGCATGGCGACCACAGCCACGTGGCAGCGGATGTGCAGCAGACGCCCGCGTACGCGGTTGCCTCTGACGGCACGAGTCGCCGGTCCGGCCCCAACCCGTACAACCTCACCGAGCGGGAGCTGCAGGTCCTTACGCAAGTGTGCGAGGGGCGGTCCAATCTCAACATCGCCAAGCGCTTGGGCATCACGGAAGGAACAGTCAAGATCCACCTCAGCAATTCGTACAAGAAACTGGCGGTGGAAAACCGGACGCAGGCCATCCGCATCGTAGAGCGTCTGGATCACGTGCAAAACATAGCGCTGGAGGAGGCCGAGCAAGGTTCGTCGCTGCGCGACTGGCTGCTGCCGCATATGTCGGACGAGTCCCATCACAAGGGAGAGATCCTGTTTCGCAAAGGAGATCCGGCGCGCGCGCTGTATTACATTCAGCAGGGAAAAGTGGCGCTGCCCGAGATCGGCAAGCAGATGGCGGAGGGCGCACTGTTCGGGGAGATCGGCATTTTCCTGCCCGAACATGCGCGGACCTGCAGCGCGCGCTGCGAGACCGACGCCCGCCTCTTTTGCCTCACAGCGGAACGGGCCAAGCGCCTGTATTTTGAAAACCCCCAGTTTGCCTATCACGTGATGCAGCTGATCGCGCAGCATTTGCGCGACGATCAGTCCCGCCGGCACTGACGCGGCCTAGGCATACGCGCGGCGACTCGCCGCACGACGACACTCGGCATGAACCCGCGCGCCTTCCTAGGGGTCTCCTGGGTGGCCTGGCGGCACGCCCTCACGGTCGGCCTCGTACTCACAATCCTGGGCGCCGCACTGACCCTCGTACCGGTGCTCTGGCCGCTGCAGGAGAGCTTCGATCTCTGGCTGCTCTTCAAGCTGCGCGGCCCCAAGCCCCCACCGGACGATATCGTGCTGGTGACCATCGATCAACAGTCGTCCGAGCGCATCACCCTGCCCCGCGACCCGGTGACTCGGGACCAGTGTTCGGACCTCAGGGTCGACGACGCGCCCGCCTCCTACGAGAAGTTGCCTCCGCCGCACCTGGTGATGCGCTGGCCTCGCTGCGTGCACGCGCTGGCGGTCCAAGCGCTGGCCGAAGCGGGAGCGCGCGTCATCGCGCTTGACATCTCGTTTCGCCCACTGCTTCCGAGCGGTTCGGACAGGTCCGTGAACCTGGGCGAGGAGCAAGACCGCAAACTGGCCAACGCAATGGAGTCGGCGGGGAACGTACTCATCGCGCAATGGCTCGACCCGGTCGCGGTCAAGCAAACGCGCGCGCTGAAAGACAGGCAAACCGATCCACTCGAGCGGCCGGCCCAAATCAGCGCGTTGATCGAGTCATCCGCGCTGGGCGCGGCACCGTTGCGCCTCGCGTATGGCATGGCCGGGCGAGTCAACGGGTTCGCCACCTTCAGCCAGGAAGACGGGCCGATGTCGAGCATGCCAGCCTTGCTGCTCCATCGCTCGGCCTCGGAGGTGCACCCGGAGCTCGTCCGCTTGATAGCCAAGGTTAAACCCGAGGACGCCGAGCTGCTGCCGCGCACGGCAGACGCGCTCGAACAGCGGCGCCCACTACAGGCGACGTCGCTGCTGTTGCGGCACCTGATTCGATCGCAGCCGAGCCTGGCGGAAGCCTTGTACGAAACTCTGGACGGCGCGGACAGCACCGGATTGCCTGCACAAGGCCGCATCGCGCTGCGCGCCCTGGTCGACCTGTACGCCGGCGACCCGGTTCGCTATCTGAACTTCTACGGCGAGGCCGGAACGTTCCGGAGCGTCAGCTATGCGGACGTGCTCAAAGCGGGCGCAGGCGGTGACGGACGGGTCGCCCGTGAGCTGGGCGGCACAACGGTGATCGTCGGCTATGTAGACTTCACCCCCGCCCAACGCGACGACCACTACCCGACTGTTTACACCACCACCGATGGCGTCAAGCTGAGCGGCAGCGAGATCCTGGCCACGGCGGTGGCGAACCTCGCATCGGGCACCAGCGTAAAGCTCCTGCCGCTCGCGTTGCGCCTTCTGGTGACGGGCTGTTTTGGCATAGCACTGGCGCTGGCGCTCCTGCTCCCGTCTCCTGTGCGCGGCCTCTTCGCCGGGTTCGCACTGTGCGCCGCCTACCTTGGGCTCGCACTGCTGTCGTTCCGACTGGCGGCCATCTGGCTGCCGCTGTTCATACCGCTCGCATTCCAGGCACCGGCGGGGATCCTGTATGCGGTGGCGTATCACTACCGGGACATGCGGCGCAAGCGCGACGAGCTGCGCAGGCTGTTCGGCAAGTTCGTTCCGGACGCCGTGATCGAAGGGCTGCTGGAGAACCGGGCCAAGCTGGATACGGTGAACGAGCCGGTCTATGGGGTGTGCCTCGCAACGGACGCAGAGCGCTTCACCGCGCTGGCCGAGGGCATGCACCCGTCTCAGCTGGCGCGGTTCCTCAACCGCTACTTCGAGGCCGTGTTCCCGCCCATCACGGAGAAGGAAGGGGCGATTGTCGACTTGATCGGCGACGCCGTCCTGGCGATGTGGACCGGAGCCGAAACCGACCAGGGTCTGCGTCTCAAGGCATCCGGGGCGGCACTGGAGTTGATGACGGCGGTCGACCGCTTCAACGCGGCCTCGCCCACGCTCCGGCTCCCGACTCGCATCGGCATCTCGGGCGGCGAGGTGGCCACCAGTCCGATGGGCGCGATCAACCACTTCGAGTTCCGCCCCGTAGGGGACACTGTCGTGACTTCGGTCCGCCTCCAGGAGCTGAACAAGCTGTTGGGTACGCGCATCCTGGCGGCCGAGCCGGTTGTCCGCGGCCTCGATACCCTCCTGGTGCGAGACCTGGGCGTGTTCCAGCTGAGGGGCAAGAACCTGCCCACGCATATTTTCGAGATCGTGTCCGAACGCGAGTCCGCAAGTGCTTACGTCATGCAGCTCTGCCTGGAGTTCGCGCTGGCCTTGGACGCTCTGCGCGGAGGCCGGCGCGAAGCTGCCCTGGAGCGCTTCCGCGCCATCCACGATCGCTATCCGCAAGACGGGCCTACGGCGTTCTACGCGCACTGGCTGTCTGCCAACCCGCTGTGGGGCGGCGGCGCGATCCGCCAGTCCTCCTGACACTGCTCTGTGAGATCAGAGCCTCGCCAACGGCTCGGTATGACGCAGCTTGCCGATTGCATATCTATATCCAAAGTTAGCTTGCATACAAGAAAAAAAGGCGATTAGATGGCTCTTGCTTTCGGTCGTCATGCTTAGCCTTTCAACGGGCCGGCTAAGGCCCGCCTGGGAGGGGGTTAAGGATGTTGCGGTCGGGCGTCTCGAGCGCTTCGCGCCTGGCACTGGGGTGCGTCGTCCCAGCGCTGGTAGTGCTGTGTGCGACGTCCACGCGCGCGACGGCTGTCGAGCCGCCTCCCACGTGCACGCCCGTCGTGGCGCGGATCGTCTCCATGCAAGGCATCGTCGAATTGCGTCGGGCTGGACAGCAGAACTGGTCTGCGGTCACTCGCCTGGATACGCCCATGTGCCAAGGCGACACGGTCCACGCCGGACCGCGCAGCCGCGCCGCGCTGGTCATCCTCCCCGAGAAGTTCGTCCGCCTCGACCAGAACTCCACGGTCAGCATCAGCATCGCGGGCGAAGAGACCGTCGTCGAGTTCTTCCAGGACGAGACCACGCCCAAGGATGCGTGCGGCGCCGGCTACTTCATCACGCGCTTCCCGCGCAAGTTCAAGGTCCGCACGCCGTTTGTAAACGCTGCAGTCGAAGGCACCGAGTTCCTAGTCAGCATGAGCTGCACTGCGACCGCGGTCGCGGTGTTCGAAGGTAAGGTGAGCGCCGACGTCCTGGCGAACGCGCAGCGGTTCATCCTCAGTAGCGGCGAAACTCTTTCGGCTGGTCCCGACGAGCCGCCAACGATCAAGGTGCTGATCAAGCCCGTGGACGCCGTCCAGTGGGCGCTGTACTACCCGCCGCTGAGCGAACCGGGGGCCGGCGTCGGGCCTGACCAACAGTGCGAGCAGCCCGCTCCGGACGAGAGAAGCCGTTGTCTCTTGGTCCGCGCCGAGCAACGCCTGCGAATCGGGCGAGTGGACGAAGCCCAAACTGACATCGAAGCCTCGCTCAAGCTGGTTCCCGACAACAGCGACGCGGACGCGCTGTCGTCGGTCATCAGCGTGGCCAAGAACGACAGACAGAAGGCGTCGGCATTGGCACAGCACGCCACCGAACTCGACCCGGTCAATCCCCGCGCTTGGATTGCGCTGTCCTATGCGCAGCAGGCGAGTTTTAGGCTCGAGGACGCGCTCACCAGCGCCCAGCGCGCAGCGGAACTCGCACCGCGCAGCTCTATCGCGCTGACGCGCGTTGCCGAGTTGATGCTGTCGCTGGGCAAGATCCGCTCGGCGCAGCGCGCGGCCCAGGCTGCCGTCAACGCCAACCCGAACGACAGCCGGGCGCATACGATCCTGGGCTTCGTCCATCTGGCGGAGATCGACGTCAACAGCGCCCGCACAGACTTCGAAGCAGCCATGGCGCGCGATTCGAGCGATCCGTTGCCGCGCCTGGGCCTGGGGCTGGCCACTATCCGCAAGGGCAACCTCATGGCAGGACGCGAACAGATCGAGATCGCAGTGGCTCTCGATCCGAGCAACTCGCTGCTCCGCAGCTACATGGGCAAAGCATACTACGAAGAAAACACACCGACGCGCGACAAGCTCGCCGCCACGCAGTTCGGGCTGGCCAAGCAGCTCGATCCGAAGGATCCCACGCCCTGGTTCTACGAGGCATTCCTCAAGGAAAGCCAGAACCGCCCGGCTGAAGCTCTCGACGAGCTCCAAAAGTCGATCGAGCTCAACGACAACACGGCTGTATACCGCTCGAAGTTGCTGTTGGATGAGGACAGGGCAAGCAGGACGGTCAGTTTGGCGAGGACCTACAACAATCTGGGGTTCGAACAGCTTGGAATACTCGCCGCGACTCATTCTCTGGACAGCGCCCCCGACAACTCAAGCGCCCATCGCTTCCTCTCGGACAGCTACGTGTTGACGCCCCGTCACGAGATTGCCCGGGTGAGCGAGCTGCTACAAGCTCAAATGCTGCAACCGATCAGCAGCGTTCCAGTGCGGCCATGCCTGGCCAACACCGATTCCTTGATCGGAAGGACGAGCCCAGCAGAGCTGGCCAATTTCGAGTACATGCGCCTGTTCGAGCGCGACGGCCCGAACCTCTATCTGAGTGGACTCGGCGGCGACCACGGCAAAGCGGGAGCCGAGGCAACCCTGTATGGAACGCAAGGTCCGCTTGCCTATAGTCTTGGCGCATGCACTTTTAGTACTGATGGATCCCGGCAGAATCAAGATTACAATCGGCGCGCCTTCGACATTTTCACTCAGGCTGCGCTGGCGCAAGATGTAAGCGTACAGCTCGAACTGCAGCGTAACCTCCTCAGCTTCGGCGATCTTGGCGTCGATTTCGACCCTGCTAACTTCTCCCCTAACGCCCAGAACGACGTCGCGCAAGACTCGGAACGCATCGGGCTGCATTTGCGGCCCAGTTCGAGTTCCCACTTGATCGCCTCGCTCATCGCCACCCAGAGGGATGATCAAAACACTGACTCGATGCCAAACGTCAGCAACTTAGCCATCCAGGGAGTGAGCAACGGATTCCAGGCCGAGGTGCAGTACATCCAGCTATGGGACCGCGTTAACCTGATCGTCGGCGGCAGCGTAGGCAGCATAGACCAGGATCTGACGATAGACTTCACCGACCTGACCGTTCCGGTGACTTTCACCGTTCTCGAGCAAACAAAGCCCGAGCAGGCCCAGCTATACGCTTACGGGCGGGGGACTTTGTGGAGATCTTTGACCTGGACTCTAGGCGCGAGCTTCGAGTCGCTGAAGAATTTCCCGATTGACTCCGATCGCGTCAATCCCAAGTTTGGTCTGCGCTGGGAACTCAGCGACCGCGTCGCCGTCCGGTTCGCGGCGTTTCAGACCACCAAGCGTTTCCTCATCCAGAATCAGACCCTCGAACCAACCGAGATCGCTGGGTTCAACCAATTCTTCGACGATTTTAACGGCACCAAGACCAGCGTCATCGGACTAGGCGTAGATGGCAGACTCGGCTCCAGCGTCTATGCTGGCGCCGACGGGGTTCAGCGGCGCCTTCAGACACCAATCGGGGTAGTGGACGCCAGCGGACAACTGGTCTACCAGTTCGAGTCTCGAACGGAGCGTACATTGCGAGGCTACGTCTACTGGCAAGCCAGCCGCCGCCTGACGATCGCATTTCAGCCCAGTTACGACACTTTCGAACGCGACCCGATCGACCCCACCGATCCACTGGTAACGAGCGTCAAGACCTTGATGGTGCCCCTCGTGGCCAGATTGAATTTTCCCAGCGGACTGTCATTCGGCATAGGTTTCAATCACGTGAATCAAAGCGTGGAGCGCCCGCCCGCGTTTGCTCAGACCTTGCTCACTGGCTCCGATGACTTCAACTTGGTCGATGCGTCGATCTCGTACTGGCTGCCGCAGCGTAGAGGTATTGTCAGTTTCGAGGCCAGAAATCTTACGGATCAGAAATTCCTCTTCAGGGACGACGACTTTCGTCGTTCCGAAAGCGTGCCCACGACTTTTCTTCCCGAGAGGAGCTTCTGGGTGCGATTGTCGTTGTACTTCTAGTGTTCTTCTAACCCGCTATCGATTCGCAAGGAGACCAAAATGGCAAAGATGACCGCAAACCCGAACCCAGACCCTAAGAAAGACGAAAAAAAGTATTCGTTTAAGCTCTACGCGCCCACGTTGCCGGACAAAACGTTGCTCAACGCAAACTTCGCCCAGATGGAGGGGGATTCAAATATCAAAATCGTCATCACCGTGGCCGCGGATGGCACCATCACCAGCTACAACCACCCGTCAACGGGCGTTATAGACAAGACTGAGGAAAGATTGAAAGATGAATCTGGAGAGGCGCCGTACGACGTCGGTCAGATTTGGGATCTGGCAACCCTGACATTCATCATCTACGGGGAGCCCGCGCAGCCCGCACAAGGCGGACAACCCGCAAAGCCCGAGAACATTGAGGTCGGCTATTGGAAAACGGTGGGCGGCACCCGAATAATGATCAGCTAATTGCCCGCCGCCGATGCGGCGATGGCGGCAGGGATCTCGCTGCACCAGACTTCCTGCCGCCAAGTGTGTTTTGGACTCGAGAGAACCGAAGGGAGGAAGAAATGCCAAACGACCGTCCCAAGCTTTCCTCTGCACACTCCCACGGAGCGGCCGACCGAGGTGTGGATGTGCCGCGCCGATCGCCGTTCTTCGAGGGCCGGTATGGACGCATGTTCCGGTCGCTGCCAGCGGCTGAGTTTCAAGACGCAGATCTAAAGAAGCTCGCAGAACAAATGACGGCAGAACCGGAGGACAAGATCACGCCAGACACGAAAGTCGATGACGAAGAGAATTTTGGCATCGCCGCCGGGTACACCTATCTCGGTCAATTCATCGATCACGACCTGACGTTTGACCCGGCGAGCAGCCTGCAGAAGCAGAACGATCCCGACGGGCTCGTCGACTACCGAACGCCCCGCTTCGACCTGGATAGTGTCTACGGCCGCGGCCCTGATGACCAACCCTACCTCTACGATCCGGATGCGGACGGCACCAGAATCAGAATGGCGTTGGGCAGGCAACTGGACCAAGGGGTCCCAGGCCAACCATGCGATTTGCCACGGTTCAATGAATGCGCGCTGATAGGAGACAAGCGCAACGACGAGAATGTCATCGTGTCCCAATTGCATGGAGTGTTTCTGCGTTTCCATAACAACGTTGCACGCGCGCTAGGGAGCAGTGACTTCCAAACCACCCAGCAAGCAGTTCGTTGGCATTACCAATGGATCGTGTTGTTCGACTTCCTTCCGAAAATAGTTGGTATGAAAATGATGTATGACGTGCTTCCGCATCTACGGAGCCGTAAGACACTCCTGGAAGACAAACCCCAACTCCGTCTGTTCCACTGGGAAAACGAGCCCTTCATACCCATCGAATTCACGGCCGCAGTCTATCGCTTCGGCCATTCGATGGTGCGGCCCGTCTACCGCCTCAACAAGAAGCTGGCGCCAATACAAGGTGAGATCGAAGGGCTGGACGGGCGGAAGTTCCTCTTCTCTCCTGAGCCGAACAACGAGAGTCTGAGCGGGTTCCACAGTGTGCGGTCCGACTTTGCCATCGATTGGACTCTGTTCTTTAACTTTGATAGTCCGAATGCGGAACTCCCGGGGGGCGATAAGCTCCCGGTGGTCGGGCTGGGGAGAAACAGAGTCCAGCCAGCCTACAAGATCGACGCGTCATTGGTTAACCCCCTCGGGTCCCTGCGTGAGTTCGCGCAGCCCGGCGAGATTGCCAACCTGGCGCATCGAAACCTGTTGCGCGGCGCTCGCATGGGACTGCCCTCAGGTCAAGCGGTTGCGCAGTTCATGGGCGCGCCAGTCGTCCCCGAAGAAAAATTGAAGGTCGGCAAGGCGACCGCTGCGGATTTCGAGAGCAACAAGAGCATCAGCGCCGTTGGGCCCAGCTTCGAGGGGAATGCGCCGCTTTGGTACTACGTGCTAGCAGAAGCGGCCTATGAATGGAGGCAGGCCTTGGACAAGGCGGGGGACCAGGAAAAGGACGCCGTCCCTGTGAGACTCGGCTCCGTCGGGGGCAGGATTGTGACTGAAGTGTTCGTCGGGCTCATGACCGGCGACCGCAACTCATTTCTCTCGCAGAATCCGACGTGGAAACCGTCCTCCGAGTTCGGAGCCAGGGAGGGAGAAGGCGTCGACGTTTTCAATACTTTCACGATGGCAGATCTCATAAAGTTCGCCCAGAAGCCCTGAACGTGGACGCCACCCGTTGAGCGCCAAGTTATCGCGCAGTGATTAACGGTTGACTTTGCTGCAGCGTCACGCTCGACGCGCGACGAGCACCGCGTTCGACCCGCCGAACGCAAAGGAGTTAGACAGCGCGTACTCGAGGTTCGGCGCCTGCCGTCCCACGCACGGCACGCAATCCAAATCGCACTCCGGGTCGGGCATGGTCAGATTCGCGGTGGGCGGCAGACGGCGCTTGTTCAGCGCCAGCACGGTGATGGCGAATTCCAGCGCTCCTGCCGCGCCGACCAGGTGTCCGTGCATCGATTTCGTCGCGCTCACCGCCAGGCGACGGGCATGGTCCCCGAACGTCTGCTTGATCGCATCGATCTCGATCTTGTCCCCCGCCGGGGTAGCGGTGGCATGCGCGTTGATATACCCGACCCGCTCCGGCTGAAGCCCGGCGTCCGCGAGCGCGGCGCGCATGGCGCGCACCTGCCCGTCGACGGCCGGCTGCGTGAGATTGTGCGCGTCGCTGGAAGCGCCGTAGCCCACCACCTCGGCAATGGGCTGCGCACCGCGCGCGCGCATCGCTTCCTGCGTTTCCAGCACGATCGCCGCGGAACCCTCCCCGAGGACGAACCCGGTGCGGTCTTTGCTGAACGGACGGCTGGATGCCGCCGCTCCATCGGCATGTTCCTTCGCCAGCACGCCCAGTCCGTCCCAGGCCACGAGCGCTCCGTCGTTCAGCATCGACTCGGTCCCACCCGCTAGGGCACAGTCCAGGTAGCCATCGCGGATCGCGCGAAAGGCCTCGCCGATCGCCACGGCGGACGATGAGCAAGCGATCGAGTAGGTGAGCGAGGGACCGAGAATCCTGTAGCGCATCGAGATATGGCTGGCCGGCGCATTGGTCATGATCAGAGGAACGGTGCTCGGTTTGACCTTCCGGATGTGACGCTCGTAGTAGGACCGGTAGGCCTCCTGGATCGCGTTCGAACCACCCAGTCCGCAGCCGATGTAGACGCCGGCGGTGGAGGGGCCTCGGTCCTCCACGAGCAGCTTCGCAGCACGCAGCGCGCGATGGGCGGCGACCACCGCCATCTGCGAGACCCGGTCCATGAGCAAGAGCTGGGTCTTCGGAATCACGCCGGCGGGATCACACTCGGCCCGCGCAAGCAGGGCATCGGCCCCGAACTCGGTAGTCCCACTGTGAACCTTGCGGATCGCAGACTCGCCCGCGTACAACCGCTCGAACACCTCCTCCGGTTCGCCACCATGCGGCGAGATCAACCCGACGCCGGTGACGAATACGCGTCGGCGGGCAGCGCTGGCTGGTTCAAGCACCTTTGGTCTGGATGAGTTCGTCGACCAGGGCGGCGCCGTCACCCAGCGTCGTGAAGTTCGCGCGCTCGTCCGGGATATCGATCCCGTACTTGTCTGCGACGTCGAACATCAGCTCGGCGGCGGACAGAGAATCGAGCCCGAGCTCAGCAAGCGTGGCGTCGGGCTTGATCGCGTCCGGCTTGACGTCATGCTTTTCAATGAGCACTTGCTTGATGTAATCGTACGAACTCATGGTGCGCATCCATTGGTGGGTTGCGACTCGTAAAGGGGAAATATACCATGACGATCGTAGGCTCGCGGTTTGTGCCCGGGCCGGGTGCCGGCGCCGGGCCGGCGGACGTTCCCGGATGCCAGCCAAGGGCCGGCCGTCCATCTCCACATACCTCCAAGCCGCCGGCGGCTCTCCAGCGTCTGCGAAACGGCCCGCGCTGCCGATGCGTTTTCTCTTCCGAATCATCGCCGCTCTTCCGTTGCGCACGGTACAGTCGCTAGGCGCCGCGTTGGGTCGCCTGGTGTTCGCCTTGTCGTCCCGCGAACGCGGAAGGCTCGAACAGAATATGCGTCTCGCGGGCTACGACGATCCGCAGCTGCGCCGCGCGGCGATCGCCGAGGCCGGTAAAACGCTCCTCGAGATGCCGTGGCTCTGGACGCGGCCCCAGGACGAGGTGGTCAGCCTCGTCCAAGACGTCGAGGGGAAGGCCTTGGTCGACGAAGCGCGGGCGCAGGGCAAGGGCATCATCTACCTCACGCCCCATCTGGGCTCTTTCGAAGTTGCCGCCCAGTATGCCACGACCCGTGCGCCCATCACGGCGATGTACCGGCCGCCGAGGCAAAGTGGGCTCGAGCCCTTGATACGAGCCGGCCGGGCTCGCGGCGACGTCCGGCTCGCGACCGCAGATACGAAAGGTGTGTTCACGTTGTTGCGCGCACTACGCAACGGCGAATGGGTCGGCATCCTTCCGGACCAGGTGCCCAGTAAGGGCCAAGGCGAGTGGACCGAGTTCTTCGGCCGTCCCGCCTACACGATGACCCTGACGCACCGGCTGCAGAACAGCACGGAGGCCGTCGTGGTTCTCGTGTTCTGCGAGCGCTTGCCACAGGGCAGGGGTTACCGGATTCATCTCGAGCCGCTCCCGCCCCCTGAGCCGGGTGAATCGCCAACGCGTCAGCTCAACCGCGGGCTCGAGCGGCTCATCCGGAAGTGCCCGGCCCAATACCTCTGGTCCTACAATCGGTATAAGGTCCCGGCGGGTGTCGCACCCCCCGAAAATCACGGCGGCACGCCGAGCTGATTCGGATGCACGGGGTTGCGAAGCCGCGGACCCGCGCAGGGATTGGTTCGTGGCGAGTCAAGTCGTCCATAGAAATCTCGACATGGCTTGGAGCAAGACGTCACACCCGTCGGCGAGATCCTCCGGCGCGGCTCGGCAGCATTGATTTCGGGCCCGACCCCTCGCGCTGTCGCAGGTGCCGGTGTTAGATTGAGCCCCCGATCAAGACCCGCAGGGAGAAGACCCATGCCGGACCCGCTCGCGTTCCTGTCGGCCAGGGCGCTGGCTGCGCGCATTCGTCGAGGCAAGCTGACCAGCGAGCAGTTGCTCGATCTGTATGTCGCGCGAATGGACCAGTACAACCCGCGCATCAATGCGATTATCGCGACCGATCTGAGGGCAGCCCGCAAGCGGGCGCGCGCGGCAGACGCGGCTCTTGCCAAGGGCGAACTCTGGGGTCCCTTGCACGGGGTGCCGATGACCATCAAGGAATCCTTCGACGTCATCGGCATGCCGACCACCTGGGGATTACCGCAGCTCAAGGACAATTATCCCAAGCGCAACGCGCTGGCCGTCGATCGCTTCAGGAATGCCGGGGCCGTGCTGTTCGGCAAGACCAACGTGCCGGCGATGTTAGCCGACTGGCAGACGTTCAACGCCGTGTACGGGACCACCAACAACCCGTGGGATCTGTCGCGCGTGCCTGGGGGGTCTTCGGGCGGATCTGCGGCCGCTCTCGCCGCGGGCATCACCGGCCTGGAGGCAGGCAGCGACATCGGCGCGTCGATCCGCAACCCGGCCCATTACTGCGGCGTGTACGGGCACAAGCCGACCTGGGGAATTTGCGCCCCGGACGGGCAGTCGCTCCCAGGACGCCTCGCCACTCAGGACATTGCGGCGATCGGGCCGCTGGCGCGAAGCGCCGACGACCTGGCGCTCGCACTCGGAGTCATGGCGGGCCCCGATGCGATCGACGGACGGGGGTGGCGGCTGGACCTGCCCCGCGCCGCGAAGACGTCCCTGCGGCAATTCAGGATCGCCGTCATGCTCACCACAGCGACCGCCGAAGTGGATCGAAGCGTACAGGATCGCATTCAGGCCTTAGCCGATTTCCTCGGAAGGGTCAAAGCGACAGTGAGCGATCGTGCGCGTCCCGATATCGAACCCGCCGAGGCGCACCATGTCTACATCCAGCTTCTGCGAGCCGCCACCAGCAGAAATCAGACTGACGAGGTCTTTGCGCGCAACCTGGAAGCGGCGCGCGACGTGCAGCCAGACGATACCAACTACTACGCCTGGATGGTCAAGGCGAACACGATGTTTCACCGCGATTGGCTGCGGTGGGACGAAATTCGACAACGGATGCGGTTCAAATGGGCCCAGTTCTTCGAGCACTACGACCTGCTCCTGTGCCCGGCAGCGGCGACGGCGGCGTTTCCGCACGATCATCAGGGCGAACGCTGGGAGCGCATGGTCACGGTGAACGGCACCCCGCAGCCCTCCACCACGCAGATGTTCTGGGCCGGCTACCCGGGGATGGCAAACCTGCCGTCGACCGTTGCTCCGGCGGGCATGACCGCCGCCGGCCTGCCTGTGGGAGTGCAGATCGTCGGGCCGCAATACGCGGACTTGACTTGTATCCGCTTCGCACAGTTGCTCGAGCGGGAGTATCAGGCTTTCGTTGCGCCGCCCGCCTATGAGTGAAGTGAGGACGGCGCGCTTCCAGCAACTTCTCCAGCGCCGCGGCGCCGGCTAGCCCGGATATTTCATGAGGGACTCGGGGTCGGGCTGCGACACGTTACCGCTTGCGGCCGCCAGCGCCCGAGTAACCCGCTGGTACAAAGCGTACCCGGCTCGGATCGGCTGCATCGCTTACGCATCAGCGCATGCGTCATGTCCGGGGGCGTCTTCATGAGATATCCGGGCTAGGCTTGCAAATCTTTTCGCGCCGAGGCGCTCGAGCGTTGCCGGCTCGATCGCCCTCGGTCGAGATAGCCGTTTTGCCGGAACCATCCCAGGGCGTCCGCCAGCGCTTCTTCCACCGGACGCGTCACCAGTCCCAAGGTGCGGCGGGCCTTGTCGCTGGAAAAAAACATGTACTTCTTGGACAGCCGCACACCGTCGACGGTGACGCGTGGCTCGGCTGCACCCGTCACGCGCGCCCACGCTTCGGCTGCATGCGCAATGGCCAGGACGAGATTGTGCGGCACGCGCACGCGGGGCGGCTGCCGCCCCACGAGTGCGGCGACGGCGCACAGGATTTCCTGGAGCGTCATGTTGTGTCCGCCCAGGACGTAGCGCTCACCGATCACCCCGCGCTCGAGAGCGAGCAAGTGTCCATTTGCAACATCGTCCACGTGCACCAGGTTGAGGCCGGTGTTGACGTACGCCGGCATCCTTCCCGTTGCTGCATCGAGGATCATGCGCCCGGTTGGCGTCGGTTTGACGTCGCGCGGGCCTATCGGGGTTGAGGGATTGACGATCACCGCAGGCAGCCCCAGCTCCTGCACCATTTTCCTGACCTGTGCCTCCGCCAGAAACTTCGAGCGCTTGTAGTGCCCGATCATGTCGGCAGCCGACACCGGGGTATCCTCGTCGGCGGGCCGGCCGTCTCGAGTCGAACCCAGCGTGGCGACGCTGCTGGTGTAGACGATACGGCGAACACCCGCGTCCAACGCCGCCCGCATGATCTGGACGGTGCCGTCTACGTTGGTGTGATACAAGGTCTGTGGATCGGGCACCCAGAGCCTGTAGTCGGCCGCCACATGGAACAACGCTTCGCAATCGACGAGCGCCCGCTCGAGTGATGGGCGATCGCCGAGATCCCCGAACACAATCTCCACCGGCAACCCGTCCACATTGCGACGATCGCTGCCCGCGCGCAGAAGAACGCGCACCGTGTGCCCTGCGAGGAGTAGCCGGCGGACCACCGCCGAGCCGACGAAACCCGAGGCGCCGGTGACCAGCGTCTTCATCGCAGGCCTATCCCGCTCGGAGTGCAGCGCAGGCCGGCGAGCCGGGCCGCCGCCGCGAGCGCAGCGGTGGCGGCCCGCAGATCCCATAGCAGTTGAGCGATCCCCGCGAGATCAAGCGGACGCCGCAGCACTCCGTGCAGCAGCGCTCTGACACGCACGCGACCAGAGCCGTCCACCGCCATCAATGCCGACTGCGGCACTGCGCGCGAAGCAGGGTCCAAGACCGCGCGGATCGCCAGGAAAGGCAGCCCACGCAACGCGGCGATCTCCGCGACGGCCGCGCTTTCCATGTCGACCGCAACCGCGCCAGTTCGGTTGAACAGGGCCCGCTTCTGCTCCGGCGTCGTCACTGGACCCGGGCTTTCCAAGAGGATCCCCGCTTGCGCTTCGAGCTGGCGGGACACGAGGGCATGCACCTGCGCGCGCCAGTCGCTCGCAACCGCGAATCGCCGTCCTGCGGCGCTGACGACCGCCACGGGCAGAATAAGGTCTCCAGCCCGCAGCCGGGGATCGAGCCCGCCCGCGCTCCCCCAGCTGATCAACGCGGTCACGCCGGTGTCGGTGAGCGTCATCGCCGCCGCGCGCGCATTGCCGCTACCGATGCCGCAGAGGCGCAACCGGCCGTTTCCCGCCAGCCGGGCGCTCGCTCCGGGTTCGAGTCGGCCGGCCAGACCCCGGGCCTCCACGGGCAGCGCCGTAACCAGCCCTATCACCCGCGGCGCCGCGTCCGGAGGTTGCGATAGCGCGCCAGCGCCCATAGGGGGAAATACTTGTCGTAGCCGTGGTACTTGAGATAGAAGACGCGAGGAAAACCGGGCGCGGTGAAGTCGGGATCGCTCCACAGTCCGTCCGGCTGTTGGGCGCGCAACAGGTATTGGGCACCCCGCGCGACCTCCGGCGAATCGACCTCGCCGGCCGCCATCAACCCCAGCATCGCCCACGCCGTCTGGAATGCGGTGCTGGTATGGTGCTGCCCGGCTCGCTCCGGATACAGATAAGTGTCGTTGCTCTCGCCCCAGCCGCCGTCTCGGCGCTGTACGCGCTTCAACCAGGTTACCGCGCGCTGGACGTACGGCTCTTCAGCGGTCACACTGGCCCGCTCCAACCCGCTCAGGACCGACCAGGTCCCGTAGATGTAGTTTGTCCCCCAACGCCCGAACCACGAGCCGTCGCTCTCCTGCTCTGCGCGCAAGAAAGCGAGGCTGCGCCTTACGGCTCCCTGATAGGCCGGACCCAGCGGCCCCAGCAAGGCGAGACACCGCCCGGTGACGTCGCTGGTGGGTGGATCCAGCAACGCGCCGTGGTCGGCGAACGGGATCTCGTTCAGATGGTAATGGGTGTTGTCGGCGTCGAACGCGCCAAAGCCGCCGTTCTTCGACTGCATCCCGGACACCCACTGTGCGGCGCGCTCCACACGGCCTCGATAACGCGGAGCGTCGACCAGGTGCATCGCCCACGCGACCATCGCGGTATCGTCGATGTCCGGATAGTGAATGTTGCCGAATTGGAAGGGCCAGCCGCCGCTGGCCAGGCGCGGGCGGTACTCCCGCCAGTCCCCCGGCGCATCGAGCAACTGACGCTCCAGCAGCCAGTCTAGACCGCGCAGGACCTCCGGCGTGGCGCGCCGCCCTTCAGCCTCATACAGCGCCTGGCAAGCAATGCCGGTGTCCCAAACGACGGAGAAGCAGGGCTGGCAGTACGCACTGTCTTCGCGCGTCACGAGCAGGCGTTCGAGCGCCGTCTTGGTCGACACCCGATGCGGATGATCCGGCGCGTAGCCCAGCAGGGCGAGGCACTCATGGGCATTGACCATCGCCGGAAAGATGCCGCCCAGCCCATCGGTTCCGTTGAGCCGCTCGAGGAACCACGCGGTCGCGCGTTTGAGGGCGTGGCGACGGACCCGGCTGGGGACGGCAGGCTCGAGCAGCCTGCCCAGGCGCTCAAGGCGCAATAGGACGCGATTCAACAGCGAGCGCGCCGGGAAGTAGCCTGTTTCCTGCTCTGGCGGCGTAGTGAACAATTCGGCGATGCCCAGCTGGCGCGGATTCTTGGCCCGCGCTCTCAAGCTGTACAAAATCGCCAGAGGGACCATGACCGTGCGCGACCAGTACGACACCTTGCTCAGATGGAATGGGAACCAGCGCGGCAGCAGCATGATTTCCACCGGGACCATGGGGACCGCGCGCCACGGTACTTGGCCGAACACGGCCAAGGTCAGGCGCGTGAACACGTTGCTCCTCGCCGCTCCGCCGTGACGGAGGATCGCCTCCCGCGCGGCGCGCATGTGCGCGGCGTGGGGGGCGTCGCCCGCGAGCTTCAGCGCGTAATACGCCTTGACCGAACAGCTGAGGTCGAAACGGCCACCCCGGTAGAGCGACCATCCGCCGTGCGCATCCTGATGGGCGCGCAGGAACGCCGCGATCTTCGCCTGCAATGCCACGTCGATCTCATCCATGAAATGCATCATGAGGATGTACTCGGCGGGAATCGTGCAGTCGGCTTCGAGCTCGAACACCCAGTGCCCCTCCGGATGTTGCAGGGAAAGCAGCGCGTCGCGCGCCACCGCGACTGCGCCCCGCAATGCGGTCTCGGCCGGGGCGGTCGGATCGACGCGCGCTTCCTGCCGGCCGGTGCGGCCCGGGTCCAGAGACGGCGGGCTGGTCAGGCTGTCCGGAACGAAACTGGTCCGCATGGCTCAGCCGTCTGTCGATGCGCTCTCCGCGCGGCGGCAGAGGCCGCTGCGAGCGCTCGCGCCGGCTGTGGCGCGACTGCACAGGCGGCCCGAGAGGTCCACACGGGGAGTGGTCTTCATTCCTACGCGCTCCAGTCGCCGCTCGTGACCGCCGTGGCGTCCGCTGGTGCGGCGATGGCTGCGCGTCCCGCGCGGGGTCCCGGGCGCGACAAGCCCCACTGAGCCGTCGCGACAGCGGGCGGAAGCCCCGCGGCAACGAGGTCGAACAGCCGGCGCAACATGCGGTCGCGCGTCACGAACGCGTTGGTCACCAATATCGTGCCCGCCACGCTGCGACGCGCAATTTTCACTTGTTGCCCAGCGCTGAATGCCGGGTTGCTGTGGATCTTCCGCAGAGTGAGGAGCGCCATGCCGATGGCCCACAGGCAGAACTTGCGCAAACCTCGCTCGGCGCGCGGAAGCAGCACAGTGTAGGCGAGGGCATTGCGCAAATGCCAGTGGGCGATACCGATCAGCTTGCGCAGGCCACGCGCGAAGGCGGCGTCGTGGCGCTCTGCGGAGAGGTTCTTCAGATCGAACCCGAACTCGAGGAATATGTCCCGCGGCAGCCAGCATGCACCCCGACCGCGATCCTCCCAGAGGTCCTTCAGAATGTTGGTCATCTGCAGGGCCTGCCCAAACGAGACTGCCAACGCCAGCAGCTGCAACCGGTTGCGTGCAATGTCCTTGGAGTAGTCGCAGAACAACTCGGTCAGCATCTCGCCCACCACCCCCGCGACGTAGTAACAGTAGGCATCGAGATGCGGCAGATCGGGGAGCCCGTCCCTGCTCTGGTTGACCTGGAACCAGGCCATGCCCTCGCCCATGATCGCGACGCACCGTTCCAACGCCGCGCGCTGAGCTGGTGTGAAGCCATGGGTTACGCGGATGACCGCCGCGCTGTTGCGGATCAGGTCCCGCTCCGCCTGGCTGGTGTTGCCGGACAGCAGCACATGGAGGCCGTCTGCGAACGACTCGGCGGGAGAGCGGCCGGCGACGACGTCGATGAACTGCTCGGCGAAACGTCGCTTGCGCTGAGCGTCCAGCGCGGCCTCGTCTTCGATCGTGTCCGCGATGCGGCACAGCAGGTACGCGTTGGCCACGACGCTGCGCAGCTGCTCCGGCAGCTGCGGGATCGTCAAAGCGAACGTGCGCGACACGCCCTGCAGGACATGCATCTGATAGGCTTCGTCCGAGACAAGGGCCATGCTCAGCGCGCTCCACCAAGTCTGCCGTTGTTTGAGTCAGTGCGAGAGCTCAGTGTAGCGCGATGCCGCGCTGCACGATGTCGGCCAGCGGTAGCAGGGCCTCGTTGAACCGCGCCGCGTCCGGTGCCTGCCAGCCGGGCAGGTCTGTCAGCACAAAACCGAGGCTGGCGTCGTGGAACAGCGCGCCATGCGTCCACTTGAGCCGCCCCACGGTGGCGCGGGCGATATACTCGGTCCTCAGCCAGCCGAACATGTGGCCGGGGGCCACCGAGCACACCGCGGACGCCGGATTCTCTACCGCCTCGAGGCTCCCCGCGAGACGATAAAGGCCGTCCGGGTAGAACTCATCCTTGGTCGCAGCAAACCAGGACGCGTCGGAGAACCACTCGCCGTCGACGTGCCCGAGCGCCCGCTGCCGCAATCTCGCCACCACCGGTGCGTAGCGGAGCGGGTCGCCATCCTGCGGCCGGTAGCTCCACAGCATTTCGGTCGAGCCCTGGCGCTTGGAGATCAGAGCGCTGCCCGCGCTGTTTTGCACTCGCCAGCCCGTTGGGTCTGGCGTCACGCACAGGTCCACGCCGGGCACCGCAACAGCCAGCTTCGCGGCCCGAGCCGCGGCCCCCGGAGCGGTGTGCATCACGAAGCTGCTGAGCAGACCGTACGGGACGAATACGACGGTGTTGTTCCCTTCCAGCCGTTCTGACACCCGCAACCCGGCCTGCTGCATCGCCTCGCGCAGCGCAGGCCACGTGTTCCTGAGCGGCTGGCCGGTAGCCACACCGTGGTCCGAGATCAACACCGTGTAGAACGGTATCTCCGGATGGTCGCGATGCAGGGCACGCAGGCTCGCATCCAGGTCGACGAGAAACTCCTCCAACGCGGCCGGACCGTAAATGTGCGCTATGGCGTCGGTGGATACGATGTACATTGCAAAGAAGCGCTTGCCCGACTGGATAAAGGTGTCCAAGCCTTGCCTCAATTCGTCGCGGCTGTACTTCTTCGGCCATCCGTAGGCGATGGCGGCGGTGATCATCCCTCTCAGCCGCCAGTCGAAGAACGCTTCCCACGGCGCCGGCGTTTCGGTCAGGCTCAAGCCACCGCTGACTTCTCGCGTTCGATTGTCGAAATACCGGGGCTGATACCCGTGCGATTTCTTCACCCCGAATGGCTCCAACATGCCGGCCCAGGCGACATGGGTGTCGGACGGAAACGTCGAGATCATCGCACTCGGTCCCTTGAAGCCTTGGAATAGCGCCCGCCCGCCCAGTCCCGGCGCCGTGAGCTTCGCCACCACTCGGTAAGGAACGGCGTCCACGCCGATCAACAGGATACGCGGCTCGTTCGGTGCGCTCGTGCCGCTATACGCCACACACTGCAGGCCTATCAGCAGCGCTGCGGTGATGATTTTCCGTATCATCCCAGACCTCGACGCGCGGTCCCATGCGAGGAGTACATCGATCCCGTCGCGCGATACGCGACCAGTCTGATGATTCATCGGTACGACTCGCAGTCCGGCTCCCTGGGGTACCTGCGGCCCTTCCACGCGGGCCCCTCTCCGAGCCACCACTGGTACGCCGAGGACCAGGTCATGGCCAGGTAGAGCGTCCCAATGAGCGGCATCGCCAGCGCCCAGAGGCGCGAGAGCCGATAGAACCGGAGCGTCGGCAAGTAGCTTGCTGTCATCGCAACCAGTGTGGCGAAGGACAGGGCCGCTGAGACAGGTGTGCCGATGCAAAGGCAAATGAGCGGAAGCCAGAAGGCCGCGAAGAACACGCCTGTCAGTCCCAGCAACCACAGCGGAGAATGGTGTAACTGCGTGAACGCCGACCTCGCCACCATGCTCCAGACTGGCCCCAAGCGGTGATAGCGGCGCATGCTGCAAACCGAGTGGGACAGTCCGAGCCACGTGGCGAAGCCCATCTGCTTTGCCCGGGCCGCCAACGCGCAATCGTCGATCAGGGCCCCGCGCAGTGACGCGAACCCGCCGATTTCCTCGAGGACGCCGGCCTCCAGCAGAATGCATCCGCCCGCAGCAGCCGCGACGCGCCTGCAGCCCGGATCGTTGGCGAGCTGGAACGGGTAGAGCAGCTTGAAGAAGTAGACGAACGCCGGCATCAACAGCTTTTCCCAGAACGATTCGGTACGCAGCAGCGCCATCAGCGACACCAATTGAAGCTTGTCTCGCTGCAGCTTCGCGCGCAATGCGGCGATGATGCCCGGACGCAGCTCGATGTCTGCATCGAGCAATAGGATGCGCCGGGTTGTCACGTGCCCACGTCCCTGCTCCAGGGCCCACAGCTTGCCTTTCCAACCCGCCGGCAGAGGGGTTCCCGAGACCACGCGCACGCGCGTCGGCGACGCACGTCGTACGAGCTCTGCACTCCCGTCCTGCGATTGATCGTCCACGACGACGATCTGGAGGCCGTCGCCCTGCCGTGCTAGGGCCCTGATGGTCAGTACGAGCGTGTCAGCCTCATCGCGCACCGGGACCAGCGCCGTGACGTCGCTCAGATCCGACTCCTGCGCCGGCGCGCTGCAATCCAGGGTCTCGCCCATGCGCCAGGGCCGCCACGGCAGTGCCAGAACCCCGAGCCACATGAGCGCTGCGGGCAGCGCCAGCCAGAGCGTGGCCACCTACGGCACGCGCTCTTCGGCTGCGAGTTCCGCTTTGCGTGTGGCCACAAAGCTGATCTTGCGGCCGGAAGGCGAGGGATCGGCATAGGTGATCGGCAGCTCGGGCGCCAAGGGGCCGTCCACGCGCGGACCGAGCAGCGCCACTTTGAGAGCCTTGATCGGGTGAGCGAACGTGTCGTTGATTGCCGTCGGCTCGTACCCGCAATGGACCATGCAGTCCGCACACTTGGGATGGCGGCCGGTG
>DATJVW010000173.1:0-43399 GCA_035501675.1 Burkholderiales bacterium
AGCGGACTCGGCCGATCCGGCCGGACGCCGAAAAGGTCCGGACGGGTTGATACTGCTGGTCCTCGACGTCGCCTACCGTGGCCCGGGGCGCCTGGTAAGGGTTGGCGGTGTGCATGGTTTCTCCTGCGACAGTGGTGAAGAGCATGACATCGGCAAGGCCCCAGCGCACTTTAGAGCAGCGTCCTCCCGCGGGCGGCAGCGGGCGGCAAGCCGACTATAATGGAGCCGTCACCTCAAGGAGGGCAGCGGCAATGAAGCTCAGCGACGCACAGAGCATCCGACCGATTCCCGGTCTCGACTTCGGCCTGGGCGAGACCGTCGACATGCTGCGCGAGACCGTGCATAGCTTTGCCGCCGCGGAAATCGCACCGCGTGCCGCTGCGATCGACCGCGACAACGCGTTCCCCATGGACCTGTGGCGCAAGTTCGGCCAGCTCGGGTTGCTCGGTATTACGGCCGAGGAAGAGTACGGCGGCACCGACATGGGGTATCTCGCACATATCGTCGCCGTGGAAGAGATCAGCCGCGCCTCGGCCGCCGTGGGGTTGTCATACGGCGCGCACTCCAATCTCGCCGTGAATCAGATCCGGCGCAACGGCACCGAGGCGCAGCGGCGTCGTTACCTGCCCCAGCTGATCTCGGGCGAGCATGTGGGCGCGCTGGCCATGAGCGAGCCCAACTCCGGCTCGGACGTGGTCAGCATGAAGCTCACGGCCGAGCGCAGAGGCGACCGCTACCTGCTCAACGGAAACAAGATGTGGATTACCAACGGGCCGGACGCCGACGTGCTCGTGGTCTACGCCAAGACCGATATCCATGCCGGGCCGAGGGGTATCACCGCGTTCATCGTAGAGAAGGGGTTCAAGGGATTTTCCACCGCGCAGAAGCTGGACAAGCTGGGCATGCGCGGCTCCAACACCTGCGAGTTGGTGTTTCAGGACTGCGAGGTGCCCGCCGACAATGTCCTGGGAGAACAAGACAAGGGCGTGCACGTGCTGATGAGCGGGTTGGACTTCGAGCGCGCCGTGCTCGCGGGCGGGCCGCTCGGCCTCATGCAGGCCTGTATGGACGTAGCCGTACCTTATCTGCACGAGCGCAAGCAGTTCGGCCAGTCCATCGGCGAATTCCAGCTCATGCAGGGCAAGCTGGCCGACATGTACACCACGATGAACGCGTGCAAGGCCTATGTCTACGCCGTCGGCAAGGCCTGCGACCGCGGCCACGTGACGCGCAAGGACGCCGCAGGCGCGATCCTGTACGCCGCCGAGCGGGCGACATGGATGGCCGGCGAGGCCCTTCAGTGCCTGGGCGGCAACGGTTATATCAACGAGTACCCGACCGGACGGTTATGGCGCGACGCCAAGCTGTACGAGATCGGGGCCGGCACTTCCGAAATCCGCCGCTGGCTGATCGGGCGCGAGTTGTTCGACGAAACGAAGTGACTGCATGGTCGAGGCCACAGGCTGGGCGCCCTCACGATCGATGACCGAGTTGCTCGCCCCCTCTACCACGCCCGCGAGCGAGATCGCGTCCGCCGTCGCCCACGCGCTGCTGGAGGGATTCAACAAGCACTACCGTCTGTTCCGCCAGATCAGCCGCGAGGCCAAAGGCCGTTTCGAGCGCGCCCAGTGGCACGCGGTGCGCGAGGCCCACGCCGAGCGCATCCAGTTCTACGGCGATCGCGTGCTCGAAACCGTGGAACGCCTGCAGCGGGACTTCGACACCGCCGCGTTGCCCGACGCGCTGTGGCAGGAGATCAAGCTCCAGTACGTGGCGCTGCTCACCAACCACAGGCAGCCCGAGCTGGCCGAGACCTTCTTCAACTCGGTGAGCTGCCGCATCCTGCGGCGAACCTACTATCACAACGATTTCATGTTCGTGCGCCCAGCGGTTTCCACCGAATACATGGAATCGGACCCGCCGGTGTATCGCAGCTATTACCCGCTCCAGGACCGGCTGCGTGCGGTGCTGCGCCAGATCCTGCGCGATCACGACCTCAAACGCCCATTCGCCGACCTGCAGCGGGATATGCGTTACGTGCTGCGCGCGGTCAGGCTTGCGCTTCCGCGGCCGCTGCGGTTGGAGGCGAACCATCAGATCCAGGTGCTGAGTGCGCTGTTCTACCGCAACCAGCGCGCCTACATGATCGGCAAGATCGTCAACGGCAGCATCGAGTTGCCGTTCGCGGTCCCTATCGTGCACGCAGGCGACGGCGCGGGCTTGAGCCTCGACGCCATTCTTCTCGACTCGCGCGAGATTGCGCTGCTGTTCGCATTCAGCCGGGCCTACTTCATGGTGGACATGGAGGTGCCGTCGGCCTATGTCGAGTTCCTGGCCAGCATGTTGCCGGGCAAGCCCCGGGCCGAGCTGTACACTTCGCTCGGCCTGCAGAAGCATGGAAAGACGCTTTTCTACCGCGACTTCCTGCACCACCTCAAGCATTCGACGGACGACTTCGTCATCGCGCCCGGCATCCGGGGGCTGGTCATGATCGTGTTCACCCTGCCTTCCTATCCGTACGTGTTCAAGGTGATCCGCGACGCGATCTCGCCCGTCAAGAACATCGACCGGCAGACGGTCCAGGACAAGTACATGCTGGTCAAGCGCCACGACCGCGTCGGACGCATGGCGGACACGCTGGAGTACAAGGATGTCGCTTTCCCCCGGCTGCGGTTCGATCCGGCGCTGATCGCCGAGCTCAAACGCGAGGCCCCGTCCGTGGTGGAAGAGGAGGACGACACGCTGATCGTCAAGCACCTCTATATCGAGCGGCGCATGACGCCGCTCAACCTCTACCTCGATCGGGGCAGCCAGGAACAGGTGCGCCACGCGGTGCGCGACTACGGCAACGCCATCAAGGAGCTGGCCTCGGTCAACATCTTCCCCGGTGACATGCTGTTCAAGAACTTCGGCGTCACGCGCGGAGCGCGGGTGGTTTTCTACGATTACGACGAGATCGCTTATATGATGGACGTGAGCTTCAGGCGCATACCCGCGCCGCGCACGCCGGAAGACGAGATGTCCGCGGAGCCTTGGTATGCGGTGGCGCAAAACGATGTCTTTCCGGAGGAGTTCGGGCCCTTCCTGCTCTCCGGAGACGGGGTGCGCGAGAGCTTTCTCGAGCATCACGCCGACCTGCTGTTGCCGGATTTCTGGAATGCGACCAAGGCGCGCATCGCCGCGGGGCACATCGCCGATGTCTTCCCGTATCCGGAGTCGGCGCGCTTTGCTCGCCGCTTCGGCGCACGCACTTAGGACCCAGCATGCCTTGGCGAAGCAGCGGAGCACTGGAGCTTAAGTTGCCGGGCACGGCCCTGTGCGCCTCCCAACTCAAGGAAACCTTGCCATGAACCAGGATCCCGTGGTCATCGTCGGCGCCGCCCGCACACCGATGGGCGCTTTGCAGGGTGAATTGAAGGACTTCACGGCCCCCGAGCTCGGCGCGGTCGCGATCCGCGCGGGCGTCGAGCGGTCGAGGTTGCAGCCCACGGACGTGCAAGAAGTGATCATGGGCTGCGTGTTGCCGGGCGGGCAGGGGCAGGCGCCCGCCCGCCAGGCGAGCTTGGGAGCCGGCTTGCCGCTGGCGACTGGCTGCACCACGGTCAACAAGATGTGCGGCTCGGGGATGAAGGCGGCCATGCTGGCCCATGACCTGCTGCTGGCCGGCAGCAACGAAGTCATGGTCGCGGGCGGCATGGAGAGCATGACCAACGCCCCGTACCTGCTGCCCAGGGCGCGCGCCGGTTACCGGATGGGTCACCAGCACGTCATCGATCACATGTTCCTGGACGGCCTCGAGGACGCCTATGACAAGGGCCGCTTGATGGGCGCCTTCGCGGAGGACTGCGCGGCCCAGTGCGGCTTCACACGCGCGGAGCAGGACGCCTTCGCGGTGAGATCCCTGGAGCGCGCCCGCAGGGCCAACGACGAGGGCTGGTTCGCGTGGGAGATGGTGCCAGTGGCGCTCAAAGGGGGCAAAGGCGATCGCTTCATGGACAAGGACGAGCAGCCGTTCAAAGCCAACCTCGAGAAGATCCCGCAACTCAAGCCCGCCTTCCGGAAGGACGGCACCGTGACGGCGGCGAACTCGAGCTCCATCTCCGACGGCGCGGCCGCGCTGGTGCTGATGCGCCGCTCGGCCGCCCGGAAGCGAGGGGTCACGCCGTTGGCCAGCATCGTGGCCCACAGCACGCACGCCCAGGAGCCGGCCTGGTTCACCACCGCGCCGGTGGGTGCGATCCGCAAGGTGTTCGACGTCACAGGCTGGACCGCCGACAGCGTGGACTTGTACGAGATCAACGAAGCGTTCGCGGTGGTGACGCTGGCGGCGATGCGGGAGCACCATTTGCAGGACCAAAGGGTGAACGTGCACGGCGGCGCCTGCGCGCTGGGACATCCGATCGGTGCTTCCGGGGCGCGCATCCTGGTGACGTTGATCGGCGCACTGCGACACCATGGTCTCAGGCGCGGTGTGGCAGCGTTGTGCATCGGTGGCGGCGAGGCCACCGCGATGGCCATCGAAGTCCAATGACCCGCGCAGGGCTGAGCCGGGCACCGAAATGAGCACGCGCATCGGTCTTGTAGGGGCGTCGTCGGGGATCGGCTGCGAGTCCTCCCCCGGAAAGGCGTGAAAGCGGTGCCGGACCCGATCGAATTCTATTTCGACTTCTCGTCGCCGTACGGCTATTTCGGGGCGACGAGAATCTCGCAGCTCGCCGCCAACTATGGCCGTGCCCTGGTGTGGCGGCCGTTTCTGCTCGGCGCCGTGTTCAAGGTGACAGGGAGCGGGCCGCTGCCCTCCGTGCCCCTCAAAGGACCGTACAGCAAGCACGACATGTCGCGCTGCGCGCGCTTCCTCGACATACCGTTCACCTTTCCGGACCCTTTCCCGATCAGCACGCAAGCGCCGGCGCGCGCGATCTACTGGCTGGAGCAACGCGCCCCGCAGCGCATCGAGGCTGCCGTCCTCGCCCTGTACCGGGCTTATTTTGTCGACGGGCGGGACATCTCGAGCCCGCAGACCACAGCCGATGTGCTGGCGACCTTGGGGCTGGACGGCGCCGAAGTGCTTGCTGCAGTCGGCGAGCCCGCGCTCAAGGAGCGGCTGCGCAACGAGACCCAGACCGCCGTGGAGCGCGGGGTGTTCGGCTCGCCCTATGTCTTCGTCGACGGTGAACCGTTCTGGGGCCACGATCGCCTGGACCAGGTCGAGCGCTGGCTCAAGACCGGCGGATTCTGAGGTGCGGCCGATGCATCGCTTATCTGCCGTGTGCGTATTCTGCGGCTCCAACCCCGGAGCAGACCCGGCCTATGCCGAGAGCGCGCGCCGCATGGGCCAGACTCTGGCCGATCGCGGTGTCACGCTGGTCTATGGCGGCGGACGAGTGGGTCTCATGGGGGCGCTCGCGGATGCGGCGCTCGAGGCCGGCGGCAGAGTCATCGGCGTCATCCCGGAAGCCCTCAGACGCCGGGAGGTCGCGCACGAAAGACTGACGCAGTTGCGCGTGGTGCAGACCATGCACGAGCGCAAGCAGCTCATGGCCGATCTGTCCGATGGTTTCATCGCGATGCCGGGGGGCTTCGGCACGTTCGAGGAGTTCTGCGAGGTCCTGACCTGGTCCCAGCTGGGCATGCATGCCAAACCCTGCGGGCTGCTCAATGTGAAGAGCTACTACGCGGGCCTGCTCGCTTTGTTCGATCACGCGGTCGCCGAGCAACTGCTCCATCCGCGCAACCGTGCGATGGTGATCGCGGACTCCGAGCCGAAGCCCCTGCTCGAAGCCATGATCCGGTATCGTGCGCCGGCGGTCGAGAAATGGCTCACGGCCGAGACGACCTGACGCGCTCAGATGCCGGTCATCAGCTCGAAGCTCGATGCGCGCAGCGCCCTTTACCAGAGCAGCGCCCTCGGCATGGCGCGGCTGATCGCGGATCTGCGCGAGAAAGTGGCGATCGTTGCACAGGGCGGCGGCGAGGCGGCGCGTGAGAAGCATTTGGCGCGCGGCAAGCTGCTGCCTCGCGAACGCGTGCGCACGTTGCTCGACGTGGGCTCGCCATTCCTGGAGCTGTCGCAAATCGCAGCCTGGGGCATGTATGACAATCAAGTGCCCTCGGCGGGCATCATCACCGGCATCGGCCGGGTGAGCGGCAGGGAATGCGTGGTGGTGGCCAACGACGCCACGGTCAAAGGCGGGACCTACTACCCGGTCACGGTGAAGAAACACCTGCGCGCGCAAGAAATCGCGCAACAGAACCGCTTGCCTTGCATCTACCTGGTCGACTCGGGCGGGGCCAACCTGCCCAACCAGGACGAGGTGTTCCCGGATCGCGACCACTTCGGCCGCATCTTTTACAACCAGGCCAACCTGTCGGCGCTGGGGATTGCGCAGATTGCGGTGGTGATGGGCTCGTGCACTGCCGGGGGCGCCTACGTACCGGCGATGTCCGATGAGGCCGTCATCGTTCGCAATCAAGGGACGATCTTTCTGGGCGGGCCGCCGCTGGTGAAGGCAGCGATCGGCGAAGTCGTGACGGCCGAGGAGCTGGGCGGGGCCGACGTCCACACGCGCGTGTCGGGCGTGGCCGATCACTATGCGCTCAACGATCTGCACGCGCTGCAGATGACGCGCCGCATCGTGGCTCACCTCAATCGCCGCAAGCGCGTCGCACTCGATACGCGCGAGCCGCGGGAGCCGGCGCTCGACCCCTCCGAGTTGCTTGGCGTGATCCCCACCGACCCGCGCAAGCCGTTCGAGGTGCGCGAGATCGTGGGTCGCATCGTAGACGCCAGCGAGCTCGACGAGTTCAAGCCGCTGTACGGCACGACGCTGGTGTGCGGCTTTGCCCACATCTGCGGCTATCCCGTGGGCATCGTGGCCAACAACGGCATCCTGTTCTCGGAGTCCGCGCTCAAGGGCACTCACTTCATCGAGCTTTGCAGCCAGCGCGGCATACCGCTGGTGTTCCTGCAGAACATCACCGGGTTTATGGTCGGCAGGAAATACGAAGCCGGCGGCATCGCCAAAGATGGGGCGAAGATGGTCACCGCCGTAGCCTGCTCCAAGGTGCCCAAGTTCACGGTGATCGTCGGCGGCAGTTTCGGCGCGGGCAACTACGGCATGTGCGGGCGGGCCTACGGGCCGAGGTTTCTGTGGATGTGGCCCAACGCCCGCATCTCCGTGATGGGCGGTGAGCAGGCGGCGGCCGTGCTGGCTACGGTGAAGCGCGAGGGTCTGGAGAGGGCGGGCAAGGGCTGGAGCGAGGAAGACGAGCGGGCCTTCAAGGCGCCCATCCTCGAGCAGTACGAGACCCAGGGCCATCCCTACTACGCGAGCGCGCGGCTGTGGGACGACGGGGTGATCGATCCGCTCGAGACGCGCCGTGTCTTGGCGCTGGGCATTTCAGCCAGCCTCAATGCGCCCGTGGAAAGCACGACGTTCGGCGTATTTCGGATGTAGCGATGGCGACGAACCCGCAGGCCATACAGCTGAGCATCGGCCCGACCGGGGTCGCCACCGTGACCCTGGATCGTCCCGGGGTGCACAACGCCTTCGACGACCATCTCATCGCCGAGCTCACGCACAAGCTGCGCGATGTCGACCATAATCCGGCCGTACGCGCAGTCGTTCTGGCGGCGCAGGGCAAGAGTTTCTCCGCCGGCGCCGACCTCAATTGGATGAAACGCGTTGCCCGCTACTCCGAGGCGGATAACATCCGCGATGCCGTGGCGCTGGCGAGCCTGATGCGTACGTTGGACGCTATGGCCAAGCCCACGATCGCCCGCGTGCAGGGCGCGGCCTTCGGCGGCGGCGTGGGGCTGGTCGCCTGCTGCGACATCGCGGTGGCCAGCACGGCCGCGACGTTCTCGCTCTCCGAGGTGCGCCTGGGCTTGATCCCGGCCGTGATCAGCCCCTACGTCATCCGGGCGATCGGCAGCCGCAACGCGAGGCGCTATTTTCTGACCGGCGAGCGCTTCGACGCCGGCGAGGCCCTGCGCATCGGGTTGGTTCACAGCGCGGTCGAAGACGGCGAGCTGGACCGCGCCGTCGAGCGCATTCTCGACGAGCTGCTCAAGGGTGGGCCGAAGGCCATCACCGCCGCGAAGAACCTCATCGCTCACATAGCCCATCGGCCGATGGACCAACTGCTGGCCGAAGAGACCGCAGCGCGAATCGCACAGATCCGCGTCAGCCCAGAGGGGCAAGAAGGCATCGCCGCCTTTCTCGACAAGCGCCCCGCGGGGTGGATCAAGGCCAAGGACTAGACCGCTCGGATGTTCGACAAGATTCTGATCGCCAACCGAGGCGAGATCGCGTGCCGCGTGGCGCGCACGGCTCGACGCCTGGGCATCCGCACGGTGGCGGTGTATTCCGAAGCCGACGCAGCCGCGCTGCACGTCGCGACGTGCGACGAGGCCTATCTGATCGGGCCAGCGCCGGCGCGCGCGAGCTACCTTCGGGCCGACCGCATCGTGGAGGTGGCGCGCGCCTGCGGCGCTCAAGCCATCCATCCGGGTTATGGTTTCCTATCCGAAAACGCAGATTTCGCGCGCGACTGCACGCAGGCGGGAATGGTCTTCGTCGGTCCGCCCGCGAGCGCCATCCGCGTCATGGGTTCGAAGGGCGCCGCCAAGGACGTCATGGCGCGGGCTGGGGTGCCGCTCGTGCCGGGTTACCACGGCGATGCGCAGGACCCGGACGCGCTGGCGCGCGAAGCTGAGAAGATCGGTTATCCCCTGCTCATCAAAGCCTCTGCAGGCGGTGGCGGCAAGGGGATGCGCGTGGTCCAGTCCGGCGCGCAGTTCAAGGATGCATTGGCCGGCGCGAAGCGCGAGGCGGCAGCCGGCTTTGGCGACGATCGCGTGTTGCTGGAGCAGTACGTGAGCCGCCCGCGCCACATCGAGCTGCAGGTGTTTGCCGACAGCCACGGCAACCTGGTCCATCTGTTCGAACGCGATTGCTCTGTGCAGCGCCGTCACCAGAAGGTTGTCGAGGAGGCGCCGGCGCCGGGCCTGAGCGCCGCGCGGCGCCGGCAGATGGCCTCCGCCGCGCTGGCCGCGGCGCGTGCGGTGGGCTACGTCAACGCCGGCACCGTCGAGTTCATCGTCGACGAGGCGGGCCATTTTTACTTCATGGAGATGAATACCCGCCTGCAAGTCGAGCATGCGGTGACCGAGCTGATCACGGGCCTGGACCTGGTCGAGTGGCAGCTCCGGGTTGCGGCGGGGGAGCCGCTGCCGTTGACGCAGAAGCAGCTGGCGATCACGGGTCACGCGATCGAGGCGCGCATCTACGCAGAGGATCCCGCGCGCGGATTTCTGCCCGCCGCCGGACGCATCGTGCATCTGCGTTTGCCCCCGGCTTCGACGCAGGTGCGCGTCGACACGGGTGTACAGGAAGGCGACGAGGTCGGCGTTCACTACGATCCGATGATCGCGAAGCTCATCTGCTGGGATGTCGACCGCCCCGCGGCGCTGCGCCGGTTGCACGCAGCGCTGGCCGATTGCGAGGTGGCGGGGCCGGCCACCAATCTCGCTCTGCTGTCGGGGCTGAGCGCGCATCCGGCTTTCGCGGCGGCGGATCGGGAGCCAACGCTGCTGGACACCAGCCTGATCGAGCGCTACCGTGCGCAATTGATCCCGGAAGCCGTGCCGGCTCCCGATCGCGTGTTGGCGGTCGCCGTGCTGTCCGAGCTCATGCGCATCGACGAGGAGGCCCTGATCGCAGCGCGGGCGTCGGGCGATCCCTGCTCGCCGTGGAACCTGCGAGACGGCTGGCGTCTCAACCAGGACAACCATCACACGTTTGCGTTCGGGGACGGCACGCTCGAGGTCTCGGTCACGGCGCACTATCGCCGGAACGGCCTGGAGCTGGAGTTGCCGGGGGCGAGACTGGTGGCGCGGGCCGAGCGCCTGCCCGATGGTGGCCTGGTGGCGGAGCTCGGTGGCGAGCGCGTTCGCGCTACCGTCGTGCGCAAGGGTAGCGAGCTGACGGTTTTCGCCGGTGGCCTCACGCACCGCCTGCAGGTGCGCGAGTTCGAGGCGGTACAGGACGAGGAAGCCGGCGGTCGCCTGACGGCACCCATGCCCGGCAGCGTGATCGAGGTCCTGGTCAAAGAGGGCGAGTCGGTTGAGCGGGGGCGAGCGCTGATGATCATCGAGGCGATGAAGATGGAGCACACCATTGTTGCGCCGGTAGCCGGCCGCGTGGCGCAGGTGCGCTTCGCGCCCGGCGAGCAGGTCAAAGAGGGCGATCAGCTCATCGCCTTCGAAGCCGAACAGGAGTGAGCGCGATGAACCTCCCCAAGCGTGTAAAACTGGTCGACGTGAGCCCGCGTGACGGGCTGCAAAACGAGCCGGGCGTGGTGCCCACGGGAGTGAAGATCGAGCTGATCGACCGGCTGTCGGAGGCGGGCCTGCCGGTGATCGAGGCGACCAGCTTCGTTTCGCCCAAGTGGGTGCCGCAGATGGCGGACAGCGCCCAGGTCATGGCGGGTATCAAGCGCAGGCCGGGTGTCAGCTACCCGGTGCTGGTGCCAAACATGAAGGGGCTGGAGGCCGCGCTGGCTGCCGGAGCGAAAGAAATTGCCGTGTTCGGTGCCGCGACCGAGGCCTTCTCCCGGCGCAACACCAATTGCTCGATCGCCGAGTCCTTCGAGCGCTTCGCGCCCGTGTGCGAGGCGGCGCTCGCGGCCGGGGTCAAAGTGCGCGGCTACATCTCGGTCGTGCTGGGCTGCCCCTTCGAAGGCGAGGTGGATCCGGCGGAGGTGGCCGGCATCTGCGAGCGGCTGATCGAGATCGGTTGCTACGAGGTTTCGCTCGGCGACACCATCGGCGTCGGCACGCCGGGCAAGACCCGGCGCATGATCGAGACGGTGTCGCGGCGCGTCCCGGTGGACAAGCTGGGCGGGCACTATCACGATACCTACGGTCAGGCGCTGGCCAACATTTTCGCGTCGCTCGAGACGGGAATGGCGACCTTCGACTGCTCCGTCGCGGGGCTGGGCGGTTGTCCCTACGCTCCGGGTGCCACCGGAAACGTGGCCACCGAGGACGTGTTATACATGCTCGATGGATTGAGCATCGAGACCGGCGTCGACATGAGCAAGCTGCTGCAGGCGGCCCAATTCATCTGCGGTGAGCTCGGTCGCCCGACCGTGTCGCGGGCGGGACGCGCGCTCGCAGCCAGGGCCGCCCGCCGCGCCAAGGAAGGCCAGGTGGCCGCATGAGCCTGCCTCCTGTCCATATCGACTCGCCTTGCAGGAACGTGTGCCAGATGGACCCGAGCTCGGGCCTGTGTCTTGGTTGCCGGCGCACGCTGCAGGAGATCGCGGACTGGCTGGAGATGACGCCCGAGGAAAAACGCGCCACGCTCGAGCGCGTCGTGCAGCGCGCCTGCGCGCTCGGCCAGATGTGACCCGTCAACTGCGAACGCGAAGCAACATGCCGTTAAGCCCATCTGCAAGCCGCAAGCCCATGCACCAGCGTCGCGTCGAATGCCAGGGATACCTGCGCGACGACGGCCTGTGGGACATCGAAGGGCATCTGCTGGATACCAAGCCCTTCGACATTCCCAATCCCGACCGCGGCGGCGTCATCCGCGCCGGCGAGGCACTGCACGAGATGTGGATCCGGCTCACGGTGGACACCGATCTCCTGGTGCATCATGTGGAGGCGAAGACCGACTTCGGTCCCTACAGCTTGTGCGGCGATATCACCGACAACTTCAAAATACTGGAAGGGTTGCGGATCGCTCCCGGCTGGACGCTGAAGACGCGCGCGTTGCTGGGTGGCGTGAAGGGCTGCACGCATCTCGTCGAGTTACTGGGTCCGGTCGCGACCACGGCATTCCAGACCATATATCCGGCCCGTGCAAAAAGCGAGGCTGCAGCGGAGCTCGAGCGCAAGCCCGTTCTGCTGGGCTCCTGCCACGCGTACCGCTCGGACGGTCCGATCGTCCGGGACAGGTGGCCGGCGTTCTACACCGGTCCAACCCGCTCCGAGACCTGACTCGTAGCGGTTGCAGCAGCTTGTCGGGCTTCAGGCACAATTCGCATCTGCGCCGCGTCACAGGCCTTCGAAGTGTCCTTTTTTAATCTGTACGATCACAACTTCATTCGCGCTGCGGTCGCCATACCGGAGGTGCGCGTCGCCGATCCGACATTCAACGCGGCTCGGACGATCGCGCTCTTGCAGCAGGCTGTGCAACGGCACGCGGTGCTTGCGGTGTTTCCCGAGCTCGGACTGTCCGCCTATTCGTGCGAGGACCTGTTCCACCAGCAGGCGCTGCTGGATGCCTCCAAGGCGGCGTTGGAGCAAGTGCTCGCGGCTTCGCGCGGGCTTCCGCTGGTCGCGGTCGTGGGCGTACCGCTGCAGGTTGACGGTCTGCTGTACAACTGTGCAGCGGTGGTCTCGGACGGCAAGCTGCTGGGGGTGGCGCCCAAGACCTATCTGCCCAACTACCGCGAGTTCTACGAATTGCGGCAGTTCACGCCTGGGGACTACTGCGCGCGCGAGGCGATCGACTTGTGCGGGCAGACCGATGTGCCCTTCGGGACCCGCCTCATCTTCCAGGCCGAGGAACAGCCGCAGCTCGTGTTGTTCGTCGAGATCTGTGAGGACCTGTGGACGCCGATCCCGCCGTCCTCACAGGCGGCGCTGGCCGGCGCCACGGTGTTGGTCAACCTGTCCGCGTCCAACATCACGGTGGGCAAGGACGAGTACCGGCGCGAGCTGGTCGCCAACCAGTCGGGCCGTTGCATGGCCGGTTATATCTACTGCGCGGCGGGCTACGGCGAGTCCACCACCGACCTGGCCTGGGACGGCCATGGCATGATCTACGAAAACGGCTCGCGCGTGGCCGAGACCGAACGCTTCGAATACACCTCGCATCTGGCGACGGGTGACATTGACCTCGATCGCATCGCTCAGGACCGCATGCGTACCAACAGTTTCGGTCAGGCGGTGGTGCGCCACGCCGCCGCGGTATCCGAGTTCCGCAGCGTCACGTTCACGCTCGCTCTACCCAGCGACGCGCCGTTGCCGCTGGAGCGCAGCTACGAGCGTTTTCCCTACGTGCCTGCCGATCCGGCCACCCGTGACCAGCGCTGCCACGAGGTGTACGAAATCCAGGTGCAGGGCCTGGTCAAGCGCCTCAAGGCGATGGGCTCGGACAAAGTCGTGATCGGCATCTCGGGTGGACTGGATTCGACCCACGCGTTGATCGTGTGCGTGCGCGCCATGGACGTGATGGGGCTGCCGCGGCGCAATATCCTGGCCTACACCATGCCAGGCTTCGCCACCAGCGAGCGCACCCTGGACCAGTCGCGCCGCTTGATGAGTGCGGCGGGGGCCACGGCCAGCGAAGTGGACATCCGGCCGAGCTGCCTGCAGATGTTCAAGGACATCGGGCATCCGTTCGCGCAGGGCAAGCCGGTCTACGATGTGACCTTTGAGAACGTGCAGGCGGGGGAGCGGAGCAGCCACCTGTTTCGCTTGGCCAACGTGCACAACGCCCCGGTGGTGGGCACGAGCGATCTGTCGGAGCTGGCGCTGGGCTGGTGCACGTACGGGGTGGGCGACCACATGGCCCACTACCACGTCAACGCCAGCGTGCCCAAGACGCTGATCCAGTATCTGATCCGCTACGTGGCTCGCACCAACCAGCTGGGTCCGCAGGTGAGCGCAGTGTTGCAGGACGTGCTCGACACGCCGATTTCGCCCGAACTGGTGCCGGGCCAGAGCGAGCTCGAGCCGGGTCAGAGCACGGAGGCGGTGGTGGGCCCCTATGAGCTGCAGGACTTTCACTTGTACTACATCTTGCGTTTCGGTTACCTGCCGCGCAAAGTGGCTTTTCTAGCTTGGTGCACTTGGCGCGACCGGCGCGTAGGTAACTGGCCCGATATTCCGGCGGACCGGCGCAATCAGTACGCGATCGGGGACATCAAGAAGTGGCTGGCGGTGTTCACCCGCCGCTTTTTTCAGTTCGCGCAATACAAACGGAGCGTAATGCCCAACGCACCCAAGGTCGGCTCTGGCGGCTCGTTATCGCCACGCAGCGACTATCGAGCTCCCAGCGATAGCGAGGCCACGGTCTGGCTGGCCGACGTCGCCCGCATTCCGGACCGCGCGCCTTCAGTGGGCGAAATGATCGAGCAAGCCAACGCTCCGCGAATCCATGGCTGACCGAGTCCTCATCCGGCCGTTGGCCGCTCCTTTGGGGGCCGAAGTGTGCCGGCTCGCGCTGAGCGAACCGTTGTGCCCCGAGACCTTGATCGGTCTGCATCGGGCGCTGCTGCAGCACCAGGTGCTGATCTTCTCCGATCAACATCTGAACGACGAACAGCATCTGGAGTTCTCGCGTCACTGGGGTGAGCTGCAGCTGCATGTGCTGGACCAGTATCGCCATAGCGGCAGGCCCGAGATCCTGTGGATCACGAACCTCGACCCGGACGGTAAGCCCAAGGGCGAGCACCCCGACCCCGGGGCGGCGGTCTGGCATTCCGACGGATCGTGGTCGAAGGAGCGCGGTCTCGTCACCTTCTTGCACTCGCTCAGAATCCCGGTGGCGGGCGGCGACACGCTCTACGCCGACATGTACGCCGCGTACGAGGGGCTGCCTGCCGACGACAAGCACCGAATCGACGGGCTCGTCGCGGTGCATGACCTCGATTACTCTCGCAGCCAGACCAACGCGCGCAAGCAAATGACAGAGGAGCAAAAGCGCGCCGCTCCGCCCGTCGAATGGCCGGTGGTCCGGACCCATCCGGAGACCGGGCGCAAGTGCCTGTACCTGGGTCAGCACGCCTCCCATGTCAAAGGAATCGCGCTGGAGGAAGGACGCGTGTTGATCCGGCGGTTGAATGCCCACGCGACACAGCCAAAGTACCTGTACCGCCATGTTTGGCGGCAGCATCAGCTCGTCATGTGGGATAACCGAGCCGTTCTGCACAGCGCGACAGACTTCGATTGGGTCAACGATGTGCGCATCATCCGCCGCACGACGACTGTCGGGGAGCGGCTGCCGGTGCACGCCGCGTCGCGCGACGCGCCGGGTTCGCGCGCTGCGGACTAGCATCGTCCAGCGGGCAAGTCCGGTCCTCGGAGTCGAGCCGGCCACCCGGCGACTGGCGCACCTGAAGCGAATCCGTCCCCTCCGGCAGCGCCGCGGCAAATGCAAGCGCTGGATGCCGCTCGTTGCGAGCGGCTGGTTCAGGTCTCAGCTCACCGGCAGCATCACCACGCCCTTGTAGGCCGGGCGCTCGCGCAGGGCATCGAACCAGCGCTGCAGGTTGGCCAATGCCGGCCGATCGATCGGGAGCGCCATCCAGCGCCAGATCGCGCAACCCATCGGGATGTCGCCTATCGTGAGGTCATCGCCGGCGACGAACATGCGGTTCTTCAGGTGGGCGTCGAGATAGCCCAGCACCTCCTCGGTCTTCAGGCGCGACTCTTCCATCGCCGCCTCGTCGCGCTGGTCGACCGGGGTGCGCACGAGGTTCCAGAACAGAGGGCGGAAGGAGGGCCAGAACATGGCGATCTGCCAGTCCATCCACTTGTCGGCCTCGGCCCGTACCTTGAGGTCCTCCGGCCAGAGTTTGCCGGCGCTGTGCTTGGCGGCGAGATAACGCACGATCGTGTTGGACTCCCACAGCACGAACGGACCATCCTCGATGGTGGGGACCAGACCGTTGGGGTTCAGTGCCCGGTACTGTGGCGTGTTGACGACACCGAAGCTGCCGCCGGCGTCCAGCCGCTGGTACTGCTGGCCCATCTCCTCGCAGCACCAGAGCACTTTCTGCACGTTGACGGAGTTGTTCCGTCCCCAGATTTTGAGCATTGCCTCCTCCTCTTTAGGTTATGGTCGGCGTCAGCTCACCGGTATGCCGGCTCTTATTCTGGCTATTGTGGCGTCAATGAGCCGGCGCGCGACGCTGATCTTGTTGGGCAGTACTGGAAGGTTCTCGAGACTGAACCAGCCGGCCGCTTCGATCTCGCTGGGATCGGGTGAGATCTCTCCCGCCGCCCAATCGCAGTTGAAAGCGATCATGAGCGAGTGTGGGAAAGGCCAGGACTGGCTCGAGAAGTAGCGCAGGTTCGCGACCTCGACGCCTACCTCCTCCTTCACCTCGCGCACCAGGCACTGCTCGAGGCTCTCGCCGGGCTCGACGAAACCGGCCAGGGCGCTGTGCATGCCGGGCACGAAATGGGGCGAGCGCGCCAGCAGGAGCTGGTCCCGCCGTTGCACCAGCGCCATCACCGCCGGTGCGATGCGCGGGTAGTGAACCTGCCCGCAGTTCGGGCACTCGCGTGCACGCTCTCCCGACTTCGGCGACGTTGGCGTCCCGCAGCGGCCGCAGTATTGGTGCGAGCGGTCCCAGTCCATGATCTGAAGGGCGCGGCCGGCGAGCGCGAACCCCACGTCGTCAAACAATCCGAACAAGGCGCGCAAGCCGGACCAGGCGTAGCTGTCCGGGGCGGGGGTGCCTGCAGCGCACTCCGCAGAATAGCAGTGCTGTCGCGACAGCGTGCCCAGGTATTGGGTACGCAGCGGCTCGAGGCCCAGCTCGCGGGGATGAGCGACGAGTGGGACCCACGCGCGGCCCTCCGCGCGGTGCACCAGCAGCTGAGCACCCTGGAACAGGAACCAATGCGCGGGTTCGTTCAGCGCGCCGGGCGGGGTGACCAGGGGCAGGAACAGGTCAGACATGCGCGTTCTGTGCGCCGCTGCAGCTCAAGGGAGTCTACTTCTTGGGCATGTACAGGTCGGTGATGCTGCCTTCGGCGATCTCGGCCGAGAAGAAGATCGTCTCCGACAGGGTCGGGTGCGGATGAATCGTCAACCCGATGTCCTCGGCATCGGCCCCCATCTCCAGGGCCAGCACCGTCTCGGAAATCAGCTCGCCGGCGTTGGGGCCGACGATGGCCGCCCCCAGCAACCGCCGCGTAGCCTTGTCGAAGATCAGCTTGGTGAGCCCCTCGTCGCGTGCGGTCGCACGCGCGCGACCGCTTGCGGCCCACGGGAACACGGCCTTCTCGATCTCGACGCCCTGCGCCTTCGCCATGGTCTCGGTCAACCCCATCCATGCAACCTCGGGGTCCGTATAGGCGACCGAGGGAATGGTGCGCGCGTCGAACGCAGCGCGCTGCCCCGCGATGACCTCGGCCGCAAGCTTGCCCTCGTAGCTCGCCTTGTGCGCGAGCATGGGCTCGCCGACGATGTCGCCGATGGCGTAGATGTGCGCAACGTTGGTGCGCATCTGCCGGTCCACCGGGATGTAACCGCGCTCGCTCACCAGCACGCCGGCAGCTTGCGCATTGATCGCCTTGCCGTTGGGCCGCCGCCCGACCGAGAGCAGAACACGGTCGTAGGTCTGCGGTTCGGGCGCGCCTTCGCCCTCGAAGCCGGCTTTGAGCCCCTGCTCAGTCGCTTCGAGCCGAGTCACCTTGGTCTTGAGATAGATCGCCTCGTAGCGCTTCTCGATGCGTTTGTGCAGGGGTCGGATGATGTCGCGGTCCGCTCCGGGAATCAGACCATCCAGCAGCTCGACGACGCTGATCGCCGAGCCCAGCGCGTCGTACACGGTGGCCATTTCGAGACCGATGATCCCGCCGCCGATGACCAGCAGTCGTTTGGGGATGTCTTTGAGGTCGAGCGCGCTGGTGGAGTCCAGCAAGCGCGGATCATCGTAGGGAAAACCCGGAATCCTGGCGGACTGGGAGCCCGCAGCGATGATGGCGTAGTCGAACGAGACGTTCTTCTTCCCCTCGCTGGTTTGCACCTCGATCATGTGCGGGGAGGTAAATCTCGCCGACCCCGTGACCACTTGCACTTTGCGCTGCTTGGCAAGTCCTGCAAGGCCTTTGGTTCCTTTTGCCACGACGCTTTCTTTCCAGCGGCGCAAGGCGTCCACGTCGATGCTCGGCCGGTCGAACTTGAGCCCGAAGTGCGACATCTCCTCCGCCTCGGAGACCACGCGTGCCGCGTGCAGCAGCGCCTTGGATGGGATGCAGCCTACGTTCAGGCAGACGCCGCCTAGAGCGGGATAGCGCTCGATCAGCGCCACTCTCTTGCCGAGGTCTGCGGCGCGGAAGGCGGCGGTATACCCGCCGGGCCCGGAACCGAGTACCACCACCTCGGCATGATAGTCACCCTTGGACGGCGGCCAGGTCGAGACCACGGCCGGCGCTGCCGGCGGAGCCACGCTCACAGGCGCGGGCCTCGGCACCTCCGCTTTCGGTGCCTTGGACGGAGCGCCGTCGGCCTCCAGCAAGAGGATGACGGCGCCCTCGGAGACCTTGTCGCCGAGCCTGACTCTCAGCTCCTTGACCACGCCGGCTTCTGGCGCCGGCACCTCCATCGTGGCCTTGTCGGATTCCAGCGTGACCAGCGAGTCTTCTTTCTTGATGCTGTCGCCGGGCTTGACCAGGACCTCGATCACCGGCACGTCCTTGAAATCCCCGATGTCGGGGACTTTCACCTCGATCACGCTGCTCATTGCTGTCCCGATTCTCCGGCGCCTGTCGAAGGGAGTGCTGGCGAGGTGACCGGCCCGACGCTGGGCGGCGGGCCCCGTGCTACTCGCGAATCTGGCCGTCCCCGAGCACGATGAACTTCTGCGAGGTGAGGCCCTCCAGCCCCACCGGTCCGCGCGCGTGCAGCTTGTCGGTCGAGATGCCGATCTCAGCGCCCAGGCCGTATTCGAAGCCGTCAGCCAATCGCGTGGAGGCGTTCACCATCACGGAGCTGGAATCCACCTCGCGCAGAAAACGGCGGGCGCGCGTGTAGTCCTCGGTCACGATGGCATCGGTATGTTGTGAGCCGTAGACGGCGATATGCTCGATGGCCTGATCTAGACCTTCCACCACACGCACGGCGAGGACCGCCGCCAGGTACTCGGTGTACCAGTCCTCCTCGGTGGCCTGCTTCATCTGCGGGACGATGGCGCGCGCCTGCGCATCGCCGCGCAACTCCACGCCCTTGTCGAGATAGATCCGGCACAGCGCAGGCAATACCCGGCTGGCGATGTGCTTGTGCACCAGCAGCGTTTCCATCGTGTTGCAGGTGCCCAGCCGCTGGGTCTTGGCGTTGTCCGCAATGCGGATCGCCTTGTCCACGTCGGCGCGCTCGTCGATATAGACGTGGCACACGCCGTCGAGGTGCTTCAGCACCGGGATGCGAGATTCAGCCGAGATGCGCTCGATCAGACCCTTGCCGCCGCGCGGGACGATGATGTCCACGTATTCCTTCATGGCGATCAGCTCGCCGACCGCAGCGCGGTCGGTGGTCTCGATGACCTGCACCGCAGGCGTCGGCAGCCCGGCGGCCTGCAACCCCTCGTGGACGCACGCGGCGATCGCTTGATTGGAATGAATCGCCTCGGAGCCGCCGCGCAGAATCGCGGCGTTACCCGCCTTGAGGCACAGCCCCGCGGCATCCGCCGTGACGCTCGGCCGCGCTTCGTAGATGATGGCGACGACCCCGAGCGGCACGCGCATGCGGCCTACCTGAATACCGGAAGGCCGGTACTTGAGCTCGCTCACTTCGCCTACGGGGTCGGGCAACTGCGCGATCTGGCGCAGACCTTCTGCCATGGACGCTGCGCCCCTGCGACTCAGCGTAAGCCTGTCGATCATGGCCGGCGCCAATCCCTTGGCGTGGGCGGCGTCGAGGTCGCGCCGGTTTGCGTCCAGCAGACGTTCCACGTCTCGCTCGATGGCCGCAGCCATCGCCAGCAGGGCCTCGTCCTTGGCCGCCGTCTCGGCCCGTGCCATGGCGCGCGAGGCCTTCCTAGCCTCGCGCCCGACGCCGTGCATGTACGACTGGATGTCCATCTGCCGCTTGCCTACGAAGGAGCGGAGATTCTACCGCGATTCGGTCGGACATCGCCCGCCGCAGGGATGAGGCGCAGGCCGAGTTGCAGGAGCTCGTCCCACACATCACCCGGCGTGAGGCCCTTGATCATGCGGTCCACCCGCGCTGCATGCAGCAGGGCGTCCTCCAGCTCGCGCGATGCAATGCGCCGGACCGCCCCGGGGATCAGCTCGGCGCGTTTGCCCCACACGCGTGCCTCGCGCATCAATTGCTGCAGGGCCTTTCCGGCGGCGAGGCCGTGGCCCACATGCAGCAGCGCGCGCGCCTCCTCGGCGAGCGCCCACAGCACCAGCGGTGGCGCTACGCCCTCGCCGCGCAGGCCGTCGAGCATGCGCACGAAGCGCGGCGCGTCGACAGCGAGCAGCGGCTCCCCCAGTTTGAACACGTCATAGCGTGCAACGTCGAGCACCACGCCCCTCACCTGCTCGGGATCGAGTCTGCCCGGCGGGAACAAGAGCGCGAGCTTCTGGACCTCCTGGTGTGCCGCGAGCAGGTTACCTTCCACGCGGCTGACGAGGAACCTCAGCGTCTGCTCGTCGACTTGCTGACCTTGCACAGCCAGACGGCCGGCGATCCAGTCGGGCAGCCGGGCGAGCGTCACGGGAGTGGCCGCAACGACCACTCCGGCTGCGTCGAGCGCCTCGAACCAACCGGTCGACTGTTGCGCCCGCTCGACCTTGGGCAACGAGATCAGCGTGACAGTGTCCGGTGGAAGGTCGCGGGCGTAACGGCGCAGGGCCTCCGCACCGTCGTTTCCCGGCTTACCGCTTGGGACGCGCAGCTCCAACAAACGCTTGGTCGCGAATAACGACAGGCTGTTGCCGACCATGGCGAGCTGCGACCAGTCGAAGCCGGACTCGACCGTCAGCACCTCGCGCTCGCTGTAGTCTGCCTCGCGGCAGCGCCTGCGAATGCGGTCAGAGGCCTCCAGCGCAAGCAGAGTCTCTTCCCCGTGTATGGTGTAAAGGGGTTTGAGGCCGCGGTTCAGATGCTGCGCGAGCTGTTCGGTGTCGATGCGCACGGTGTCGTATCTGGACGGCAGCTAAGCGTTCATGCGCTCCAGCAGCGCCCGCACCTTGTCCGGATCATCGGTCTTGAGCATTCGGCTTGCGAGCTGCGTCACCTCGGCGAGATCGGACTTGAGCACCCGCTGCTTGACCGTCAGCAGGTGCGCCGGATGCATCGAGAACTGGCGCAGTCCGAAGCCGAGCAATATGCGCGTAAGCCGCTCGTCACCGGCCATCTCGCCGCATACCGCGACCGGAACGCCGGCCTTGTTCGCGCCGCGAATGACGTGCGCCACCAACTGCAGCACGGCAGGGTGCAGCGGGTCGTAGAGGTGCGCGACCGCGTCGTCAGTGCGGTCGATGGCCAGGGTGTACTGAATCAGGTCATTGGTGCCGATGGACAGAAAATCGAGTTGCCGCGTGAAAGTGTTGAGCGACAGCGCAGCGGCCGGGATCTCGATCATGCCGCCCACTTGCATGTCGGGGTCGTAGGCGATGCGCTCCGCGTCCAGGCTCTTCTTGGCTTCGCGAACCAGATGCAGGGTCTGCTGCAGCTCGTGGACGGTGGACAGCATGGGGATGAGCAGACGGATCTTGCCGAAGTGCGATGCACGCAGGATCGCGCGCAGCTGCCGGTGAAACATTTCTGGCTCGGCCAGGCACAGACGGATGGCACGCAGTCCCAGCGCGGGGTTCGGCGCTACGCGCTCCGCGTCGTTGAGGTTCTTGTCCGCGCCGAGGTCGAGCGTGCGGATGGTCACGGGCAAATTCTTCATCTCCACCGCGACTCTGCGGTAGGCCTCAAACTGCTCGTCCTCGGAGGGCAGTTCATCGCGATTGAGGAACAGGAACTCGCTGCGGAACAGGCCGATGCCCGCCGCCGCATTCTCCTTGGCCTGGTGCACGTCTTCGGGCAGCTCGATGTTGGCGTGCAGCTCCACGCGCGTGCCGTCCAGGGTGGCGGCGCGGGTGGTCTTGAGACGCTTGAGCTTCTGTCTTTCGAGTTGCCACTGCTCCTGGCGCAGCTTGTATTCGGCCAGGACGTACTTGTCCGGGTTGACGATGACCACGCCGTTGCTGCCATCCACGATCAGCAGCTCGTTCTCGCGCATGAGCGAGCGCGCGTGATGCAAGGCGACGATGGACGGGATGTTGAGGCTGCGCGCCAGGATCGCGGTATGCGACGTGGCGCCGCCCAGGTCGGTGACGAAGCTGCCGTAGCGGTGCTGCTTGAACAGGATCACGTCGGCCGGTGAGAGGTCGTGCGCGACCAGAATGCTGTCTTCCTCCTTGTGGCGCGGTGCGGGGATGCTGCGAGGCTGGCCGGTCAGCGCTTTCAGTACGCGCTCGACGACCTGTACCACGTCGGCCTTGCGCTCGCGCAGGTACTCGTCGTCGATGCGCTCGAACTGCTCGAGTAGCGCCTCCGCTTGTTGGGACACGGCCCATTCCGCATTGCACTTGCGCGCCTTGATCAGCTCACGGGGGGCTTCGGACAGCGTGTGGTCGCCCAGGATCATCAAGTGCAGATTGAGGAACCCCTCGACCTCGGGCGGGGCATTGGTCGGGATGTGCTCGGCCAGCGCCGCCAACTCGCTGCGGGCGGTGCGGATCGCGGCGTCGAAGCGCGCCTGCTCCGGTAGCACTTCGGCCTCGGGGATCGTGTAGTGCTCGACCTCCAGCTCGGCATGGCTCAGCAGGTGGGCATGACCGATGGCGATGCCCGCCGAGACACCGATGCCGTGGATGGTGAAGCTCATAGGCGGCGAAAGCGTGCAGGAATGAATGAAGCGGAAAGTGAAGGCGTAAAGCAGTGAAGGAGTGAATGCAGAAACCCCCGCCAGCGCGATGCCGTGCGCAGCCGCACGCGCGGGAGCATCTTGGCTTCAGGCGGACCTGTTTGGCGCGTCCACTCTTTCATTTATTCACGCATTCACCGCCTCACGCGCTCACTCCGATTCGCCGAACTTGTCGTTGATCAGTGCCAGCAGCGCCGCCATCGCTTCCTCCTCGTCCGGGCCGCTGGTCTCGACCGTCACCGTGGTGCCCCGGGCCGCCGCCAGCATCATCACGCCCATGATGCTTTTCGCGTTGACCCGGCGCCCGTTGCGCGACAGCCAAACCTCGCTCTGGTACATGCTCGCGAGCTGGGTGAGCTTGGCCGAGGCGCGCGCATGCAGGCCGAGCTTGTTGGCGATTTCAACTTCCAGTTGCCGCATGTTCCAGGCTTGCCGGAGGCACTTGCATCACGCCTTCCACGCCGCCGGAGATGGCCTTGCTGACCACCACCTTGAGCGGCTCGTTGCGGTAGGTCAGCGCCCGCACCAGCATGGGCAAGTTGACGCCTGCCACGCCCTCCACTCGGCCGGGGACGAGAAGCTTGGCCGCAAGGTTCGCAGGCGTCGCGCCGTATAGATCCGTCAGCACCACCACGCCGTCGCCCCGGTCCAGCTGCTTCACCAGCTTGATGGCCTGCGGCAGGAGCTGCTGCGGGTCGTCGTGCACGGTGACGCCGATCTGCATCAGATGCATGGGTCGGCTGCCCAGGACATGACTGGCGCAATGGATCAGGCTCTCGCCGAGCGTGCCGTGGGCAACGATGAGAAGTCCTACCATGGCGGCCGTGTCGTTTTCGGGAGACGAAATTGTACTCCGTGGCCCATGGTTCGTGACCGGCGACTCGCCATCCCTAGCCCTTGGTCTGCCAGCCACCTACCTCGCGCGATCTTGCCCTTGCCCGACAGCGGAGAGCCAAACGCAGCTATCCGGCAGCAGTCGACGACTCACGCACCACCGGTCAGGGTTCTCTCTAGCGCATCGATCATCTTGCCGGCCACATCGAACCCGGTCTGATCCATGATCTCGCGCATCCCGGTGGGGCTGGTTACGTTGATCTCGGTGAGGTAGTCGCCGATCACGTCAAGACCGACCAGCAGCATGCCCTGTGCCGCCAACTCGGGACCTACGGCTCGCGCGATTTCGCGGTCGCGCGGCGATAGCTCCTGCGCCACGCCGCGGCCTCCTACGGCGAGGTTCCCGCGTGTCTCGCCCGGCTTGGGGATACGGGCCAGGGCATAGGGCACGGGTTCGCCATCGATCACGATGATGCGCTTGTCCCCCTGCACGATCTCGGGGATATAGCGTTGCGCCATGACGGTGCGGCGGCCGTAATGGGTCAGCGTTTCGATGACCACCCCGATGTTGGGGTCCCGCCGGTGCAGGCGGAACACCGAGGCCCCACCCATGCCATCCAGAGGCTTAAGGACGATGTCGCCCTGCGCGTCGAGGAACGCGCGCAGCTCACGCTCCAAGCGAGTGACCAGCGTGGGAACCGTAAACGGGACAAAGCGGGTGATGGAAAACTTCTCGTTGTAATCGCGCAGCGCGCGCGGGCGATTGACGATGCGCGCGCCTTGGCTTTCGGCCAGCTCCAGCAGATAAGTGCTGTAGACGTACTCGATGTCGAACGGCGGATCCTTGCGCATCAGCAGCGCATCGAACTGCGACAACAGCACCTCATGCCTCTCCCCGAGCGTGTACCAGGCTGCCTTTTCACCCGTGAGGCCGATGCTGGCGGCGATCCCGCTCACCGCGCCGTCCCGGCACAGGATGTCCTCCTGATGCAGCACGAACAGCTCGTGCCCGCGTCGGGAGGCCTCCTGCATCATCGCGTAGGAGGAGTCCTTGTAGGTCTTGATGTCGTCCAGCGGATCGAGAACGAAGGCAAGCTTCATGTGCGCGGGCTCCGCGCCCGCTCGAGGCGTCGAGGTGCCGATTAGGCTCAGGCGCCTGCGACCTTCAGCGCCTGCGGCCCGACCGCGCCGCGTTGGCCGGCACCGGCCTCGAAGGCGCCCGCCGCTTGCTCGAGTTCACGGGCAGCCGCCAGAAGGGCTAGACGGGCCACGATCCCGTATGTGTAGAAGCGGTTCGGCGCGCAGTCCGGGCTGGCTTCAGGATCGGGCAGCAGACAGGTGTCCTCGAAGGCGAGCGGGACAAATTGCATGCCTGGCGCGTTCAAGTTTTCGTCCTGCCTGCGCTCGGTGTGCACGCGATAAAAGCCGCCCACGACGAAGTGGTCGATCATGTAGATGACCGGCTCGGCGAAGGCCTCGTTCACGCTCTCGAAGGTGTAAACGCCCTCCTGCACCATCACGCGAGTGACCTGCAGTCCTTCCTTCACCACCGCCATCTTGTTGCGCTCCTTGCGGTTGAGGTCGCGCACCTCGGCCGGGTCTTTCACGCTCATGATTCCCATGCCGTAGGTACCCGCGTCGGCCTTGACGATGACGAAGGGGTCGAGGTCGATATCGTATTCCGCGTACTTGCGCCGCACGCGCGCGAGCACCATGTCGACATGGCTGGCCAGGCATTCCTCACCCTGCCGCTCCTGGAAGTTGATCTCACCGCACGCGCCGAAGTAGGGGTCGACGAGCCACGGATCGAGGCCAATCAGCTGGCCGAATTCCTCGGCGACCTGTTGGTAGGCCGCGAAATGATTGGACTTGAAGCGCGTGGACCAGCCTGCGTACAGCGGCGGGATAACCGGCTGTTCGAGGTTCTCGAGGATCTTGGGGATGCCGGCCGAGAGGTCGTTGTTGAGCAGGACAACACAGGGGTCGAACCCCTCCACGCCGAGGCGATTGCCCTTCCTCACCAGCGGCTCGAGCAGCAGCCGACCGCCATCGGGCAGGGCCAGCTCCGTCGGTGAGGCGATCTCCGGGATCAGCGTGCCGACCCGAACCTTCATGCCGGCGCGACGCAGGATGGTGCCGAGCACCGTGACGTTCTGCAGGTAGAACGTGTTGCGGGTGTGGTTCTCCGGGATGATCAACGCTGCGCGCGCCTCGGGGCAGACCTTCTCCAGTGCAACCATCGCCGCCTGCACACACAAGGGCAGGAACTCCGGATTGAGATTGTTGAAGCCGCCTGGAAACAGGTTTGTGTCCACCGGCGCCAGCTTGAACCCGCTATTGCGTAGGTCGACCGAGGCGTAAAACGGTGTCGTATGTTCCAGCCATTGGCTGCGCAGCCAGTGCTCGATGGTCGGCTGGGCGCTCAGGAGGCGCCGCTCCAAGTCGAGGAACCGGCCGCGCTGGGCCGTGATCTGGGGAAGGGTCATCGCCAGGGATGGGAATCGTGCGCCGGATTCTAACAAAGAACGCTGCTGCGAATCCGTGCGACGCCGATCCGCTCACGGGGTGGAACGCCCCACGGGAGACCGCGTTGGCAGGTGCTTACTGCGGGCCCGGTAACCCCACCGCAGCCGATAGCGCGTCACAAGCACCCGAAGGGAAGGAGCCGGGGCCGGTCGCGAGGTGCTGCGCGCCGGCCCTGTCTTTTCTCAGCGCAGCCAGTCGTACAGGGCCAAGCACCAGAGCCCAAGCGCTACCAGTGCCAGCCCGAGACCCAGCATGGGCGCTGTGCGTCCGCTGTGTGTGGGTTCGAGCACGGCCTCACTGGGGTTGTCCGCGTTGTAGTAGACCACGACTCCGCTGCGGTTGACGTAGCGCTCGATGAAGCGCTCCGCCTCCGCCCGGTCGCGCCAATGGGGCTGCTGCCCTGGCGTCAACTGGGTACCGAGCATTGTGCGCCCATGCACCGCGTACTGGTAGCCAACACGCGGAAACCAGTAGGTGCTTGTGCCGTACGCCGACTCGTCGACTTGTATGGACACCACCGTGCCGATGGTGGTCGGCCAATCGGAGGCGGCATCGGCACGCAGGGCCTCGGCTCCGACCCTGCCCAGCATCAGGAGCCCGAGCAGCATGAAACAGGAGCATGCCGTCAGGACCGAGACGTCGGTGATCTTGTCCCCCCCGAGCCATCCGGAGTTGGAGCGGAATATCCATCTCTGACCGATTCTGGAGCTCAGCATGCGATTGCTCCTGGGGCGTGCCGGGCTGGGATGCAGCCTGGGCGCGAAGCGCCACCCGATGAACCGGGGAGCACTTCGATCAACGGGCCGCGGGGCGCTGCGAGCGACAACGTGGAGGTCCGCCCGCATGCCAGCGGCGCGAGGGGTGCCCGTAATGTGCTTCGCATAGACAGTCTCCTGAAGTCCAACTCTCAAACCGTTGCGCCGCTCGAGCCGGAGCGCTCATGCTTCTGCTCTGCGGCGTGGCTCGCCGTGGTGTGGCATCGCGGCACCACGGATTGCTTTTTGAGCGGTCAGTCTAGTGATACCCGTGCGCGAAGCGAATCTTTGTCAAACTTCTGTGTATGGCTCGGCTCGAGCGGCCGTCGCCTGCTGGGAAGGGCGTCGCTGGTGGAAGGGGTCCGCGAGAGGTTGACGAACCGGGAGAAAATACCCCGGCGCTCTACGCCACGCTCGGGGAAACAGCTGACGCTGCCGCAGACTTAACGCCGCACCGCCGCTCAGCCGCGCTCAAGCGGCATTCGCGCGGACAGGGGCAGGATCTGACTCCGTCATATGGTCACCGATCCTGATGCGGCGCGGGCCGCCGTTGGCCAGCAGCCGATGAACGATCTGCGGGACGATCCTCTCCAGGTCCCTAATCTGGTGCTCCAAGAGAACCCGCTCGGGAAAGTCCACCTGGTAGGTGATACCGCCTCGACGGATCCTGAACTCGTGGTTGCCACCGACCAAGTGGTAGTCGACGACGGCGTCGGAAAGCTGCTGGCTCAGGTCTTCGAGGATCAGGCCGGCCTTGAGATCGGTGTCTACGCTCATGCGCTTCTTCTTTACAATCCCTTTACAAGTTCAGATGAGCTTCGCGCGGCCCCTGCCGCGCAGCAGAAACCGTTCCAGTGTTCCTACCCCACCCCAGCAGTTCTGGAGCCAGACGCGCCGGTGTGCCTCGCACGCAAACGCGCCACGAGGCGGTGGGTTGACCCTCTCTGCCCAAGAGCGGTCGTCTGCGGTAACATCTCCCGCCTAGAATCCCTGCGCAACAAGCGCTTCATGAAGCTCGTCATCCTGGATCGCGACGGGGTCATCAACGTCGACAGCGATCAGTTCATCAAGAGCCCGGAGGAATGGAAAGCCATTCCGGGCAGCCTGGAAGCGATCGCTAGGCTGAACCACGCTGGGTACCGCGTGGTGGTCGCGTCCAACCAATCAGGCATCGGACGCGGGCTGTTCGACATGGCGGCGCTCAACGCCATCAACGACAAGATGTACAGGGCGCTGGCGCAGTCCGGAGGGCGCATCGACGCCTTGTTCTACTGCCCGCACCCGGCCGAGGCGAACTGTTCCTGCCGTAAGCCCAAGCCCGGCATGTTCCAGGACATCGCCCGGCGCTTCAACGTCGATCTTGCCGAGGTCCCCAGCATCGGCGACTCCCTGCGCGACGTGCAGGCCTCGGCGATGGCCGGCGCCCTGCCGATGCTCGTGCTGACCGGCAAGGGCGCGAAAACGCAAGCCGGTGGCGGCCTGCCCACCGGCACTTGCGTATATCGAGATCTGGCCGAGGCGGTGCGGGCGATCATCGCATGAGCCGGGCGCTGGTTGTCCTGCGCTCGAGCTTGTTTCTGTTGACCCAGGCGGCGCTCACCGTCGCCTGGTCCGTCGTCTCGCTGCTGACTTTTCCGTTCCGGCCGTTCACGCGCTATCGCATCATCACCCTGTGGTCGCGGCTGGTGGTCTGGCTGGCGCGAGTGATTTGCGGCGTGCGCTACCGAGTGCTGGGCCTGGAGAATCTCCCCCGCCAGCCGAGCATCGTGCTGGCCAAACACCAATCGGCCTGGGAGACGATCGCGTTCGAGGTTTTCCTCCCGCCGCAGGTGTGGGTGCTGCGCCGGTCCCTGCTGCGCGTGCCGTTCTTCGGCTGGGGGCTGGCCATGATGAGCCCGATCGCGATCGATCGTGGCGCGGGGAGGCGGGCGCTCAGGCAAACGCTCGAGCAGGGCCGCGACAGGCTCGCGCAGGGGTTCTGGATTATCATCTTTCCCGAGGGCACGCGCGTCGCGCCCGGGCAGCGGGGCAAATATCAAGTCGGCGGCGCCTGGCTCGCAGTTCGCACCGGCGCTCCGGTGGTGCCGATCGCCCACAACGCGGGTCAGCTGTGGCGCAAGAACGCCGTTCTGAAGTTCCCGGGCGTCATCACGGTGAGCATCGGCAGGGCCATCGATCCGAGGGGACTGACGCCGCAAGAGTTGAACAGGAGAGTGGAAGACTGGATCGAAAGCGAAACGTTGCGCCTGCCCGCCCCGTGCGGCGAGGGGCCGCCCTGAGCGTTGAGCACAGATCGGTCCGCCTGGGCGAGCGCGACGTCGAGTTCCTTCTGAAACGCGGCACAAACCGTCGGCGTGCCGTGCTGACAGTAGACGAGCGCGGACTCACCGTGAATGTGCCTTGGCGCACGTCCGAGCGCTACATCGCGCGCTTTCTGCACGACTCTGCCGCCTGGGTGTTGCGCAAGCTCGAGGCTTGGGAATCGCGCCGGCCGAAGCCCCGACTGTGGCAGGACGGCGAGCTGCTGGACTATCTGGGCCGACAACTGCGACTGGTGCTCGGGGGAGACGAGTACTCGCTGGCCCAGCTGCAGGACGGCAACGTCTTGGCCCTGTCGCTGCCCGAGCCGCATGAACCCGACAAGGTGCGCGCCGCGCTGGTGAAGTGGTACCGTCGCCACGCCCAGCATTATTTCCGCATCCGCGTTGAGCACTATAGCGCCAAGCTCGGCGTAGCTGCACCGCGCGTCTTTGTGTCCAATGCCCGCAGCCGCTGGGGAAGCTGCAATGTCAAGCGTGAAGTACGCCTGAGCTGGCGGCTGATGCAGGCCGGCCCGCATATCGTGGACTACGTGGTGGTGCACGAGCTGTCGCACCTCAAGGAGATGAACCACTCGGTACGCTTCTGGCGGATCGTCGAGCGGTTGTGTCCCGACTACGCCTCGGCTCGGGCCGAGTTGGATGCAATGGGGCAGCATTTCATGGCGCTCTAGCGCAGGGCCCGCCGCAAGCGTCGGGCGACGGCGCAGTGCGCCGGGCGCGCCATGCTAAACTGACCCTATCCCGCCTCCTGCCTCCTGCCCTGCCCATGCGTCGGTTGCTCGTCGCGCTGCTCGCATCCGCTCTGCTTCCGGGCTGCGGCCTGAAGGGTCCGCTGTATCTGCCGACACCGCAGCAGGAGCGGGAGACTGCCGAGCGCAAGAAACGGTTGGAGGAGCGGGAGCAGCGGGAGAAACAGCAACAGCAGGGTGAGGCGCCGCAACCCGAGCAGCCGCCTCAGCAGCAGTCCCAGCAACCGCAGCAGTCGCAACAGACACGGCAACCGCAGCCACAGCAACCGCAGCAGTAGACAGGCATGGCGCAGGGCTCGCTTCGAGCCGCGCCCAGTCTTGGGCCAACACCTTGAACCGGTTCTCGTCCGGCTATTTTTCTCAGCGCAGCGGTGAGCTGTGCGTGGAGGACGTCGCGCTGACGGCGGTCGCGCAGCAGTTCGGCACGCCCTGCTACGTGTATTCGCGCGCGGCATTGACCGCCGCATTCCAAAGCTTCGACGCCGCCTTCGACCGGAAGCCGCACTTGATCTGCTATTCCGCCAAGGCGAACTCCAACCTCGCGGTGCTGAACCTGTTCGCGCGCCTAGGCAGCGGGTTCGACATCGTCTCTGGAGGCGAGCTGGCCCGGGTCCTCGCGGCGGGCGGCGATCCGCGCAAGGTGGTGTTCTCCGGCGTAGGCAAGAGCAGCGACGAGATATTGGGCGCGCTGCGGGCCGGCATCCTGTGCTTCAACATCGAGTCCCGGGAGGAGCTGCACCGGGTGAGCGATCTGGCCTGCGCCGCCGGTACGAGGGCCGACGTGAGCTTGCGCGTCAATCCGGATGTAGACCCGAAGACTCACCCCTACATCTCCACGGGCCACAGGCAGAACAAGTTTGGCGTCCCCTTCGCAGAAGCTCTGTCCCTTTACCGCGAGGCAGCGGGTCTGCCCGGTGTGCGGATCGCCGGCATCGACTGTCACATCGGTTCCGAGATCACCGAGATGGCGCCGTTTCTCGATGCGCTGGCCAAGCTGCTCGAGCTGGTGGATCGGCTCGCCGTCGAAGGGATCCAAATCCATCACCTGGACCTTGGTGGCGGGCTGGGCATTCGCTACCGGGACGAAGAGCCGCCACCCCCCCGCGACTATGTGGGCACGCTGTTGAAGGCGCTGGAGGGCTATCCACAGCAGATCCTGGTCGAGCCGGGCCGGGCGCTGGTGGGCAATGCCGGGGTGCTGTTGACCCGCGTGGAATACCTCAAGCATAGCGACGAGCTCAACTTCGCTATCGTCGATGCGGCCATGACCGACCTCGTGCGTCCAGCCCTGTATGGAGCTTGGCATGACATCCGGCCGGTCCAACCTCGGACCGGCCCGGCCCGATGCTACGAGATCGTGGGCCCGGTGTGCGAGAGCGCGGACTTCCTCGGACATGCACGGGAGCTGTCGCTGCAGCCGGGCGACCTCCTCGCGGTGCTGTCCGCCGGGGCCTATGGCATGTCCATGAGCTCCAATTACAACAGCCGCCCGCGCGCCGCCGAGGTCATGGTGGACGGAAGCCGGCTGCACTTGATCCGCAGCCGCGAGAGCGTCGCGCAACTCTTCGCTCAGGAGCGGATCGTTCCCTGAATCCCGCCCTCGCGGGAGCTCCGGCAGACGGGGAAGGCGGGAACCTGCGCCGCTCTCTAGGATGCCGCACGCCCGCCGGAGCTGAGCCTTATAATGACCGAGCGCCCGGACATCGCCTGCCCCGCCGCTGCTGCGCGAGACAACGAGAACGGTCGGCGGTGCGGTGCCGCGTACCATAAGAATGAGGAGACAGCCATGACCGATAGCATCAAGTACGTCCTCGACGAGACCCAGATCCCGAAGTACTGGTACAACCTCATGGCGGACCTGCCGTCGCCGCCGCCACCCGTGCTGCACCCGGGGACGCTGAAGCCCATCGGTCCCGATGACCTGTCGCCGCTATTCCCCATGGCGCTCATCATGCAGGAGGTAACGACCGAGCGCGAAGTACAGATACCCGAGCCTGTGCGCCAAGTCTATCGCCAGTGGCGGCCGAGCCCGTTGTACCGTGCACGGCGTCTGGAGAAAGCGCTCGATACCCCCGCCCGCATCTATTACAAATACGAGGGCGTGAGTCCGGCCGGCAGCCATAAGCCCAACACTGCGGTGCCGCAAGCCTTCTTCAACCGCGAGGCCGGAGTCAAGAAGATCAGCACGGAGACGGGGGCGGGCCAGTGGGGATCGGCGCTTGCATTCGCCGGCGCCCTGTTCGGGATCGAGGTGCTGGTGTTCATGGTTAAAGTCTCGTACAACCAGAAGCCCTACCGGCGCGCACTGATGGAGACCTACGGCGCACGTTGCATCCCGAGCCCGTCGATGGAAACCGACGTGGGGCGTATGATCCTCGGCGCCACTCCCGACAGCACCGGCAGTCTCGGCATCGCCATCTCCGAGGCCGTCGAGGTGGCGGCCAAGAACGACGACACCAAGTACGCGTTGGGCTCGGTGCTCAACCACGTGTTGTTGCACCAGACGGTGATCGGGCAGGAGGCCATCAGGCAGCTCGAGATGGCCAACGACTACCCGGATGTGGTGGTGGGTTGCACCGGCGGTGGTTCCAACTTCTCCGGTGTCGCGTTTCCCTTCATCGGTGCGCAGCTGCGCGGAGGCAGGAAGGTCAAGGCCGTCGCCGTCGAGCCGGCGGCGTGCCCGAGCCTCACACGCGGCAAGTACGCCTACGACTTCGGCGACACCGGCCACCTGACGCCGTTGGTGAAGATGCACACGCTGGGCTCCACCTTCATTCCCCCCGGCTTCCACGCCGGCGGCCTGCGCTACCATGGCATGGCGCCGTTGCTGTCGCATGTCAAGGAGTTGGGATTGATCGAAGCCAGGGCCTATCACCAGACCACCTGCTTCGAGGCCGGCGTGTTCTTCGCTCGCAGCGAAGGCATCGTCCCCGCACCCGAGGCCAACCATGCGATCAAGGGCGCCATCGACGAGGCGCTCAAGTGCAAGGAAGAAGGCGTATCCCGCGCCATCCTGTTCAACCTGTGCGGCCACGGCCACTTCGACATGCAGGCCTATACGGACTACTTCGCCGGCAAGCTCGTCGATCAGAAATACGACGAGAGGGAATTGGCAATGGCGCTGTCGGGCTTGCCCGCGGTCAAGGCGGCGTGACAGAAGGCGGCACGGGTTCCAAACGGCGCCCTGTCCCGCGCTTTCTCGAGGAGAAAAGCGCACTGTGGAGCACTGGGCACGGGGCTACGTCGGCTCGCGCCCGGCGCGTTGGTGGCTGCGCGGCGTGCCGCCTCAAGCGATCCCGATGCGGCCCGCAAAATCCGGTTTCAGCCCGCGGCGCACGACCGTGACGGGTATATCGCTGAGGTGCACGACCCTGAGGCACACCGACCCCAACAGCACCTCGCTCACCTTTCCGCGTCCGTGCGTCCCCATGACGATGCTATCGGCGCCCAGCTCGTGCGCCTTAGCGATGATGGTCTCGGCAATTGCACCCACGCCCCGGTGCGCGGTGAAGGGCAAGCCCGCGCCCTTCAGCAGCTTCTGGGCTGAAGACAGGCCGCGTTCTCCCTGGTCGAAATAGAAGGTGTCGAGCTTGTCCTGCGGGAGGTATATCAGGCTTGCCTCGGTGAAAATGGGTGCCTGGACGTTAAGCAGGTGGATCTGCATCGGTCCGGACTGCGCGACGATCGCGATCACTTCTTCCACGGCCCGGTCCGAGCTGTCCGACCCGTCGACCGGCACAAGTACGGTTCTCATGGTGCCCTCCGTCAGTTGGACCTGAGCAACGCCCCGCACGGCGCTGTCATTGTACCGCCCACTCGCAGCGAGACTGCGGTCGCTCGAGGAGGACATACTAGCGCGCCAGGGCGGCGAACCCTTGACCGTAGTCAAAGGCCGATGTCGCCGGACTCGAGTCGGACTTATCGCCCTGTGCACCCGGCTTGGTGCGCGCGTCACGGCGCGTCCGCACGATTGTGATCGGCGATGAAAGCGCCCCGCCGTCTCAAGTTCGTCGGCCTCGGCCTCGCTCTCGTCCTTGCGACCGCCCTGGGCTACGGCGCATACCTGCTGTCGCGCCTTGCGCCGATCGGCACCGCCTACGCAGCCAAGACGTTGTGCTCGGGCGTGTACGTCGCAGGGCGACCGGCCCCCGATGTCATCCGTGAAGACATCGTCCGGGGCAACCACCCACTGTTGCGGTTGATCACCCCATCGCTGGATGCACAGCGGCGAATGGCCACGGCTGCATTCCTCGGCCTGGCGCGGCGCGATGCCGAGTTCCACGCCGGTTTGGGGTGCACGCTAGCGATCGGCACGCCCGCAGCGGCTGCGTCGGCCGGATCCATCGCGGATGCGGCGATGTCGGGAGCGCACCCGGCCTGCTCCGAGGATTTGTCGGCAGGCACGCCCGGCGCGGGTGTGGATGCCTCGAAGCTGCGAGCTGCCGTCGACTGGGCATTCGCCGAGCCGGACGCCGCCAAGCTGAGGCGCACGCGGGCGGTGGTGGTCCTGCACGACGGTCGCATCGTCGCGGAGCGCTACGCACCGGGGTTCTGTGCCGCCACGCCGATGCCGGGCTGGTCCATGACCAAGACCGTGGCCGCTGTGTTGATCGGCACCCTGGTCAGGAGCGGTAAGTTGTCGGTCGACCAGAAGGGGCTGTTACCCGAGTGGCGCAGCGCCGGCGATCCGCGCGCCGAGATCACGCTCGACGAGCTGTTGCGCATGACCAGCGGTCTGCACTTCACGGAGCGCTACGGCGACCCGGGAGCGGACGTAATGCTCATGTTGTTCGAGCGTGCCGATGGTGCCGGTTACGCGATCGACAAGCCGCTCGATGCGGTGCCCGGGACCCGCTGGCAGTACTCCAGCGGCACCAGCAACATCCTGTCCCGCGTGATCCGCCGGGCCGTGGGCGGCGCGGACCAGGACTATCTGGCCTTTCCCAGGCGTGCGCTGTTCGCACCTGTGAGGATGCGCAGCGCCGTCATCGAGCCGGATGCGTCCGGAACCTTCGTGACGTCCTCATACATGTATGCCAGCGCGCGCGACTGGGCGCGGCTCGGCCAGCTCCTACTCCAGGATGGCGTATGGGAAGGCAGCCGCATCCTGCCCCCGGGCTGGGTGAAGTACATGGCGATGCTCACCCCACAGTCCACCCGCAAGGACTTCGGCGCACATCTGTGGCTCAAGGTTTCGCCGCCTTTCAACAGCCTGATCGTCCCACCTCCGAAGCTGCCTCCGGACGCCTTTCACGCTATCGGCTACGAGGGTCAATTCGTCAGCGTGATCCCGAGCCGTCGCCTGGTGGTGGTGCGTCTGGGTTTGAGCCGAGGCGATCACGTATGGGACCACGAGGCGTTCCTGGCGCGCCTGCTGGACGCGCTCCCTCGCTAGCCCGGATATTTCGTGAGGGACTCGGGATGATGCCGCCAGCGCCGGAGTAGCCCGCTGGTACAAAGCGTACCCGGCTCGGATCGGCTGCATCGCTTACGCATCAGCGTATGCGTCATGTCCGGGGGCGTCTTCATGAAATATCCGGGCTAGGTCGGTCGCTACGCCCTGCGCGCCGTTTGGGCCGTGAACAGCCGGCGCACCGTATCCAGCGTGTCGGCATCCTGCGGACGCTTGTCGGTGCGGTAGCGCTTCACGCGCGCGAAGCGCAGCGCGAGCCCGCCGGGGTATTGTGAGCTCGCTTGGATTTCGTTCACTGCAATCTCCACCACCAGCTCTGCACGCACGTATACCGTGTACGCGTCGTGCCTCGCCTCGAGTCCCAGCAGCTTTTTCGTCTGCCACTCCAGCATCTCGTCGGTGAGACCCTTGAAGGTCTTGCCGAGCATGACGAAGCCACCCGACGCCGGGTCGCGCGCGCCCAAGTGCAGGTTGGAGAGCCAGCCGCGCCGGCGCCCGTGTCCCCACTCCGCAGCGAGCACGACCAGGTCCAGCGTGTGAGCCTGCTTGACCTTGAGCCACGCGCTGCCGCGGCTGCCGGCCTCGTAACCCGCTTCCAACGACTTGGCCATGACGCCCTCGTGCCCGCTCGCGAGCGCCGCATCGAAGAACTGTTGCGCGCTCGCCCGATCGGCGGTTACCAGGCGCGGAACCACCAGATCGCTCGGCACCGCGTTTGCCAGGGCGGCGAATCGGTCGGCTGCACTGCGCCCCGTCAGGTCCTCGCCGTCTCGCAGAAGACAATCGAAGAAGAAAACGCTCAGCGGAAGCTCGTGTCGCGTCCGTTCCACATCGAGCTTGCGCCCGAAGCGGCGCATGGTGACCTGGAATGGCTGGGGCCGTCCATCCGGCTGCAGCGCGATGGCTTCGCCATCTAGGATCAGCCCCGATGCGCTCAGCGGCTGCACCGCCTGCACGAGCTCCGGGACCGCGGCGCTGACGTCGTTCAGGCCGCGGCTGTAGACGCGCACCTCGTCGCTTGACTTGTGCACCTGTACGCGGGCGCCGTCGAGCTTCCACTCGAGTGCCGCAGTACCCAGCTGCTGCAGCGCGTCCTCCACGTCCTGCGCCGGCTGAGCGAGCATCGGCAGCACGGGACAAAACAGCCGGAGCGAGAAGCGGCGCAGCCCGGCGCTGCCCTCAGTGAGCGCGGCTCGCGCAACCGGCAGCAGACCGCCGGCCACCATCGCCGCCCGCCGCAGCTCGGATAATGGCAGTTGCGCGGCCGATGCGGTGGCCTCGAGCATCAGGCCGTGGAGTGCCCCCTGACGCAGTTCTCCGAGCAGCAGGCGCACCAGCAGTTCCTGCTCGGGAGCTGTAGCGCGCATCAAGAGGCCGTCGAGCAGGCGTCGGCGCGCAGCGATGGAGCCGGTGCCGCCCGTGCGGGCGATCTGCTCCAGCGCGCGATCCACGTCGTCCAGGCTCAGCGTGGGGGACGGTGCGGCGAGCCCCGGGCGTGCCGCCATGATGACGCTCGGCCCCACGCCCAGCTTGCTTTGACGAGTCTCGCCTGACAGATACGCGACAGCGACCTGGATTTCTCGCGGGGCAAGGCGCCGCAGGCACTGCGATAGCGCGTCGATCTTCTCGCGGCGACTGCTCGTCCCGGCCACCCGGCGCGACGTTTCGACGAGCTCAGCGAGCAGCATGGGAAGTGGATGCGGGCACTGCGGCCTCCCAGGGGTGCTCGAATACAGGAGCGCCGTGCGCGGGTCAGGGGCAAGCCGCAGACCCGGACGCGTACCTATCCCAAAACAGAGGCTGCATGAACCAGTTTGCCTTCATCTACAAGACGGGTTCCAGGCGCACCCGGTCGGGGGTCGATTCCGGTTACCGCTGTAACGCACGCGCGCCGGTCAAGCGGGAACTCCCCGGTTTGCGGTCGGGTCCCTTTGTCAACTGCTTCCTGCGCTTGCGCCATCAGCGCGGTGCACCTAGACTCGTGCCTAGCGCAATCCAACTTTACGAGACCCCGTCGAAGTGGTCGTTTACAATCTTTCCTGCGACAACGCGCACGAGTTCGAAGGCTGGTTCGCCTCGCCCGAAGCGTTCCAGCATCAGCACAAGGGCGGACACGTGTTCTGCCCCATATGCGGCTCATCGGCTGTTGCGAGGCTGCCCAGCGCCCCCTATGTGAATGTGCCGCGCAGTGAGGCGGCGAAAGAGACGGCGGTCACCGGCGGCCCCGATTTCATGGCCCGGCTGCGCGCCAAAGTGGTCGAGTACGCGCTGAAGCATGCCGAAGACGTCGGCGAGCGCTTCCCCGAGGAAGCGCGACTCATCCACCATGGTGAAGCGCCCGAGCGGGCCATCCGCGGCCAGGCCTCGAGGCAGGAGGTGGAGGAATTGCGACAGGAGGGCATCGAAGTCGTCGCGCTGCCGATAGCGCCGGTTCCGCCGGAGCAGTTGCATTGATCGCATGGAAGCACGCTATTAGAACTGGTGCAATGCGATCCGGTTCTTCGCAATGAACTCCCAGTCGTACTGCACGCCCAGGCCAGGCGCCTGCGGCACGCTCACGCATCCGTCCTCGCCTACGCAGTCGAGCTGATCGCTGTAGCCGCACTTGTACACCGGCGGCACCGCGTTCGGGCACTCCGGCCCCACCAGCGCGACCTCGTAGTAGTTGCTGTTGCGCATCGCCGCCATGCAATGACGGTGCGCCGGCCCGCACGCGTGCACCTCGGCATCCAGACCCATCGCCTCGGCGAGGTGCGCGATCTTCATGGCCCCCGTGATGCCCATGTCGTACTCCGGGTCCACGCGGACGAAGTCGGTACCGCCGGCCATGATGAAATCCGCCTTCGGTTCTATCCCGCGGATGTGTTCGGTCTGCAGCAGCGGCGTGCGGAGCATCTCGCGCAGCTTCTTGTGTGCGAACGCCGAGGTGCCGGCATCGCGGAACGGGTCCTCGTACCAGAAGTAATGCGCCTCGTCGCACGCGCGTCCCACGTAAAGGGCGTCGGCGAAGGTGCGCAGCTCGCAGGCGGGGTCGATCATCAGCTCCATCTTATCGCCGACGTGCCGGCGCACGTTCAGCAGGTTGTCGGCCTCGATGTGCTTGTCGCCCTCGTTCCAGCCGTGGATCTTGAAGGCGCGATAGCCGATCTCGTAGCACTGCTGTGCGAAATCGGCGAATGCCTCCTTGCTGTCCAGTCCGCCGTTGTGATCGCCGTGATAGGTGCTGGCGTAGGCCGGCAGGCGTTTGCGGTAGCCGCCGAGGAGCTCGTAGATCGATGCGCCCAGCTTCTTACCCGCCAAGTCCCACAGGGCGATGTCCAGCGGTCCGTGGCCCATGTGATCGAATTGCCGCGCGCCGCGCTTGAGATCGTCGTAGATGCCCTGGCGCTCCTCGGCTTCGCGGCCGATTAACGACGGCGCCAGCATCAGCGTTTGACCCAAAGCGGAGGAGGAGCCCACCCAGTGGGTCACATACTCTCCGCGCAGTCCGTTGCCTGTCATGATCGCCACCGCGTACCTCATGAGCCGTGCCTTGGATCCGCGCGCAAACCCGAACGCGCCCACGCCGCCCCCGGTCGCCGCGAGGTTCATGGCGTCGAACTCGAACACGTGCACCTCTACCTTGGTGATCTTGCTCATCGTGGTCTCCCCCGGGACTCGTGTGCGCAGCGGATGGTACCGCGTCGCATCCGGCAATGCACGGAGGGCAGCAGGCGTGCCGAGCGCGCTGTGCTATAACGGCGCCATGCGACGTTCTCGGACGCTCGGTCCTTATCTGGTTCTCGCCTGTGGGGTGACGATCGTGTCCACCGCGTCGATCCTGATCCGTATCGCACAGGGCGAGGGCGTACCTTCGCTGCCGATCGCGGCACTGCGGCTGCTGCTCGCAGCATCGGTTCTTACTCCGGTGGTTTGGGTGCGCTCGTCACAGGAACTGCTGCGCATCGGCCGGCGCGAGATTTCCCTATCTGTGCTCTCGGGAGGATTCCTCGCGGTCCACTTCTGGTCGTGGATCGCCTCGCTCGGCTATACCTCGGTCGCGAGCAGCACGGCGCTCGTCACCACCAATCCGCTGTGGGTGGGCCTGGCGTCGGTGCTCATCTTTGGCGAGCGGCTCGCGACCGGGACCACCGCAGGAGTCCTGATGACGCTGGCGGGCAGCGCCATGATTTTCGCGAGCGACCGCTCGTCGCCGACTGCCGCGGTGCATGCGGATCCAGTGCTCGGAAACCTGCTTGCGCTGCTCGGCGCCGTGGCGGCGTCCGGCTATCTGCTGGTGGGCAGGGCGCTGCGCGGCCGCGTAAGCCTCCTGACCTATATCTGGCTCGCCTATGGTTCGGCCGCGGCCCTGCTGCTGCTCGCCACAGCGGCAAGCGGGCAGGCGCTGACGGGCTACTCGTCGCTCGCCTACGCCGCGATGCTGGCGCTCGCGCTCGGACCGCAACTGCTCGGCCACACCGCCTTCAACTGGGCGCTGCGGCGCGTCTCGGCGACTTTCGTCGCGGTATCGATCCTGGGTGAGCCGGTGGGGTCTGCGCTGCTCGCGCTGTTCATCTTCGGCGAAGGCTTTGCCCCGCTGCAACTCGGCGGATTTACTTTGCTCCTGGCGGGGATCTTCCTGGCGGCACGTGGGGAGCGACACGCCGCCGCAAGCGCAGCACAGGAGCGATAACATTACCGTTTCGGCACTGAGCGGCGGCGTGGGCCGGCGCAAGACCAGAACTCGCACGATCCGCCAGCGCGTCGTTGTTCCCGCGCCCCCGGCCGAGGTCTACGCAGCACTGGTGAACGCCAGGAAACACGCGGCCTTCACCGCGGCCGAGGCCACCGGCGTGGCGCGCGTGGGTGCGCGCTTCACCGCCTGGGATGGATACATCAGCGGCAGGCATCTGCTCCTGCAAAAGGCCCGGCGCATCGTGCAGGAGTGGAGCACGACGCAGTGGCCGAAGGGTTTCTCGCCGTCACGCCTCGAGATCCTGCTTGAGCCGAAAGGCGGCGCCACGGCGCTGACGATGATTCATTCGAACGTCCCCGCGTCGCAAGCGGGAAGCCTCCGAGAGGGCTGGAGGGAGTACTACTGGAAGCCGCTCAAGGCGTGGTTCCGGGCCCGATGACCGGCCACTACGCGCTGCGCAGCCCCGCGGCGACGGCCTCGTAGGGCGCCCAGGGCCGTCGCAAGTCCTCGGCTAGGCCGCGGTGAGTCAGCTGCCCGGCGTAGACCTGCAGCCCGGCGCGCAGGCCCGGGTCGAGCTCGAGCGCCGTGCTCGCACCCGCGTCGGCCAGCCTGAGCACATAGGGCAGCGTGGCCTGTGTTAGGGCGAGTGTGGCTGTGCGCGCAACGGCCGATGGCATGTTGGGAACGCAGTAGTGCAGCACGCCTTCTTCCACGTAGAGCGGGTGCGAGAACGAGGTCGGGCGCGAGGTTTCCGCAATACCGCCCTGGTCGATCGCGATGTCGACCAGAACGGAGCCGGGGCGCATCCGCCTCAGCAGGACGCGGGAGATGAGCTTGGATGCGAGCTTGCCGGGCGTCAGCGTGGCGCCGATGACGAGATCCGCCGCGGCCACGTGTTCCGCGAGGGACAGCGGCTCGGAGTAGCAGGTCTTCACGCGGCCCTGGTAGGATTCCTCGAGGTGTGTGAGTACCGCGGTGTTGAGATCGAATACGGTGACGTCCGCGCCGATGCCTGCAGCAATTCGCACGGCGTTGGCGCCGGCGGCTCCTGCGCCGATCACCGTGACGCGTCCCGGTGCCACCCCGGGAACGCCCGCGAGCAGCACTCCGCTGCCGCCATTGGCCGTCTGCAGGGCCCAGGCGCCGAACTGAATAGACAGCTTGCCGGCGATACGCGACATCGGCGCGAGCAACGGCAATCCTCCGCCGGACTCGGTGACTGTTTCGTAGGCGATGCCGGTGACTCCGGCTTGCAGCAGGGCATCCAGCAGCCGCGGTTCGGGTGCGAGGTGAAGATAGGCGAACAGAACCTGGCCGCGGCGCGCGAGACCGTACTCGCGCTCCTGCAGCTCCTTGACCTTGACGACCATCTCGGCGGACCAGACCTCCGCGGCGCTGCGCACGATGCGTGCGCCGGCGGCCTCGTACGACGCGTCGGAAAAGCCAACCCGTGCGCCCGCGCCCGTCTCTACCAGCACTTCGTGGCCGCGCTGTCCGAGCGCGTAAGCGCCGCCTGGCGCAAGGCCCACCCGATACTCCTGGTCTTTGATCTCCCTCGGAACGCCGATCAGCATCGCCTCATCCTCAAGCTCGATCTTCCTTCGATCTGTGCCCGGAACGCGCAGTTCACGCGCTGCAACTGGGCTGCTCCGCGGGAAGCGCGCCGCATCAGGCGGCTTGGGAGCGAACGGCCGGCCGAGTCGAGGCGCCGATCTTGCGCCGCAGATAGAAGAGGCGGATCAGCAGCAGCAGCCCGAGCAGCGTGCCGAAGATCAGCGGTTCTCGGATGTCTTTCTTCACCAGCCACCAGAAGTGCAACACGCCCAGCGTGGCGATCACGTACACGGCGCGATGCAGTTGCTGCCAACGCTTGGCCCCGAGCCGTCGGACCATGGCATTGGTCGAAGTGGCGGCGAGCGGGATGAGCAGCACGAAGGCCGTGAAGCCCACGGTGATGAACGGCCGCTTGGCGATGTCCTTGAGCATGCCTCGCCAGTCGAAAAACTGGTCGAGCCAAACGTAGGTGACGAAGTGCAGGCACACGTAGAAAAAGGCGAACAAGCCCAGCATCCGGCGCAGGCGCAGGAGCCAGTTCCAACCGGTGAGCCGGCGCAGCGGCGTCACGCTCAGCGTGATCAGCAGAAAGCACAGCGTCCACCAGCCGGTCGAATGGGTGATGTGTTCGATCGGGTTGGCGCCCAGCCCGTGGTGCGTGCCCAGCCAAGCGAGCCGCGCGAGCGGTACCAGGCACAGCGCGAACAGCGCCGCCTTGAGCCACTTCACCTGATCCGGCTTGGGCTGGGCCAAGGACATGATCAGTAGTACTTGTGTAGGTCCATCCCGGCGTAGAGCGAAGCGACCTGGTTGCCATATCCGTTGAACATGAGGGTGGAGCGCTTGCCGAACTCGCCGATGCGCCGCTCTCTCGCCTGGCTCCAGCGCGGGTGGTCGACCTCCGGATTCACGTTGGAATAAAACCCGTACTCGCGCGGGTTGGCGAGCGCCCAGGTGGTCTTGGGCTGCTCCTCGACGAAACGGATCTTGACGATCGACTTGCCGCTCTTGAAGCCGTACTTCCACGGGATCACGACCCGCACCGGCGCGCCGTCCTGGTTCGGCAGCACATCGCCGTACAGCCCCACACACAATATGGTGAGCGGATGCATGGCCTCGTCCATGCGCAGGGCCTCCGTATAGGGCCAGTCGAGGATCGGCATCTTGATGCCGGGCATCTGCTCTGGATCGGCGAGCGAGGTGAACTGCACGTACTTGGCCTTGGACGTGGGCTGGACGCGTTTGATGAGATCGCTGAACGAATAGCCGACCCACGGGATCACCATGGACCATCCCTCTACGCAGCGCATGCGGTAGACGCGCTCCTCCAGCGGCGCCAACTTGAGCAGCTCGTCGATGTCGAACACCTTGGGTTTGCCGACTTCGCCTTCCACAGCCACGCTCCATGGCCGCGTGCGCAGCTTGTGCGCGGTCTCGCTCGGGTCGTCCTTGCCGGTGCCGAATTCGTAGTAGTTATTGTAAGTCGTCACATCCTTGAAGAGAGTAAGGTCTTCGCCGGTGGTGGAGAGCGCGCTCTTGCGCACGTCCTGCAGCTTCGCGCCCGCATCTGCTGTGCGGGGCAGCCCTAGCCCGGCGCAGGCGAGGCCTGCAGCCGCACCGAGCGCGGTGCCGGCGCGGATGAATTCGCGCCGATTCAGATACACATCTCGAGAGGTGATCTCCGAGGGGAGGATGGCAGGGGGTCGCTTAATCAGCATGGCGATGCTCCAGAGCTTGGGGTTGCGTGGACCGTTGGTCGAGAACAACGGGATCAACTTACACATATTCTACGGGCCCCGCAGCGGGTCGGATGCTTTCTCCGGCCGGGGTCGGGCCGACCGTCTGATCGCTTGGCGCAGCAGAGCCAGCGTGGCCAGGCCCGGAAAAATGCAGCC
>DATJVW010000174.1:0-5918 GCA_035501675.1 Burkholderiales bacterium
GCCTTGCTGCGCTGCTCGTATCTCCGCAGGCGTTACTTTCCCCCTGCCCGGGGTAGGTCGCGTTCGCGACAACTTTCCTGTAGCAGCATCGTCTGACCCGGCTTCGCTCAGCGAGCCGGGCGCTATCTTCCCCGCCCTGAACAGCGGGGTTTGTCGCGCATCCCGGTCACCGGCCAGCGCGTTGATTCATAGCGGCTCGGTCCCGAGCCAGCTCGGTCGGGGGACCAGGTGCCACACGAGGAGCCCTCGCCCGGCGAGGCCCTCACCGCGACGAGGCAGGTCGAACCGAGCGTCCTCCTGGCGGTCGTGTGGTCGATGTCCGGTCACGTCGGCGTCGCAGGATCGGGCACCGCGAGGTTCGCGAGCTCTTGCTCAAGCTCGTTCCGGTATTTGTTGCCTTCTGGGAGCACGGCAATCGCGCTGCGCAGGTCCTCTATCGCCTCGGGGTTGGACAGCCCGTGCGGGCGGCGGTAGCCTGGATTTCCACGGGAGAGAAATCGGCTAACGCGGGTTGGGGCCGTTGTAGGTGGACAGCCTGAGCGACCGTCCTCCCCACCAGGGAACAGGGACAGGCTCCTCGGTCATCCCCGACGCGAGGATGAGTGGCAGGTGAGCCCTGCGGTGGAACTCTACTCGGACTTCCTTGTCCGTGATCTCGACATCGGCGGGCATGTCGATTAGGTCGCGAAAGATCTGCCGCGCCCGGGCTTTGCGAACGCCGATTTAGATCGCCCCCGGCTCGTCAACATCAACGCCCCCGGGCGTGCGTTGGCCAATTCGAATGACGTCGCGGGGATAGCTCGTCATGATGGCGCCGACTTTGCGCCGAAGGCCAAGTCGGGGGCCTGCGGGTTGGCTCGCTAGCAACCTGGCATCTGCCGAGCGTGCTTTTCGAGACCGCGGCCCTGGCCGGGCGCGCTACTGAAGTCGCGTGCGGCATGACGCTTCGGCAAACCGGAAGCTGGAGGCAGGTGATCTGAGGATGGCTGCTAGCCAGGCCAACCTCGTCGAGCGAGACCGAAACGGGCGGATACGCCGGGCCAATACGGGCCAGTGGGCCGGACAGGCAGACAGGTTGGCCAGGGCTCAGGGCCGTGAAGAACCGGCTGCTGCCGGAGCACATCGATCCAGGGCTCGCCACCGATGCCACACAGCCGAAGCACCAACCCTGTCACCCGAAGGGCGGTAGCAACGCGGAGGAGGCGCGCTTGCACGCCTTGGCTGGGCTGGGGCGGCGGCTGCTTCGCTGGCGCTCGCTATACGCATGCGCTGGGCGACCTTCGCCACGGAAATGGCGACCGCGTCGGAAGAAAGGCGCGGGTGGGCGTGGGACCGAAGCCCCAACGCTTGCAACGAGAATTGCCGCCGCTCTCTCCCATTGGTGTAGATCGCCGTGGTAGTACCGCTCGCTCTCCGCCCACGGCGGTGGAATCGAGCGAGCGGAGCCCGGCTTCGCCGGGCCTGGCCCTCCGCAGCGGGCCTCGCTCATCTCCTCACTGCCAGGGGTGGCGTTAGTGGCGGAGATACCGCATGAGCCAACGCCAAACATGTCGCGAGCCCAATATTCGGGCGGCGGAGATCTGGGCTGCCATCGCGTTGATGGGCCTTACGCCCTGCACCCTCAAAGACTCGTGCTCACGCGACTCCGGTGGTTGGGCTCCTACCGCGATCGGTGTTCCTGCACTGGGTAATAGGGCACGACGGTCCGGTCCGGCCACGGCCCATGTCGACCCCAGGCACCGGCAGCACGAGGCCCATCGGCAGCCTAATGCTTGGCTTTGGTCTTTGCCCTGCCGCGGCGTCGAGCGTGACGTGAGCGCGGCAAGGGCCCTGGCGCCTCGCGGCGCTGGGCCCGGAAGCTCGGGGCATCAGGTGGAAAGACGAAGAGGTGACTGGCGTCCAGCAAACGGTCCACTGCGGGTGTCACCAAAGAAGGTGTGCCCAGCGCGGTGGCCCATTGCTCGAGTCCCAGATTTGTGGTGAGGATGATGGCGCCGCGTCGGTACCGCCGATAGACGAGTTCGTAGAAGACAGCAGCATAGTCATGCTCGGGTTTTCGAGCCCCCTGGGCCAGTTCATCCAAGATGAGGAGATTCGGACGGCTATACTCGTCGAGCACCTCGTCCAAGGTATTGTCCGCCATCGCTGCCCACAGCCGCTTCAGCAGGTCATTGGCACGAGCGAAGCGCACGTGGTAGCCAGCGGCGCAGGCACGTACGCCGAGTCCGATGGCCAGGTGACTCTTGCCCACGCCCGAGGGGCCTATGAAGAGAACGGCCTGGCATCGATCCACGAAGCCAAGCTCGGCAACATCTAGCAGCTGCTTCCGGTCGAGGCATACCTGGAACTTGAAGTCATAGTCATCGATCCGCAAGATTTCCGGGAAGCTCGCTTCTTCCAGGCGCCGTTTGGTACCGGTCTCGTTTCGGGCGATGACCTCGGCTTCGATCACCTTTGAGAAGAAGGCGAGGCGGCCCAGTTTCAGTTCATCGGCCTGCCGAAGGTGTTCTTCGAGATCATTGGCGGCATGGGCCAGCTTGAGGCGGCGCAGATTGGCTATCAAGCGGTCGAGATCTTCACTCGCCATCGTCGGGCCCTCCCTTCAGCTTGCGCAGCATCTGCTCGTACGTGCGCAGCGGCCGCTGGTGCTCGCCAACCCCCCGTAAATACTCGTGGATACGCTCTGGCAAAGGGCCTGTCAGCAGCGGGGCCACGATGGGCATGTCGGTCTTGCCTTCGACAATGCGGGCGACGGCGTTGTAGTCAAAGGCGCCGTAGCGCACGGCATGCCGTAGCGCCTCGGCGATACGCGGCGCCCCAACTCGTCCCGCTAGGCCGAGAATGCGCGACATGTGGTAGCCGGCCGCGCCGCGGTGCTCGGCGATGAGACCGTCTTGGAAATCGCGCGCGGAAGGACCGATCCCAAGGAATTGCTCGCTCAGGACGTGGCGACTCGTCGAGCGCTCTCGGAATTCCGCCTCGTGCTCGGGGAGGATGTACCTCTTGTAGCGCGTGTTCCGCACGGTATGGATGACTGCTTCCCCGCCGACCGACACTTCCAGGCGCTGGTCGAGTACCCGCAGTTTGGCTGTGAGACCCACAAACCGTGGCCGGACTGAATAGCGATTGGTTTCCCACGGCACGCAAAAATCATCACCGACAGAGCACTCCACGATCTCGGCTGCCTCGAATCGGGCAAACGGAAGTGGCTTGAGGTGTTGTCGTTCGAGATCGAGCCTGTCGATGGGCCGCTCTCGAGTGGTGCCGTGCTTGCGAGGCCACGCTGTGTCGCGCAGCCACACCGCAGCCTTCTCGTTGAGGTCGTCCATGCTCCTGAAGGAGCGTCGGTGCTCGCACAGGAAGTGCCCTTCGATGTATCGGAAGGGATTTTCTACTTTCCCTTTGCCTTCCTTGTAGCCGGGGGCAAGCGGTACGGCGCGGAAGGCCCCGTAGTGCAGGCGCATCGCATCGAACAGCGGGTGCATCACCACGCGGTGCCTGTAGCTCTCCAGGACGACCTGCTTCATTCGGTCATAGAGGATTTCCTCCGGAACTCCACCGGCCTTTTCGAAGGCGAGCACATGGCCATAGCAAACGGCATGTGCGTCCGCGTGGAGAAAGAAGTAGATGAATTGCCAGCGGCTGAAGCCGAGTACGAAAGAGAAACACACCACATCCGTGGCCACGCCGCCCAGCAAGAGCTCGTAAGGTGAGAGGTCTACCTGTCCCTGCTCCCCGGGTGCGGTCTCGAAGCGCAAGTGCGGCCGCCGTACGGACTTTGGCCGAATGAGGCGCACGAAGTCTTTGAGGATGCCGTAGCCGCCCTGGTACCCGAGTCCACGAAGCTCTTTGAGCACCAGCACTGCGGTGAACTCGTCCTGGCAGACGAGCTTGGTGATGTACGGCCGAAAAGGGTCTAGCTTGCTCTTCCGCTTCTCCGGCTTCCCCTTGGGCCGTACGAGTCGCCGTACTGTTTTCACGTCGACCCCGGCCTTGCGGGCGGTGCCTCGGATGCCATTGCCCTCGCTGATCAGCCGCCGTATTTTGGTGTCGCGCTCGTCGCGCTGCTGTCGTCGGAGCTGGCGCACTTGTTTGCGAAACCAAGCGTCCGTTCTAGTTCCGGAAGGATGCTCTGCGTCCGCCTCATCTCGGCCGAGAGCAGCTTGAGGTCCGATAGCTCCGGAGTCGTGTGAAGCGCCTCGGTCACCCTGAGCGCCACGCCGCGCAACAGGGGAAGGGCCCGTGCCAGCATCTTGCCTTGCAAGGAGAGGCGGGGATCCAGGGGGACCTGGCTCTCCGGCCTCGCGTTCTGAAGCGCTGTCCGCGGCTCCTTCAGGAGAAAGCGCCGAATCGTGGGATCGTTCGCCTTCTGCCAAAGACTCACCAAGATCTCCGTCTCCTCTGTCGACAGTGCTGCCTGGTTCACCACTGCGGCCATCTCGAGCTGGTTGCCCGCGGGCAACACCATCAGCCGCCGGGCTGTTCCCGGCGACATGAGTCCCGTGCGCACCCACTCCACCAAGTCTGAGTGCAGGCGTTCCACAAGCCCCAGTCGACGTGACACCCAGCTCTTGTGGCGACCCAACAGCTGCGCCAGCTCCGCCTGTGTCAGGCCGCTGTGGCACAGCTCCCGGAGAATCAACGCTTCCTCCAACACGGAGAGGGCTCCGGGGGTTCGGTTGAGTGCCAGCATCGTCGCCCACTGGGCCCGTTCGTCCAGCTGCTGAACGATCACCAGCAACTCCCCCCATCCCATCTGCGCCGCTGCTGCCCGGCGCTTGAATCCGTCCACCAACTCCAGCTTCCCGTCCCGGTCCACTGCAATCGCTGCTGTCAGCTGTCCGTGTGTCGATAGGCTGTGCCGCATCCGCGTCAGCTGCGCTGGTTGCGGGCACCGCACCCGTCCCAGAGTCATTCCCACCTGCGCGAGCGGCACTATTCTCGGGACTCTTGCCTCCTTCGGATTTTGGCTCATTCATTGGGCTCCGTCTCCAAGCCTCACGACTGCCCCAGAGTGCAACGCCTGAGAGCGAGATCGCCCTCGGCTAGATCGCTCGGGTTTCTGTCTCATTGCTCTCTCAGTTCAACGTGACGGCGCCAAAAGCGAAAGTTGCCGAGAATGAAGGTGCAGGTGGCCGCGCAGCAGCGGGATGGCGGGAAACCGTCCAAGCATAGCTGCGGCGCGGACAGGGTCCCGGATGCCCGCTGCGGCGAGCAGCGCTCCGATGAAAGCATCGCCGACGCTCCAGACGACCAGACCGCGGCACACCGCCTGGCCAGGCAACAGCTCCACACGGCTCAATGCGTCCGTCACAACGAGCTCCGCGCCGGCGGCTACCAGGTACTCCAACAGGCCAAAGCGGGCATCATCGGTAAGAGCAGAACGTATGACCCGTCGCGGCCTGCCCTCGCGGCCGACCAATGCCACCACGAGCCCTCGCTTCGCGCGCCAGACTCCCCAGTTCTCCTCACGCACAGTCATGGTGAGCTTCTCCTACCGAAGGGCTGCCAGGTGCGTCGCGGGAGAGCGTCTGCGTCAGGCTGCTCGGACGGCCACCCACCCAAGGCAACCACAATGGTTGCAGCGCGCAATTCTTCGCTGCTCCCCACCTTCATCGGGCACTGTCGGAGCCTGATCGACTGCACTCTTCGTAAGCTCGGTGATGGCAACTCCGGGGCTCTTCTCAGCGCCGTCGCGCGCTGGAATCGACGCAGCGTCATTGACGTGACCATTGCCGACGACCTGTGCCGCATTCGTCGAGCAAACAAAACTGTGATCACCCACGATTCGCCGTTTTCCCCGGTTTTTGCGGCGCTTTGTCTCGGCCTCGCGGTGCGCCTGCCGACCCTCGTCAGAGTCGCGATACTTGCGCTGCGCCGCTCGAATGCTTCTGCGCCGAACCTTTGGACCGCAGTCG
>DATJVW010000175.1:0-25870 GCA_035501675.1 Burkholderiales bacterium
CAAGCTCAAGCAGCTCGAGCAGGTCATCTCGGTCTCCGTGGTCGACCCCGTCATGTCGGACCAGGGCTGGGCGTTCAGCGGCGCGCCGGGTTGCATACCGGACACGGTCAACGGCTTTCAGTTCCTGCACCAGGTGTACACGGCTGCGGACCCGGCCTACAGCGGCCGAGTGACCGTTCCCGTTCTGTGGGACAAACGCCAGCGGACGATTGTCAACAACGAGTCGGCCGAGATCATCAGGATGTTCAACTCGGCCTTCGATGCCCTTACGCCGGCGAAGGCGGACTACTATCCGCAGCCTTTGCGGGCGCGTATCGACGAGATCAACCGATTCGTGTACGAGCGGGTCAACAACGGAGTCTATCGCTGCGGGTTCGCCGGTTCCCAGGCCGCCTACGACCGGGCGTTCGACGCGCTGTTCGCGGCGCTCGACGACCTGGAGCGCCGGCTCGGGCTGTCGCGCTACCTGGTGGGCGACACGGTTACCGAAGCCGACTGGCGCCTGTTCACTACGCTGCTGCGGTTCGATGCCGTGTATTACGTGCACTTCAAGTGCAATCTGAGGCGTCTTGTCGATTACAGCAACCTGTCTCGGCTGCTGAGCGAGCTCTACCGCGTTCCCGGTGTGGCGCAGACGGTGAACATGGATCACATCAAGCGTCACTACTACATGAGCCACCGGCAGTTGAACCCCGGCGGCATCGTACCCAAAGGGCCGGTGCTCGAGTTCCTGGGCGAATGACGCGGTTCGCCAGGGCGGCATCCTTCCCCCACCCCAACCCTCCCCCGCTTGCGGGGGGCGAGGTAGGGGGCTACGTCGTTACGCAAGGTTGATAGAGCACGTCCCGATGCCGTAAGCCAAAAGGGCCAGCGCAGGGTAGTATTCATGCTTGGCCTCATCCCGGAATCGTTTCATGGCCGCTTTGCTGCAGGACCCCGCGGCTCGTCGCGACGCCCGCGTCATCGGCGTGGTCGCGTTCGCTCACGGCACGTCCCACTTCTTCCACCTGCTGCTGCCGCCGCTGTTCCCCTGGCTGATGCGCGACTTCGGGCTGAATTTCACTCAGGTTGGCGCGTTGATGAGCATCTTCTTCGTGGTCTCCGGCACCGGGCAGGCGATGGCGGGCTTTGTCGTCGACCGGTTTGGCCCGCGCCGTGTCTTGCTGTTCGGCGTCGGCTCGCTCGCGCTGTCCGGGTTCGCGCTCGCCGTGGCCGGCAACTATGCGATGCTGGCATTGGTGGCGGGGCTCGCCGGCCTGGGTAACAGCGTTTTCCACCCGGTCGATTTCACCATCCTCAATCGACGCGTTTCTCACCAGCGCCTGGGCTATGCCTTCTCGGCTCACGGGCTGAGCGGAAACCTGGGCTGGGCGGCCGCGCCCACGTTCATGGCTGGCATCGCTGCATTGGCCGGCTGGCACTGGGCGGGGCTAGGGGCCAGCCTGCTGGCGACGAGCGTGCTGGCCGTGCTGATCTGGCAACGCAAGGTGCTCGACGTCCACGACACCGCGGCGCATGCCGCGCAGGCCAGGCCCGCGCGCGCGACTGCTCAGACGTTCGCCTTCCTGGGGTCGTCCGCGGTGTGGCTCTGCTTCGCTTTCTTCTTCGTGACCACCCTGTCGCTGGGCGTGCTGCAGATTTTCTCGCCTACGCTGCTCAACAAGCTCTACGGACTGTCGTTGGCCGCCGCGACCTCGTGCCTCACTGCTTATCTCGTCGGGGGCGCCGTGGGGATTGTCGGGGGCGGCTTTCTCGCCGCGCGGGGCAAGTCGCAGGATCGCGTGATCACGGCAGCGTTGACGGTGTCCGCCAGTTGCGCGCTGGTCATCGCGCTGGGTGTGCTGCCCGGATGGAGCGTGATCGGCCTCATGGCCGTGCTCGGGATGGGCGTGGGCCTTGCGGGACCCTCGCGCGATCTGCTGGTGCGGCAGGCCGCCACTGCGGGATTCGGGCGCGACGCATTCGGGAGAGTGTACGGGTTCGTCTACTCAGGCCTCGACGTGGGGTTCGCGATCGCGCCGCTGATATTCGGTCCGCTGATGGATCACGGCCACTACTCGGCGGTCCTGGGTGGTGTGGCCCTGCTGCAGGGCCTCGCGATCGTCAGCGCGCTCAGCGTGGGTGTGCGCGCTAGGATCGGCCGGCCGGTTGCGGCCGGCGCCGGATAGCGCGGGGCGACACGCTCACTCGGGGATCCGCACCCAAGTCTTCCCGTCGAACCGCCTGAGCTGCATCTGTTTGATCGGCGTGTAGTCCGTCGGACTCGTGTTGAGCTTGATGCCGGGCAGCAGCATCGGCAACTCTACGTCCTTGAAGTTGGCGGCCTGACGCATCACGTTTTCCCGCGTCAAATCGTCTCCGCACTGCTTGAGTACCTGCTCTAGCGCCTCGGCGGTGATGTAGCCCACGACGTTCTGCGTATCGAGCGGGTCCGCCTCCGGATAAAAGCGCCGCATGAAGGCGAGGTAGCTCTTTGTCGCCGGATCGTTCTTCCAGTCGGGATCGGATGGGTCCTTGACGAAGTTCGTGGAGATCAATCCCGCTGCCTTGTCGAGTCCGGCGGGCTTGAGAACAACCTCGACGGAGGTGGCGTTTGAGGGTACGAAGTGCAGCGGTCGCCAACCGAGATCGTAGATCTTGCGGATCGTCATCGACGCGAATTTCGGGGTGGCGAAGCTGAACAGAACATCGGCGCCGGAGTCCTTGAGCGCGATCAACTGCGAATCTACGGTCGGATCGGTCACTTCGTAAGAGGTTTCCGCCACGATGAGCTTGTTCGCTCGCTCGCCCAGCTCTTTTCGCAACATCCTCACGTAGTCCCTGCCGAAGTCGTCGTTCTGATAGAGAAGGGCGGCCTTGGCGTCGGGTTTGACCTTGGACAGGTACCGGACATAGGCCGGGACATCCGCGCGCTGATTTGGGACCAACGCCATGCTCCAGGGATAATTTGTCGGGTCATCCCACTTCAGCGCGGCGGTGGCCAGCAGAATGTGCGGCACCTTCTTGGCGTTCATGTACTTTTCGATCGCGGTGTTGGTGGCCGTTCCGAGCGAGGCGAATATCATCAGCACCTCTTCCTGCTCCACCAGCTTGCGTGTCTGCTCTACCGTCCTGGGCGGGCTGTAGCCGTCGTCCAACGAGATCAAGTTGATCTTGCGCCCGTAGATTCCGCCTTCTGCGTTGATCTTGGCGATATAGGCGGCCTCGGCCCTGCCGATCGTGGCGTAGATGGAGGCTGGCCCAGAGTAGGGCATGGTCTGGCCGATCTTGATCTCGGTATCGGTCACTCCCGGCCCGTACTTCTTCTGCGCCCAGGCGGGTGCCAGGCAGAGCCCGATGAGCGCGATCACGGTCAGGCGGCAGGCGGTGCGGTTCAAGGTCATGGCGTCGTTCCTTGCGTCGGTATGCGGTCCGAGAAATGGGCGTAATGATGCCTCAACGCAGGCCACCGCGGTGTCCGAGTCGAGTTCACTGCCCCGGCGTCCGACTTGTATGATTCGCTCGTGCTTTCGATTCGCGATCTGAGCAAGGGCTACGACGGCCCGCGCAAGCGGAGCGTGCTCGCTGGAGTCAACCTGGAGCTGGCCTCGGGCGAATACGTCGCGGTGATGGGCGAATCGGGTATAGGCAAATCCACGCTGTTGAATCTGATCGCGGGGCTGGAGCGGCCGGACGCGGGCACCATCGAGATCGAGGGCGTGGACATTTCACGGCTGGACGACGACACGCTCACCCGGTTGCGCGGCGAGCGGATGGGGTTTGTGTTCCAGGCGTTTCACATCCTGCCGTACCTGTCGCTATTTCAGAACGTCGAGCTGCCGCTGCGCCTGCAGCACGCTGCGGAGGCTGACGCGCGTGGCCGCACGATGCAGATGCTGCAAGCGGTCGGCCTCGCGGATCGGGCCGGCAGCATGCCGCGTGAGCTGTCCGGCGGAGAGTTGCAGCGTGTTGCGATTGCGCGGGCGCTCGCTCACCGGCCGAAGCTGGTCCTGGCCGATGAGCCTACCGGCAACCTTGACCCCGCCAGTGCGCGTCAAGTGCTGGATCTGCTGCGCGGCCAGATCAAGGAGAACAATGCGGCGGCGATTCTGGTGACGCACTCACACGTGGCAGCCCGCACTGCCGATCGTGTGCTTCGGCTGTCTGCGAACGGCTTGCAGAACGCAGACGTGTAGCCCGGGTGCAGCGGAGCGAAACCCGGGGCAGGGTTTCCCTGGATTCCGCTGCGCTTCATCCAGGCTACAGATCTGCGCTTCACCTAGGCTACAGATCCGCACGCGACGAAAGTTGTCGTGGTTCAAGTGTGCAGCTCCACGATGTCGCCGTCCTCGAGCTTGTGCTCGCGTCCGACGTGCTGCCCGTCGAAGCCGGACTTGCCCCACACGCGCGCATAGCGGAGCGTGCGCGAGAGATCCCCGTGCACCAGGCGGGCGACGTCCTCGACGGTCTGCCCGTGGCGCAAGGTGAAAGGGCGCTTGTGGTCGGGAGGATGGCCGGGCGTCTTGGTGTAGACGCGCAGGACATGCAGATTTCGAAACACGAACAGACCCAGCTCCTCGAGCCCATGCCCGGTTCCTGCCGACACCGGCAGCGCGGGATACGGCAAGCCCGTCAGCTCGCGAAACACGCGCAGCTCCTCGTCGGGATCCGTGAGGAGATCCGACTTGTTGGCCAGAATCAACGTCGGAAACCGCAACCCGAACGGATCGCCATCTGCCGCGACTGGCTCATCTGCCGACTCCCAGTCCTGGGTGAGCGTGACGCGCCTGTCCCGCAGGATGGCATGCAAGGCCTGCGTTTGCTCGACGCAATCCGGGTCGCTCAAGTCCACGACCAGGAGGCAGCCGTCGGCGGTCTGCAGCGCGTCCGCGATCCACGGTACCGGATGTTCGCGCGAGATCGCCGGCAGGTCGACGAGCTGAAAATAGATGTCTGCGTGCGGCATCATGCCCGGTTCGGGGTGCAAGGTGGTGAAGGGATACGGCGCTACGTGAGCGTTTGATCCCGTCAGTCGCGCGTGCAGCGAGGATTTGCCCGAGTTGGGCGGCCCGATGAGCGCGAGCTGCGCGGCGCCTTCCGGGCGCGTCACCACAGCCGGGCCGCTGCGCGTGCCGCCCTTCCTTGGCCCCTCCAGCTCGTCGGCCAGATCCTTGATCTTGCGCTTGATGTCCCCCTGCAGATGATCCGTCCCCTTGTGCTTCGGAATCACGCGCAGCATCTCGCGCAGCCACTCCAGGCGCTCTCGGGGATCGCGCGCTCTGCGGAAGTTGGCCTCGGCGGCCTTGTACTCGGGCGACAGGTTGGCGGGCATGATCGGACAGCGCCAACGCTAAGGGTCGGGCCAATAGCCTACGCGCCTCGCTTCGAAACGTCACGCGCAGGGCCCGCTGGGAAGCGACCGGTGCTTCAGCCTGTGACCGAGGAGAGATCGAACGACTGGCCGGGCCGCACGAAGCCGAGGAAACCGTCGGCCAGAGCATCGGGGAGGGGGCCGGGCTGATAGCCGTACAGCCAGGTCTTGGCGCGCACGGCAGGAGGAAGCTGAATCAGGTCTTCGTAGTGTGCGTGGATGCCGGTCTTCGTCGCGGTTGTTTCACAGTCATGAAAGACCAAATCGGCACTTGCGTAGTAGGGAGCGAGATGATCCGGCGTGTATTGAGTGTCCGTGGTCAGGAAGGTTCGATGATCACCGGACTCGATCACAAGACCGTAGCTGGAGGCGGTCGCGCGCGGGCTCGAGACGTGGATCGTGGGAACAGGCTCGAGGCGGGCCGTGTCCCATTCGAACGGTTTGTAGCCGGAGACCGTCCGGACATCGAAAAATGTCTCGAGGGTCGTCTCCGCGCCGGAGATGACGCCCATACCGCCGCGGAGGCAGTGCTCCCAGAGCGACTCGGCCAGCGAATCCTCGACGTAGAGCCGGGGACGGGTACAGCGCGAGTCGAATTTCCTCTGAAACCCGATGGATTCCAGCCCGCCGGCGTGATCCGAATGCAGGTGGCTGATGTAGATGTCGGTGACGTCGAGATAGGACAGGCCCTGCTTGGGGAGGGACCAGCGGATGTCGGTGCCGCAGTCGATCAGCAAGCGCCGGCCGGCTGCGCTGACCAACAGCATGTTGGACTGGTAATTGTCCCCGCCTACCGTGTAGGCTGAGCCCGATCCAAGGAAAACAAGTGTCATTGTCGTAGTCTACGGCGCACGCGTGTGGCATCCTATGAACTGGTTCACACATGGAGATCGGTCAGTGGGGCCTGCTCTGACAGGCGCGCTTTCGAGGGTCTGGATCCTGCAAGGGTTGTCGGAGGAGGAGCTTACGCACCTGTCTCGCCTGGCGCGGACGAGGGTCTACAAGCCAAGGGAGATCATCGTACGCAAGGGCGAGCCCGCGGATCAGTTCTTCGTCCTGCTGCGTGGCCGAGCCAAAGTGGGAACGCCGCTCGCCGACGGCTCCGATGCCACGATCAACGTATTGGGGCCCGGAGAGGTTTTCGGAGAAATCGCGATCCTCGATGGTCGACCCCGATCCGCCACGGTGACCACCTTGGAGGAATGCGAGATGGCCGTCGTGGACAAGCCGGCGTTCAATGGCTTGCTCGCTTCCTCGCCGTCGATCGCCGTCAAGCTCCTCAGCGTGCTGGCGGGGCGCGTGCGCGACCTCACGACCCGCATCGAAGACCGCGCCTTCCTGGATGTGCCCGCGCGTCTGGCGAAGCAATTGCTGTGGCTCGCAACACATCACGGCAACTCGAGCGGCTCTGCGGTCCGGATCGATCTGAGGCTGTCGCAGCAGGAGCTGGGTAACCTCGTCGGAGCCACCCGGGAAAGCGTCAACAAGCAACTGCGCGAGTGGACTCGGAGCGGCATCCTGAGACAGGAACGCGACAGCATCGAGCTGTTCGACCTGGATGCGCTGAGAGCCGTCGCCGAGAGCCACCGCAGCGCCGGTTAGTGGCGTAGCCGCACGTATTCGTAGTCGACCGGCAGGTTATTGATGCCGCGATCGGGCGGTGCAATCCAGCCGGCCACCTTTCCCGGTTCGACCACGTGTTGCATCAGGCCGTGTACGAAAGCCCGATCGGCTTCGCTGGGCAGCCACTCCGGGATGCGCACAGCGTGGTCCTCGCGACTGATGGGGCGGCCTTCGGTGTCCGTCGGCACGTTGGCCCAGACGCCGATGGAGCGCCGAAAGCGCGGGCTGGGCAGGGTCAGGCGTAGATCGAAACCCGCGCGCTGGATCTGCATGTTCCAACGCTTGACCCCGATCTCGCAGTCCTTGACGTATGAATTGCGCAACACCTCATTCATGGCGTTGCGCAGGCTGACGCTTTCTTTCCCCTTCGGCGTCTCCAGCTCGAACGTGGCCTCGGTGCAGACGTGGTCCTGGAACTGGCCCTCGTCCGGGCGGCCCTTGATGCCGTTAGCGAAAGAGCTGGCGGCGTTGGACGACATCTCCGAGCCGAACAGGTCCATGGACGACGTGAACCAGAAATTCAGATAGCGCTGAATGGTCGGCAAGTCGATGGCGCCGTGGTCTCGAATCGCCCGCGAGTCGTCGCTGCCGAGCTCCTTCATGATCTCGAGCGTGCGCTTTACCACGCGCCCTACACCGGTCTCCCCGACGAACATGTGGTGCGCCTCCTCGGTGAGCATGAACCGGCAGGTGCGGGAAAGCGGATCGAAGCCCGATTCGGCCAGGCTCTTCAGCTGGAACTTGCCGTCGCGGTCGGTGAAGTAGGTGAACATGAAGAACGACAGCCAGTCGCTGATCGGCTCGTTGAAGGTGCTCAGGATGCGCGGCTTGTCCGCGTCACCGGAATGGCGGGCCAGCAACTCCTCCGCCTCTTCGCGGCCGTCCCGGCCGAAGTAGGCGTGCAGCAGGTACACCATGGCCCAGAGGTGACGGCCCTCCTCCACGTTGACCTGAAACAGGTTGCGCAAATCGTAGAGCGACGGGCAGGTGTGGCCCAGCAGATGCTGCTGCTCGACCGATGCCGGCTCGGTGTCGCCTTGCGTGACGATGATGCGCCGAAACTGCGAGCGCAGCTCGCCCGGCACTTGCTGCCACGCGGGCTGCCCGAAGCTGTCACCGAAGCCGATGGTGCGCTCGGCGATCGGCTCGGCCAGGAAGATGCCCCAGCGGTAGTCGGGCATCTTCACCGCCCCGTAAGTTGCCCAGCCCTGCGCATCGACGCCGGTAGCCGTGCGCAGGTAAACATCCGCAGCGGCGAAGTCGTTCGGCCCCATCTCCCGCCACCAGTCCAGGAACCTGGGTTGCCAGTGCTCCAGCGCACGTTGCAGCGCGCGGTCGTTGGCGAGGTCGACGTTGTTCGGTATGCGTTGGTTGTAGTCGATGGTCATAGTAGGGCGCCCATTCACTCATCCACCTAGACTCTCTCCCAATTGAACTTCGCCTTGCTTCCCGTCCCGAACACCTTCAGCGCACCGTGCTCACCCACGGCGTTGGGCCGGTTGAAGATCCAGTTTTGCCAGGCCGACAGTCGCCCGAAGATGCGCGTCTCCATCGTTTCCGTACCGGGAAAGCGCAAGCTGGCTTCCATTCCCGTGAGCGCATCGGGCGAAAGGCTGGCGCGCTCTTCTACCGCGATGCGCACCTCGTCCGCCCAGTCGATGTCGTCCGGCGTGAACGTGACCAGGCCGAGCTCCTGGGCGACCGAGGCCGGGAGCTTGTCGCCGGCGACGCCGCGAGCCGTCTCGACCGGCTTCTTCTCGCCGCAAAACCGCGTCGCGATGCGAGTCTGGTGATTCACCATCGGGTAGGCGCCGAAGTTCAACTTCGAAAGCGCGATCCGAGGCGACTCCGCCTCGTCCTCGGGCAGCACGAGCATGTAGCTGCGGTCGGCGGCCAGCGCGAGCTCGAACAGCGTGCCCGCGAAGCAGGAACCCCGGTCGATGATGGCGAAGAGCGTGCGCGATGACACATCCAGCCGAGCCAGGGTGCGGCGGAGCAGGCCGATGGTCTGTTGCACCAGCCAGTCCGACTCGTGCGCCTTCAGAGTGGCGTCTGCGGCCAGCACGGCATCGATCTCGCCGCGGGTCTTCAGGATCCACAGGCCGATGTCGAGATCGTTCGTGCGCAGCAGGAGGATGGCGTCGTCCAGCTCGCGCGCCATCGCGAGCGGCCACCAGGCGACGCCGCTGGCGTGAACGTCCGCGATGTCGGCCGGCTGGGTGCCGGCAGGAGCGGACACGGTGATCGTGGCGGTGCGCGCTCTGCGGTCGACTGCAACGTCGACGTGATCGTAGTGGTAGCCCGCGTCGTCGATCGCACGCGCGAGCGGCGTCAGTGTGACCCCTTGGCCCGAACCCGGCCGCCTGCTCTGCCTGGCGAGCGCCGCCGCCCGCTCCGCAACAGCCTGCTGGAATTGCTGCGGCTTCGCGATGCGGTCGACCAGGTTCCAATGCTGCGCGCGGTCCGCGCGCACGCCCTCGGCCGTGCTGCAGAATACATCGGCGAGGTCGCGGCGGACCCGGCGCTTGTCGGTGAGCCGCGTCAGGCCGCCCGTGCCCGGCAGTACGCCCAGAAGCGGCACCTCGGGCAGGCTGACGGTCGAGGAGCGATCGTCGATCATGAGGATCTCGTCGCAGGCGAGCGCCAGCTCGTAGCCGCCGCCTGCCACCGTGCCGTTCACCGCGGCGAGGAACTTGAGCCCCTCGTGGCGGCTCGAGTCCTCCATGCCGTTGCGTGTCTCGTTGGTGAACTTGCAGAAGTTCACCTTCCAGGCGTGGCTGGAAAGCCCCAGCATGTAGATGTTGGCGCCGGAGCAGAACATGCGCTCGCGCGCCGATGTAAGGACCACGCATTTCACCTCGGGGTGCTCGAAGCGGATGCGCTGCAACGCGTCGTGCAGTTCGATGTCGACGCCCAAATCGTACGAGTTGAGCTTCAGCCGGTAACCCGGCTTGATTCCCTTGTCTTCGTTGACGTCCATGGACAGCGTCGCGAGTGGGCCGTCGAAGGCCAGACGCCAGTGGACGTAGCGATCGGGATGCGTGTCGTAGGACACCAGCGCCCGGGGTTCGGATGACGCCGGCTCCAGAGCTCCGCTCATGCTCGTCCCTCCGAAGTTCGATCAGGCTGAACCGCCTTCCTCAAGTCTTTCAGGGTGCGCTCGACCGTGCGCCCGGCCGTGTCCACGGTCGCATCGGCCTGGCCATATAAGACGGCCCGGCCATCGAGGATGCGGCGCAGATCGTCCATGGCTTCGATGTTGCCCGCCATGGGCCGGGTGTCGCCCTGCGCCACGACCCGCGCCATGTGCTCCTCCGGCAGCGCCTTCAACCAGACGGTGAAGCACGTCGAAAGCAGCAGGTCATAGGTGCCGGGCTCCGAGACGATGCTGCCGCCGGTGGCGATCACGCACCGATCGCGCTGCTGCAGGACTTTCTCCAGGCAGCGCCGCTCGTACCGCCGGTAGCCTTGCTGGCCGTACAGCAGGAAGATTTCGGACAAGCTCGTGCCGGCCTCACGCTCGACCTCACGGTCCAGCTCGACGAAGGGTACGCCGAGCTGCTTCGCGAGCAGCGCGCCGAGGGTGGACTTGCCCGCGCCGCGCAAGCCGATGAGCGCCACGCGCTGCATGCGCTCCAGCGGGCTGCTGCCGAACTCGCGCATGAGTTGGGCGCGCACCCTCGGAAGCTGCTGGGGCGGCAGCCGCTGTAGAAATTGCTGGATCAGCGTCAGCTCCACCGCCTGCTCGTCCTGTCGGCTGAGCAGTTCGCCGAGCGGCAGGTTGAGCGCGGCGGCCACCTTCTGCAGCAGAAGCACCGAGATGTTCCCTTGGCCGGACTCCAACTGCGCCAGATAGCGCTCCGACACGCCGGATTCTGCGGCCAGGTCTCTGCGCGTCAATCCACCGCGTGCACGGGCCGCTCGCACCCGCTCGCCCAGCCCCTGCAGGAAGCGCTCGTCGCCGGTGGCCTGCGGCTGCGGCTTGGCGGTGCGACGCTGCGGGGTGCTGCGGGTTTTGAGGGCCTGGCCGGTTGACATGAAATATAGTGCTTGTAAGATCCAATAGAGGTAATATAATGCATATCCAGAAAAAACGAAAGCGAAATAAATCGCGCCGCAGCGCAGCCGCCCGGAGGGATCTTGCCGCTCGACATCACCATCCTGGTCGGAACCATGACCGGCACCGCACAGCTCGTGGCGCAGGAGCTCGAGCTCCGCATCGATGACGGCGAGACGCGGGCGCAGGCGAGATTGATGGACGATCTCGACGCCACGGTGTTCGAGAGCGGTCGCTTGTTCCTGATCTGCACGTCGACCTACGGGCAGGGGGACGTTCCCGACAACGCCAAGCGGCTGTACGAGTCGCTCCACAGCGCTCGACCGGACCTCTCTCACATCCGCTACGGCGTCATCGCGCTCGGCGATCGGACCTACGCCGAGACCTTCTGCAATGGGGGCAGGCGCTTCGACCGCATCCTGTCCGAGCTCGGAGCCGGGCGGATCGGCGATATCCTGCTCCATGACGCCAGCGCAGGGACGATGCCGGAGGAAGTGGCTGCCGAGTGGATCGACGGGTGGGTCGCGCTGTGCCGCGAGCGAATCGGCGAGAGCGCCGGGGCTTGAGCCAAGAGCTCGAGGCTCAGAGCAGACTAAAGACTCGATGAGGCCGATGCGGCAAGGCGCATCAGGCGCGCCACACTACGAGTCCGAGATATTCTTCCAGGGCATCGAAATCCCGGTCGGAGTGCAGCAGCGGAAGACGGTTCAGAATGCAGAACGTCCCGATCAGGACATCGATCGTCTTACGAACGGTGATTCCACTGCTTCTCAGCCGCCGATAGTTGCTCGCCGCTTCCAGCGCGACCTCTTTGCCTACCATGGCGCGGAACTCGCAGGTTTCCAGGAGCGATTTCGCCCTGCGGAAGTGGGCATCTTGGCGGAATCCGGAGAGGACCTCGGTCATGGTCAGGTCGCCGACAACGACCGGACGTTCGCCTAACAATCCGGTCAAGGCATCCGCTTCGGCCGTACTCCGACCATTGAAGAAGTCGATCCAGACCGAGGTGTCGACGACGATCATCGGTCACGCCGCATGCCCTCGAGGTTGCCCTCCCAGAGCAGCTTGCCGCGATAGGCGCGGATGCGCTGCTGCCGCTTGAGCTGCACCAGGAGGCGCAAACCCGCTTCAACGGTCTCGCGCTTGGTCGTTAGACCACTGGCTTTCATCGCCTCGTCCATCAGGTCATCGTCGATATCGATGTTGGTGCGCATCCCGGCCTCCATGTGTAAAAATTTCGATTTTATACACATCATCGGTCACATGCAACGGCTCGTGCGAGGCATGGGCAACGGTCGTATCCTGCACCTTCGGCGTGACGCCTGGGTGGGGCTGATATATCTTCTGTCTTCCCGCTTAGGGGAAGCAAAAGGGAGGAGGATCGACCGTGGCTGGACTGAGCAGCGCTGACCACAGCGTCAGCCCCCCGATCATCAACATTCCGCGCCAATACAACGCCGCGCACGATCTGATCGAGCGCAACCTGGCTGCGGGGCGCTCGGCCAAGGTCGCCTACATCGACGACGCTGGCCGTTACACCTATGGCGAGCTGGCGGATCGTGTTGCGCGAGTGGCCAACGTCCTTACCGGTCTCGGGCTGGAGATGGAAGACCGGATCATGCTGGCGCATGTCGACTCCATCGACTTCCCGAGCGTGTTCCTCGGGGCCATCAAAGCCGGGATCGTGCCGATCGCCGCCAATACGCTGCTCAGCGCCGCCGACTACAAGTTCATGCTCGAGGACAGCCGGGCCCGGGCGCTGATCGTGTCCGAAGCATTGCTGCCGAACTTCGCGCCCATCCTGGGCGGCAATCCATGGCTCAGGCACGTGATCGTGTCCGGCAAGGATGCGCACGGGCATCTCCTGCTCCAGGACATGGCTGCGGATGCGGCCCCGCGGTTCGAGGTCGCGCTCACCACCAGCGACGATGTGTGCTTCTGGCTCTACTCCTCCGGCTCGACCGGCACGCCCAAGGGCGCGGTCCATGTCCACTCCAGTCTGATCCAGACCGCCGAGTTGTACGCGCGGCCGATCCTGGGGATCGGCGAGAGCGACGTGGTGTTTTCGGCGGCGAAGCTTTTCTTTGCGTACGGGCTGGGCAACGCGCTGACCTTTCCGCTGGCGGTTGGCGCGACGGCGGTGCTGATGGCCGAGCGTCCCACGCCCGCCGCCGTGTTCAAGCGATTGAAGGAACATCGTCCCACCATCTTCTACGGTGTCCCGACGCTCTTCGGCGCGCTACTTGCCAGCGCGGATCTGCCGCGTCGAGAGGAGGTCGCGCTGCGCATCTGCACCTCGGCAGGCGAAGCGCTCCCGGCCGAGATAGGCAGGCGCTGGACCGAGCACTTCGGCGTGGAGATCCTGGATGGCATCGGCTCGACCGAGATGCTCCACGTCTTCCTTTCGAACCGGCCGGGCGAGGTACGCTACGGCACCACGGGCAGGCCGGTGCCCGGCTACGAGATTCGATTGGTGGACGAGTACGGACAGGAAGTCGGAACCGACGAGCTGGGCGAGCTGCAGATCAACGGGCCCTCGAGTGCGATCCACTATTGGAACAGTCGCGCCAAGAGTCAAGCGACCTTCATCGGGCCTTGGACGCGCGCCGGCGACAAATACAGTGTGGACAAGGACGGGTATTACACCTACGGCGGGCGCACCGACGACATGCTCAAGGTGAGCGGCATGTACGTCTCGCCCTTCGAGGTCGAGGCGGCGCTCCTGACACATCCCGACGTGCTGGAGGCAGCCGTGATCGGTGCGCCCGACGAGCAACAGCTCATCAAGCCCAAGGCTTTCGTGGTGGTGAAACCCGGCGTGCAGCCCGGCGATGCGCTGGCCGAAGCGCTCAAGCACCACGTCAAGGACCGGCTCGCACCGTATAAGTATCCGCGCTGGGTCGAGTTCCTGTCAGAGCTTCCCAAGACCGCCACCGGCAAGATCCAGCGCTTCAAGCTGCGCGCAAGAGGCTGAGCCGACCCCCGCAGGCAGCGCTTGGACTCTCGCACCCTCACCTCTCCGGAGTTCCAGTCCGACGTCGTGGATCGGGCGCGCGCGCTGCTCCCGCGCGTCGCGTCGCACGCCGTGGATATCGAACGCGAGCGCCGGTTGCCTGCGCCCCTGTTGGACGCGCTGCACGAGGCGCAGCTGTTTCGCCTGCTGCTGCCGCGCTCGCGGGGCGGACTCGAGACCGATCCAGTCACGTTCTTTCTGGTCATGGAAGCCATCGCCACGGCCGACGCCAGCACCGCCTGGTGCCTGAGCCAGGCCGGTGGCTGCGCTACGGCGGCGGCTTACCTCGATTCGGCCGTCGCTCAAGAGATCTTCGGACCCCCCCGCGCCGTCCTGGCCTGGGGACCGGGCCCCCGAGCCAAGGCGGTTGCGGTCGACGGCGGCTATCGCGTGACCGGTGTGTGGGGCTTCGCCAGCGGAGGCCGGCATGCGACCTGGCTGGGCGCGCACTGTCCGATATTCGATATCGAGGACCGTCCGCGCCTCAACGCGGAGGGCCGTCAGGTCGAGCGGACCATGCTGGTACCGGCTTCCGAGGTCGAATGGACCGATATTTGGAGCGTCGTCGGATTACGCGGCACCGCCAGCGACCAGTTCGCGCTGACCGACCATTTCGTACGGCACGATCACTCGATCACGCGCGACTTCCAGAGGGAATGCCGTGAGCCCGGTCCGCTCTACCGCATGCCGGCGCTGACTTACTATGAGCTGGGGTTCGCGGGGGTGGCGCTCGGCCTCGCGCGCGCATCGCTCGACGCCTTCATCGAGCTGGCGCGCAACAAGGTGCCGCGCGGCATGAAGAGCGCGCTGCGCGACAGCGCTGTGCTGCAATCCGGCCTCGCGCAAGCGGAAGTGCTCGTGCGTGCAGGGCGCGCTTTCCTGCTGCAGTCCGCACAGCAGATCTGGGAGGAGGTCAGGCAGCCCGGCGGCACGCTGACGCTAACCCATCGAATGACGAGCCGCGTGGCGTCTACGCATGCCATTCATACTGCGCGCGACGCCGTCGATTTCGCGTACCACGCCGCCGGTGCAACGGCGATCTTCGAGAGCCATCCGCTGGAGCGTCGCTTTCGCGACATGCACACGGTGACGCAGCAGCTCCAGGCGCGGCAATCGCACTTCGAGAACGTCGGAGCCTACTTGCTGGGCGGCGAGCCCGACTTGACGTTTGCGTGACTATCCACGTTGCATCAGTAAGCCCAGCCGCTACGACCCTGACAGTAACCGCAGTAGCCATCGATGCCGTAACGCGGAATGGACTGCATGGGGACTGCGGCGCTGGATGGTGGCGCCGCATCGTCATCCATATAGAAGTGTGGATCGGTCATGTCGAAGGACTGAAACGACTGGCCGTTAAAGCTGGTCGAACTGCGGAACTGCCCGTCGGACGCACATGCGGACAACAGCAGCACGACTGCGGCAATCAAGACCCCTTTCATCTCTCCTCCTTTGATTCCTCGACCAGCGTTTAGTGTCGGAAGCTTACGCGACAGTGGCAACCGCCCCGACGCAATCCCAGCCCAGATCCATTGCCTTCACACGCATTAGACCACGGCAATGTAAACGGAACATTTCAAAATGAAACCAAGCTGACGCGTCCCTTACATCGGGCCGGCGCCCGAGTTCCACGCGGGGGCAGCGCGCGGAGCGCGGCCTGTCCATCGCCTGAAGGCGCGCGAGAAGCTGCTGACCTCGGCGAACCCGAGAAGGTAGGCGATCTCCGATACCGACAGGGTGGAGTCCTTGAGGTATTGGTCCGCAAGCTGGTGGCGCGTGTCGTCCAGCAGCTTGCGGAAGGTGACTCCGCGCGCTTCCAGCTTACGCTGCAGACTGCGCAGACTGAGGTTGAGCGCGCGCGCGATCGATGACTCCTCCACGTCGCCGCTGGGCAGGCGCTGGATCAGCTTGGCCTGGACTTGGACCGTCACCTCGCTCCGCTCCAGACGCGCCAGATAATCAGTCAGCACTTGCTCGTTCACCCGCAGCAGCACGGCGTTCGCCGTAGGCAGCTGGGCATCCAGATCGGTGGCCCGGAATACCACGACATTCTCGATCGCGCCGAATTCGACTGGGCAGGCGAAAAAGGTCCGCAATCGGCTCGAGCAGCGCGGCTCCGCTCGGGTGAGCGTGACGCGCACCGGGACGACCTGCCCGCCGCGGCCTTCCCGGCACAGGATCACGATGGAGGCAACGCCGGCATCGATTGAAGCGGGGACGATCTGATGGTTGGGCAACGAGGCGAGCAGCTTGACCGTGACCTCGCCGTCATTCTGCTGCAGTTCCAGGCGTGCGCCGGTCGTGACCACGCGACCGTATCGCACCATGCGCAGGAGGGCCTCGCGCAAAGTCTCGCTTGCCAGCGCGGAGTAGCCCAGCGCATGGAACGTGGTCGGGTGCCAGGCCTGGGCGACCTCGAGGCCGAAGCACTCGTCTCCCGCGGCCGACGTCGCCAGGGCCCAGAGGCGCTGCATTCCCGCCTGCGGGTAGCGCGCGTTCGGATCGCGCAGCCGGTCCGGGTCGAGGCCCGCACGCCGGAACAAGGCCGCGCTGTCGATCGCATGTGCAGACAGCGCCCGGCTGATCATGAGCGCCCAGGAGGTCAGCGTGGACGTGACCACTCAGCGCATTCCATAGCATTGGCGCAATCGGACAACCGATTGGCGCGACGCGACCTGTGTCTGGGGGTTGCCGCGCCTTAGGATTGCTTCCGAACGCGGACACGCCATCGATGGCTCTGAGGCGGCCGCACAACAGAGGAAGGACATGACATGGCTAGCACGATGGAAGATCAAGGCAAGCGGCAGCGAACGCTGGCTAGAGAGTTCCGCGTCTATGGCAAAGGCGTCCATACGGGTCAGCCGGTCTGCATGACGGTGTACCCGGGGGAGCCGGACACGGGCATTTGTCTCCTACGCTCGGACCAGCCGCCGTCGCGCGCGCTCGTCTTGGCGCGCTGGAGCAGCGTGGTGAGCGCTCAATACTCTACCGACGTCGGTAACGGCGCGGGCGTGAGCGTTCGCACGGTCGAGCATCTCCTGGCTGCTCTGCGGCTGGCGAGCGTGGACAATGCCCTGGTCGTGCTCAATGGTCCCGAGATCCCGGCCCTCGACGGCAGCGCTGCTCCGTTCCTCGCGCATATCGAGGATGCGGGTACGGTAGAGCAGGACGCACCAGCTCGAACCATCATCTTGCTGCATCCGGTGCAGGTTCGTGAAGGCAACCGGTACGTGCGCCTGAGCCCGAGCCTGGATCCGCGCCTGACCATCTCGATCGATTACCCCGGCACGCCGCTCGGCATGCAGTCGATCGCCGCCGCGGCATGGAATGAGGATTTCCTGAAGCGCGACATCGCGCCAGCTCGCACGTTTGGCTTCGCTGCCGACCACGCCGCATTGATGCAGCGCGGCCACGCTCTCGGCGCAGACCTTGGCAATACGGTGGTCGTGGATGGCGGACGGATCCGCAACCCCGGAGGGTTGAGATATCGGGACGAGTTCGTCCGGCATAAGTTGCTCGATGCGATCGGCGATCTCTACCTCGCAGGCTGCCCCATTCGGGCCAACTACGAAGGCTTCCGACCCGGCCACGGGCTCAATGTCAGCCTGCTCAGGAAAGTCTTCGAGCAGAACTCGGACGCCTGGGCGTTGGTGCCGGCGCGAACCCGAAAGCGCGTCGAGTCCGAAGCGCCGGCCGCCCTCCTCCATGGATGATTCTTCCGGCCGGCGCACCATCAGGGTAATCCCGGTGGCGGAGACGGAATTCCGGAGTCGACAGGAACAGACCGCATGCATCGCTTTTCGAAAATCCTGCGCTTCTCCTGCGCGAGCCTGAGCTTGCTGCTCGGGTGGCTCGGCGCGATCATTGGATTTGTCCTCTTGGCCGCAGGGATTCTGGGCGCTATCGTGGGCCAGATCATCTGGTCGAGCGCCTGCGCGATGATCGCTGCATCCGCCGGCAGGCTCGAACGACCGCCGCTGAGGGAGGAGGACACAACGCACAAGGGATACGCGCAGGGTGCGTCGCTGGAGTAGTCCTCCAGATGGCGAGAGCCTCGTTGGACGCCTTCGAGCGCCTCGGGCAGATCCCGGGAGACCGAACCGGCAGCATGATCCCGCCTGCGTGGGGTTTTGAGATAGGTTTTAGCGCACTGGCGCCGGCCGCCGGTCCGCCCAGGGCTGCGCGGATTCCAGTTGCGCCGCGAGGCGAAACAGCGTTGCTTCGTCGCCGAATCGCGCGACAAACTGCACCCCCACGGGGAGCCCTGCCGCTGACCAGTGCAGCGGCACGGACATGGCCGGGTGGCCCGAGCTGTTGAAGGGCGAGGTGAAGGCGATGTCGCCGAAGAGCACCTGACGATAGGCGTCGACGTCCGTCCTCATCATGCTGATCACGCCCAGCTTGTGCGGAGGCGTGCACATCGTGGGCGTGAGCAGGGCGTCGTAGCGCGTGAAGAACCGGCCGACGACCCGGCCGGTGCGGTGTAGCACGTCTACGGCGTTGGCATAGTCGCTCGCGGAGAACTGTCGCGCGTATTCCGCATACCCCCACGTCATCGTCTCGACATCCTCGGGCGTCGCTTCGCGCCCGAGAATCGTCGCCGCGCGTTGGAGCACGAGGCGGGTCTGCGACGTGACGATGACCCCAACCGCCTTGCTGCGTGCGGCTTCGTCGATCGGCGGCGAGGCCTCTTCCAGGTGGTGGCCCAGACTCTCGCAGAGCCTTGCCGCCGCGGCCACAGCCGCGACGCATTCGGCATCGACCGCGTGGCCGTTCCACGCCTTGGTGGTGAAAGCGATCTTGAGCCGCCCGGGGTCGGCGCCGACCTCGAGCAGATAAGGCCGGCTCGGCGGCGGTGCCGAATAGGGGTCTCCGACATCCGGGCCCGAGGTCGCGTCGAGCAGCGCTGCGCTGTCGCGCACCGAGCTCGTCACGGCGTGACCGCTCGCCAGGCCGCTCCACCGCTCGCCGAAATCGGGACCGAAGGGAGTGCGCGCGCGCGTGGGCTTGAGGCCGAACAATCCGCAGCAGCTGGCGGGGATGCGGATCGAACCGCCCCCATCGGTGCCGTGTGCCATCGGGAGCATTCCCGCCGCAATTGCGGCGGCCGAGCCGCCGCTCGATCCCCCGGCGCTGTGCTCGGGGTTCCATGGATTGCGGGTCGCTCCGAAGAGCCGGGATTCAGAGGAAGTGGACAGGCCGAACTCAGGGCTATGTGTCTTGCCGAAAATGACCAGGCCAGCCCGCCTCAGACGCACGACGAACTCGGAGTCATGATCGGCCACAAAGTTGCGGAAGATGCTGGAGCCGAAGGTGGTGACCGTGCCCGCGTACACGGGACCGAGATCTTTGAGCAGATAGGGGACGCCGGTGAACTGACCCGCAGGCAAGCCCGCGGCGATCGCGGCCTTCGCCTGATCGTACATGCGGTTGACGACCGCATTGGTGGCGGGGTTGCGCTGCTCGACGCGCTCGATCGCCGCTTCGAGCAACTCGTCCGCGCTGACCTGACGCGCCTTGACCAGGCCGGCGAGCGCCATGCCGTCGTAGCGGTCATAGTCCGGCAAGGGGGTCCTGTCGGCCGATGAGCCCCGAGCCGGGTCGCGATCAAGGCTGATGACCCCGTCGGCGGCCACCACGGCGGCTGCCAACGCAGTAGTGCGCAGGAACGCCCTGCGGCTCGATCCGCTTGAGTCCATGTACTGCCTCCCGATAGGCCATCCATACCCGGGTCTTAGCCGGCTCGATCCGTTGGACGGCTTGCCTTTCGCTCCCACGACGGCTAACCGTTCGCCGCAGGCGGAGCAGAACTTTCGGCCAGGCTTATTCTTGATCCGCATCGAGCGCGCTCAATGCGGCCGCCTCCTGTGAAGACGGGACACCTGGTGCGCAATCAGGGTAGCCCTGCGATACTGGGCGGGTCAAGCTGCAAGACCGGTACGTTCTCCGGGAATCCTCAGTGCCAAAGAAGCTGCGCATCGGTATCGTCGGGGCGGGTCCCGCCGGGCTTCTGCTCGCGCTGCTCGCCAAGCGCCGGCGGCCCGACCATGAGGTTCTCATCGTCGAGCAGAACCCGCGCGACGCGACTTTCGGCTTCGGCCTGGTCTTTTCCCAGGGCGCGCTCGGCTTCCTGGAGCGCGACGCGCCGGAGGTTCATGCGGCGTTGACCGCCGAGATGGAATCGTGGCCAGTCCAGAAGATCGTCCATCGCGACGCACCCGTCGTCATCGACGGCAACGGCTTCTCCGCCCTGGCGCGCATCACGCTGATCCAGCTTCTGCTGCGGCTTGCACAGCAGCGAGGCGTGCGCACCGAGTTCGGCCGCCCGCTCGATTCGCTGGCGGCGTTCGAGGGTTTCGACCTCGTGGTGGGCGCCGACGGCGTCAACTCGCTGGTCAGGCGTTTGCATGGCGAACGCTTCCGGCCGCGCATCGAGACCCTCACCAACAGGTTCGCGTGGTATGGAACGGAGCAGCTGTTCGAATGCCTGACGCTCACCTTCCGCGCCAACGAGCACGGCGCCTTCGTCGCGCACCACTATCGCTACAGCCCGCGCATGAGCACGTTCATCGTCGAGTGCGATGCGGCGACCTGGTATCGTGCCGGACTCGATCGGATGTCCGACGCGCAGAGCCGCGCTTACTGCGAGCGGGTATTCGCGCCGGATCTGGGCGGACACAGCCTGGTTTCGAACCGCTCGCTCTGGCGCAGCTTTCCGCTCGTGTACTGCCGCAATTGGACCGTCGAAAGCGCGGTTCTCATCGGCGATGCGCTGCGCACGGGGCATTTCTCCATCGGCTCCGGGACTCGCCTGGCCCTCGAAGACGCGATCGCGCTGGAGCGTGCGTTGGCGGTAGCCGATGACGATGTGGCGGCTGCCTGCAATCTGTTCGAGCGCGAGCGGCGGCCGGTGGTCGACAAACTCGTGGCTGCGGCGAACAAGAGCTCGTTCTGGTATGAGCGCGTCGCGGACAAGATGCAGCTCGAGCCCTGGGAGCTCGCTTACGACTACATGACGCGCAGCGGACGCATGGACGACGATCGGATGCGCGAGACGGCCCCGGAGTTCATGGCGATGGTGGAAGCGCGGCGCCGCGCCGATCCCGGATGGGAGGCGAGGCGAGAGGGACGCGTTGCGGACACCTTACCGCGTGATGCTCCCGGTGCGCGAGAAATCGGGTTCCGCCTTCCCGAGCGCTACAACGCCTCGAGCATCTTGTTCGACAACCTGGGCGCGGGTCGTGGCAAGAAGACAGCCGTCCTTTCTCAGGGCCGTTCCACGAGTTACCGTGAGCTGTGCGCGCTGGCCTCGCAGGTTGGCCATGCGCTGAATGCGTTGGGCCTCACGCGCGGCCAGCGGGTGCTGCTGTTGATGCATGACTCGCCGCAGTTCGCTGCCGCCATCTTCGGCGCGATCCGCGCGGGCCTGGTGCCGGTGCTCGTCAATACCCTGTCGCCTCCCGAGCTCGTCGCTTACTATCTGCACGACAGCGGCGCCGAGGTCGCGGTCGTTCACGGCGATCTCGCCCAGCTTCTGGCCCATGAGGAAGTGCGCGCGAGCCGGCTGCGTCATCTGGTGCGGGCGGGAGAGGCGGTGCCGGTGCTTCCGCCCCATTCATACAGCGTTCACGAATGGGAAGAGTGGCTGGAGCCACAACCCCGCGAGCTGGCGGCAGCGGACACGCACCGCGACGAGATGGCCTTCTGGATGTACAGCTCGGGCTCCACCGGACGGCCGAAGGGCGTGGTGCATCTGCAGCACGATGCGGCGTACACCTTCGAGAGCTACGGGCGACGCGTGCTCGGAGTGCGCGCGGACGACGTCTTGTTCTCTCCGCCCAAGATCTTCTTCGCGTACGGCTTCGGCAACTCGCTCACCTTTCCCTTCTCAGCGGGAGCGACCGCGATTTTGCAGCCGGGCCGGCCCGACGCGGAGTCGGTGCTGTCCGTGATCGAGCGCGATCGACCCACGATCCTGTTCGGGTTGCCGACGCTTTACAGTGCGCTGCTTTCACACCCCGGCTCTGAGCGGCGCGACCTTTCGAGCCTGAGGCTGTGCATCTCCGCGGCCGAGGTGCTCTCCGGCGAAATGTTCCGCGAGTGGCAACGGCGCTACGGGCTTTCCATCGTGGAGGGGTTGGGTTCGACGGAAGTCCTGCACATGTACCTGTCGAACCGGATCGACAGCCCGAAGCCCGGTGCAAGCGGGGCACGAGTACCCGGCTACGAGATCAAGCTCACCGATCTGGGGGGCAATGCCGTGCGGCGAGGCGAGTCCGGCTTGATGTGGGTACGGGGCGATTCGGCCGCGCCCGCGTATTGGAGCCGCCCGAACAAGACGAGGGAGACGATGCGCGAGGGCTGGATCTGGACCGGTGATCGCTTTCGCGAGGACGACGACGGCCATTACTACTTCGAGGGACGGGCCGACGATCTGATCAAAGTGAGCGGCCAGTGGGTCCATCCGCTCGAGGTCGAACGCTGCCTGGCGGAGCATCCCGCTGTCGGCGAATGCGCGGTGCTCGGCGCGGAGGATGCGAACCGGCTCATGAGTCTGCGGGCCTGGGTCGCGCTGCGCCCGGGGCATGCTCCCGGTCCCGACACCACGCGCGCGCTGCAGGAGTTCGTCAAGCAGCGGCTGCTCCCGTACAAGTATCCGCGCGCGATCGACTACCTCGAGGCGCTGCCCAAGACGGGGACGGGCAAGATCGACCGCCAGGCCCTCAAGACGCTGCTGCAGGCGACGCGCTCGCCCGGTTAGTAATTTTCCCGCAGGAAAATGAAGCGGCTGTTGTAGGTGCCGAAGCGGAGCGTCGCAGAGGGGTTGATCCCGGTCGGGTCGTTCGGGCCGAGCTTCAGCCAGGACGGGACTTCCATCGACATGCCGAGCGTGCCGCTCGCCTTCGGTGCCGACACGGTCACGTTGCGGGTCCCGAAGGAAAACGCCGGGGAGGCATAGGAAGGGGAGACGGCGTTGGCCGCCACACCCTTCACCTGGGACGTGTAGATGCTGCCCACCGATCCGCTGGTCGTGCTGGTGCAGGTCGGTGCCGTGGGCAAGACCGTATTCCCGAAGCAGGCCGTCCCCGCCCCGTTTCCGCCGTAGGCGTTAGAGCCGGGGGCGAGCTTGGTGCATGTCGCATCCAGGGTGTTAGCCGCCCATCCACTGCCGTTCCAGTATTCGATCGCGACCGGGAGAACCAAGGGGACCTGCTCCGACCCGGTGGCATTCGGGATGCGCAGCCTTCCGTAGCGCATCTTCGCGGGCGAGCTTCCATTGATCGCCTGGTAGGTGTCGCCGTTCAGCACGAAGGACTGTCCACCCGGGATCGTCAGCGTCGAGCCGTCTGCGTCGGAGACGGTGACGCCCACGTTCAGAAGGTCATACGCGCCCCAGGTGATGTCCGGCGTGGTGGTCGCGTCCTTGGGCGGGTCGAAGTAGAAGGTGGTCGCCGGCGCGGTGTAGACGCCGGCGGTCCACGCCGTGGAGCCAGCCGTTTTGAAGGGTAGTGTGGTCGCGTTGCACCGGTTGGCCGAGGCGTTCGGGACGGACGAGATGCATTTGATGAGATCGGTGGTGGACGCCACTCCGTTCTCGGCCCCAAACCACACCGTGGATAGGTTCGAATAGCCCGAAGTAAAGGACGGCAGGCCGGGCGCGCTCCCGAAAGTCTGGCCGGCGGCCAACGCCTTGACTTGCATCGCACCGGCGCTCGATGAGGTCATCGCAAACGGCTGACCCATGTACGTGAACACGTCGGTCGAACACCCCGGCGTCATGACCAACGAGGCTTCGTAGTGATCCGGGTAAAAACGACCGGTGCTGGGCAATGTGGCGCTGCCGATGTCGCACGAATACTTTCCGGCCGCATCGAGGGTGAGCGCAGCGCAGCCACTGGGTGGGTACGCAGCGCACGCGTTGGGCACGTACGGTGACCCCGAGCCTGGATTGCAGTCGCCATTGGTCTGATCCTCGGCTTCGCCGGCGGCGTTGCCGAACTGTGTGTCGTAGACTGCGTTCACCGGCAAGGTGAAGTTGCCGACGTCGTTGTAGATGAAGGTCCCGGACAAGGCGGCCGCTGTCCACGACTGCATGAGCAGCGTCTGGTTGCCTCCCGGCGCCGGCGCTTTCGTGCTATCGAGCACGGGCGAGCCGGTAGCGCCGGTGACCGTGGCGCCGCCCGTGTTCTTGGGCGTTGCCGTGATCGTGAACGACGTGCCGGCCTTCGTCGCGGCGGGCGGAGGGATCGAGGCCGAAAGCGCGTAGTAGGCGGGGCGAACCGAGAAGGCGTCGGTAGAGCACCCCTTCGTCGCGGGTGCGGTCGAAGCGTCCACCACTTGGGCGATCACGCGCTTATAGCCGTTGGGCACGGTGAAAGCCGGGCTTGCCTTGAACCCCGCGTCGGCGGCCGTGAAAGTCACGGTCTGGGACGTGATCGTGGTTTTCGAGCAGTTGGTGCAAGCGGTGGCGGACGAATTGCAGGAGGTCCCCGCCTGACTGTCGTCGATGAGATTGACGGTGACGTTCTTGCTGCCGCTCGTGACGTAGACCGTGTTCACGCCCTGCGACACGCCCCCGACCAGTGGGAGCAGCGCAGCGACGTTGAGGCTGAAGGGCACGTTGGCGAGCTTCATGTAGATATGCCCGAACAGCGCGTTCTGCTTGGTGTTCGGCAGGGCGCTGTCGATCGCGTTGAAGCCCGACGCCGTGTTGCTCGCCGTGGGCGGAATGAAGGTCTGGGCACAGACCTTGAGGTTGCCGATCTCGTGGATGTTGTTGGCCCCACCGGTCGATCCGGTGAAGGAGATCTGCCAGTTGACCGGCACCGGCGCCTGGGACGCGTTGACGACGTAGGCGTCGAAGGGAGTAAACATCCCGGCGTAACTGTTGCCCGTGCCGGTGGTGTCGCGGTTCACGGACACGGTAGCCGTGTGTGTGGTGCTCGTGTAACCGCGCGCGTCGACGATCACCTGGTACAGATAGCCGTTCTTGGGCGTCGTGGAGGTGCGGTTGTCGATCGTGTTGGCACCGAGGTTCAGTGCGCCTGCCATCCACGGATAGCCGGTCGTTCCGGAGCCGGAGCCGCGCACTCCCACCGACTCCGGGCACAGTCCGGGACAGGCAGCCGCGCCGCCTGAACGGCCCTCGGTAGCGTTCTCGTAGTTGCCGTACTCATCGAGCGCCACCCCCACCCACCCGCCGGCGAAGCCGTTGATGCCGGTCTTCTGTGCGTAGCCCAGCGATCCGCCGTATGCGCCCGGTGTAGGGGCGATCGAATAGTCGGAGAGCGTCATCGCGATGCCGTCCGCGCCGGAGCCGTTGTAGGCATACTGCTTGAACTCGACGGAAATATAGTTTCCTGCTGCGGGGAAGATCCCGGGCACGGTCGCGGCGGTGGCGTTGTTGCCGGTGTTATCCGTGAGCCGGAGGTAGCCCTGATTCACGATCTTGGGGATGCCGAAGCTGCCGCTGCTGGTCGACAGCAGCCAGTTGGAGCCGTTGAAGATCGGAGAGAGATTCAAGTTGGGGCGGGTGAAGTTGTCGCACTGGCAGACGAGCGACACACCCGCCGGAGCGTTGACCGGCGGCAGGCAAGCCGTGGGCTCGCCGACCACCAGATCCGTCGCCGTGGTGAAGGCGGTTGTGATGCCGCTGGCGAGGATTGAGGTCGCCGTGTTGGAAGAGGACGCGGGATTGGGGACCAGCCACGAGCCCTGGTATTGACCGACGATGAAATTTTGATAGTTCGCGCCCCCTTGAATATCGCCGGCCACCCAGTTCATCGTCGCGTTGTAACTCGTGACCGTGAGCGTGTCGGTGGCGGCGCCC
>DATJVW010000176.1:0-7670 GCA_035501675.1 Burkholderiales bacterium
GCCAAGCTTCCAGCCAAGACGTGGGCCACGGTGGCGCCCAACTACGAATACGGTCAGTCGGCGGTGACCAACTTCAAGGAACTGCTGAAGGCCAGGCGCCCGGACGTGGAGTTTGTGGCCGAGCAGTGGCCGGCCCTGGGCAAGCTGGAGGCGGGCGCGACCATTCAGGCGCTGGAGGCGGCCAAGCCGGACGCGATTCTCAACGTGACGTTCGGGGCCGACCTCACGAAGTTCGTGCGCGAGGGTAACCTGCGCGGCCTATTCGAGGGCCGCGCGGTCGTGAGCATGCTCACCGGGGAACCGGAGTACCTGGACCCGCTCAAGGATGAGACGCCCAAGGGATGGATCGTGACCGGCTACCCTTGGGATCAGATCAACACCCCCGCCCACCAGAGGTTCGTGCAGGCGTACACGAAGCGCTACAACGAAACGCCGCGGCTGGGCTCGGTCGTGGGATACACGACATTCATGGCGATCGCCGAAGGGATCAGAAGAGCCGGATCGACCGACACCGAGAAGCTGATCGGCGCGTTCCGCGGCCTCAAATTCGAGTCCGTCTTCGGACCCGTGACTTTCCGCGCACTGGATCAACAGTCGACCTTCGGCGCCTTCGTCGGGCGCCTGGATCTCAAGGACGGGCGCGGCGTGATGGTCGACTGGCATTACCGGGATGGGAAGGATTACATGCCGCCCGACGCGGTGGTGCGGAAGCGCCGGCCCGCGGAGGCGATGAAGTGAGCGCGAAGGGAGCGCCACCGCTCAACGTGACTCGTGATTCGTGACTCGTGATTCGTGACAAGACGCGTAGCTTCCTTCGGCGGAGACTAACCTTCAGGTTATGTCGTACCCACAACACGTCGTGCGCGCCGTGCATGCGGCTGGCATGACTCGTTGCGGCGAAGACTGACCTTTAGGCCGCGTCGTAGCCACAAGACGCGTAGCTTGTTGCGGCGTAGGCTGACGTGCTGCGCGTTAAGCGCAGGGGCCGGAACCACTCGTGCGGGCGCAAGACGCGCCGCGGCTGAACCCGCGACACGAATCACGAGTCACGAGTTACGAATCACGGTTCCATGAGCGTCTACCTCATCCAGGCCCTGAGCGGCCTGTCGCACGCGGCGACGCTGTTCCTGGTCGCGAGCGGGCTGTCGATCATCTTCGGCGTAACCCGAATCGTCAACTTCGCCCACGGGTCGTTCTACATGCTCGGGGCGTACGCGGCCTACAGCTTCTCCCAGTTTCTGATGGCGAAGCTCGGCGCTCCACTCGGCTTCTGGACTGGGATTGCACTGGCCGCGCTGGCCGTTGGCCTCATGGGTGTGCTGATGGAGGTCGTTCTGCTGCGGCGCATCTACCATGCGCCGGAGCTGTTCCAGCTGCTGGCGACGTTCGGCGTCGTGCTGGTCGTGCAGGATGCGGCCCTGGCGATCTGGGGCCGCGAGGACTTGCTGAGCCCGCGCGCCCCGGGCTTCACGGGTGTGGTCGAGATCCTCGGACAGCGCTTCCCGCAGTATCACCTGCTGCTGATGTGTCTGGGTCCCGTCGTGCTGGGAGCGCTGTGGTGGCTTTTCCGCCGCACGCGCTGGGGCATTCTGGTGCGCGCGGCGACCCAGGACCGCGAGATGACCGGTGCCCTGGGCGTCAACCAGCGCCGGCTGTTCACGAGCGCGGTGTTTCTCGGTTCCGTGCTGGCGGGCCTCGGCGGCGCGCTGCAGATCCCGAAGGAAGCGGTGAACCTGCAGATGGACATCAACATCATCATCGAAGCCTTCGTCGTGGTGGTCATCGGCGGAATGGGAAGCGTGACCGGTGCGTTTCTCGCTGCGTTGCTGGTCGGCGAGATCGCCGCGTTCGGGGTCCTGATCTTTCCGCAACTCACGCTGGTGCTGATATTCCTAGTGATGGCGGTGGTGCTCGTGGTCCGTCCCCATGGTCTGCTGGGCAAACCAGGGGGCGAAAGCCGCAGCCCGGCGCAGATCTCCGGAATGCACCTGCGACCTCCGGGATTGCGCATCCGCCGAGCGGGCCTTGCCGTGCTGGTAGCACTTTCGCTGGTGCCGGCATTTGCGGGTGAGTACACCCAGCTGCTTCTCACCGAGGTCCTGATCCTCGCTCTGTTCGCTGCGAGCCTGCATTTCATTCTCGGCATCGGCGGCCTGGTCTCCTTCGGGCATGCCGCGTGGTTTGGCCTTGGCGCCTATGCCTGCGCGTTGCTGCTCACAAAGCTGGGGGTACCGATGGGAGGCGGGCTGCTTGCAGCGCCGTTGGTGGCCGCCGCCATGACTTTGGTCGTCGGCTGGTTCTGCACGCGGCTCTCGGGAGTCTATCTCGCCATGTTGACGCTGGCGTTCGCGCAGATCCTATGGTCGGTGGCGTTTCAGTCCGCGTGGACCGGAGGCGACAACGGCATCCTGAGCGTCTGGCCCTCGACCTGGGCCGGCTCGCCGTCGCGCTACTACTACCTGACTCTCGTCTTGTGCGTGGCAAGCCTCCTGGTGCTGTGGCGCGCCATATTCGCGCCATTCGGCTACGCGCTGCGCGGCGCGCGCGACTCGCCTCTGCGCGCCGAGGCCACGGGAATCGATGTGCGCCGACAGCAATGGCTTGCCTTCGCGCTGGCTGGCGCGTTCGCCGGATTGGCCGGCGCCCTGCACACGTTCCACAAGGGCAGCGTATTCCCCGATGCCCTCTCGATTCCGCAATCGATCGACGCGCTGGTGATGGTGCTCCTGGGCGGTCTGGATACGCTGACCGGTCCGGTGGCCGGCGCAGCGGCTTATCATCTGCTGCAGACCGAGATCATGCGCTCGACCGAGTACTGGCGTGCCATCCTGGGAAGCGTAATCTTGCTGCTGGTGCTCATGTTTCCCCGCGGAATCGTCGGCTCGCTGCGGAGGTTTTCGAAGGCGGAGGCGGAAGACAGGTGAAGGAAACGAAGGAGGAGAAGGGTGCGACGCGAACCGGACTTTGCCAAATCACGCATCACGAGTCGCCGCGACGTAACCTGAAGGTAAGTCTCCACCGCAACAAATCGTGCTTGCCGCATGAGCTCTGTTGTCACGAGCCACGAATCACGAGCCACGAGCCACGAGCCACGAGTTACGAGCCACGAGCCACGAGTCATGAACCACGAGTCACGAGTCACGAGCCACGAATCACGGCTTTCATGAGTTTGCTTCGAGTCGAGAACCTGAGTAAGTCTTTCGGCGCAGTGCAGGCGGTGGCCGAGGTCTCCTTCGAACTGGCGGCCGGCGAGCAGCTGGCGTTGATCGGGCCCAACGGCGCCGGCAAGTCGACCTGCTTCAATGTTCTCAACGGCCAGCTTCGGCCCGACGCGGGGCGCGTGGTGCTCGCCGGGCGCGACATCACAGGGAGGCGGCCACGCGAGGTCTGGCGGCTCGGGGTGGGGCGCACGTTCCAGGTGGCGGCGACGTACGGTTCCATGACGGTGCAGGAGAACGTCCAGCTGGTGCTGCTGTCGCGCGCGCGACGTTTGTCTGGAACCTGGCGGCCGGCAGCGATGCTGTTCCGAGCCGAGGCACTGGCGCTGCTCGACCGCGTGGGCATGGCGGACCAGGCGCAACGGCCCTGCAGCCTGCTGGCGTATGGCGACCTGAAGCGCGTGGAGCTTGCCATGGCGTTGGCGGGCGAGCCGCGCCTGCTGCTCATGGACGAACCGACCGCGGGCATGGCGCCGAAGGAGCGCAACGAGCTGATGGCGCTGATTACCGTGCTCACTCGAGAGAGGAGTTTGGGTGTGCTGTTCACCGAACACAGCATGGATGTAGTCTTCACCTACGCGCAACGCGTCCTGGTGATGGCACGCGGGCGCATCATCGCGCAGGGCGAGCCGGCGCAGGTGCGCGACGATCCCCAAGTGCAGGCGGTGTACCTCGGGACCGGCGCCAGCTTCGCGGCCCGCGCGGCGCTGGCATGAGCGCGGAGTTGTTGAAATTGACGCGGCTGAAGGCTTGGTATGGTCGCGCGCAGGTCCTGTTCGACGTCAGCTTGGAAGTGATGTCGGGCGAGGTCGTGGCGCTGATGGGTCGCAACGGCGCGGGGAAATCCACCACGTTCAAGGCGGTCATGGGGCTCCTGGAACGCGTCGAGGGTGACGTGACGTTTCATGGCTCGAACCTGAACGGGCTTGCACCGTTTCAGATCGCGCGCGCGGGTCTGGGCTACGTGCCCGAGGACCGCCGCATCTTCGGCGAGCTCACGGTGACGGAGAATCTCGAAGTCGGGCGCCAGCCGCCGCGTCCAGGCGCGCCCGGCTGGACGCCCGAGAAGCTGTTCCGCGTCTTCCCCAACCTGGGCGAGATGCCGGATCGCCTGGGCAGCCGCATCAGCGGCGGCGAGCAGCAGATGCTCACGGTAGCGCGCACGTTGATGGGCAATCCGGTCCTGGTGCTCCTGGACGAACCCTCCGAGGGGATCGCTCCCAGGATCGTGGAGGACATGGCGAACATGATCCTGGAGCTCAAGAAGGAAGGCTTGAGCGTGCTCCTGTCGGAGCAGAACCTGCACTTTGCCCGGCTGGTGTGCGACCGCGCCTATGTGATCGAGAAGGGGCAAGTGAGGTTCGAGGGCAGCATGCCGGAGCTCGCGCGAAGTGAGCAGGTGATGAGAGAGTATCTGAGCGTTTAACGGCCGTTACTCGTGATTCGTGACTCGTGCCTCGTTCCCTCTCCCCGTGAACGGGGAGAGGGTAGGGTGAGGGGCGCGAATCACGAATCACGAGTCACGAATCACGGAGACAATCATGGCAGTAGATACAAGCACTACCGCGAAAGGCAAGCTGGTCATCCAGAACATCGGCCTGCTTCTGTCGGGCGATATCCAGCGCCCGATCCTGGATGCCGACACGATTGTCGCCAGCGACGGCATCATCAGCGCGCTTGGCAGACACAAGGATTGCGACACGACTCGGCCCGACACGCTGATCGACGCCAAGGGCACGTGCCTCTGCCCGGGCCTGATCGACAGCCATGTCCATCCGGTGTTCGGCGACTGGACGCCGCGCCAGAACCAGCTCGGCTGGATCGACTCGACCTTGAACGGCGGCGTGACGACGATGATCTCGGCCGGTGAGGTCCACCTGCCTGGCCGACCGAAGGACATCGTCGGGCTCAAGGCCTTGGCGATCACCGCGCAGCGGGCGTTCGACAATTTCCGGCCGGGCGGTGTGAAAGTGCTGGCGGGAGCGCCAGTGCTCGAGAAAGGCATGGTCGAGTCCGACTTCCAAGAGCTCGCACAGGCCGGCGTCACACTGCTGGGCGAGGTCGGGCTGGGCTCGGTCAAGGCCGGTGCGGAAGCGAAACAAATGGTGGCGTGGGCGCGCAAGTACGGTTTGCAGAGCACCATCCACACCGGCGGGCCCTCCATCCCGGGCTCGGGCCTGATCGACAAGGAGGTCGTGCTGGAAGCCGACGCCGACGTCATCGGGCACATCAACGGCGGCCACACGGCACTGCCCGAGGCTCACGTGTGCGAGCTGTGCGAGCGCAGCCCGCGCGCCATCGAGATCGTGCACAACGGCAACGAGAAAGTGGGCATCGCTGCGGCCCGGGCTGCGCGCGATCTCAGGTGCCTGCAGCGCGTGATCCTGGGGACCGATGGTCCGGCGGGCTCGGGCGTTCAGCCGCTGGGTATACTGCGCATGATCGCGCTCCTGGCGAGCCTCGGTGGGTTGCCCGCGGAGCAGGTGTTCTGCTTCGCGACCGGCAATACCGCGCGCATCCGCAAGCTGGCGTGCGGCTTGATCGAGCCTGGAAGGGCGGCCGATTTCGTGTTCCTCGATCGGGCTCAGCACAGCGCCGGCAAGACGCTGCTGGAGAGCGTGGCGCTCGGCGACATCCCAGGGGTGGGGATGGTCGTGATCGACGGCAGCGTGCGCTGTCAGCGCAGCCGCAACACGCCTCCGGCCACTCAAATCCCGGTGCTGGTGACGGGCTGATTGCCGCGCGACTGGCGCCTCGGCCCAGGGGTCCTATAATAGGCAGCGAGTCTGCTGGCGGGAAAACTGCAGACGTGCGTTCTTCAATGGGGTTCAGACAGGAGGCAAACAGATGGGCGAAATAAATCGGCGCAATTTTCTGATCACCGCGGGGGCGGTTGCGACGAGCGCAACGCTGCCGGCCGCAGGGCTGCGCAGCGCCTTGGCGGCAGGCAAGATCAAGCCCACGCAGAGCGACGCGCTGCTGGTGATCGACGTGCAGAACTGCTTCGTTCCCGGCGGCAGCCTGGCGGTGAAGGGCGGTGATGAGATCGTGCCGCTGATCAACCGTATCGCCAAGAGCTTCCAAAACGTGGTGCTGACGCAGGACTGGCACACGGCCGACCACGTGTCCTTCGCCTCTCAACATGCGGGGAAGAAGCCGTTCGAGACGATCCAGCTCAGCTATGGAACCCAGGTGTTGTGGCCCGATCACTGCGTGCAGGGGACGGAAGGCGCGGCGATCGTGAGCGGCGTCGACATCCCGCAGGCCGAGCTCATCATCCGCAAGGGGTTCCACCGCGACGTCGACAGCTACTCGGCCTTCCTCGAGGCGGACCGCAAGACCCAGACCGGGCTGGCTGGTTATCTCGTGGGGCGCCACGTCAAGCGCGTGTTCGTGTGCGGTCTGGCGACCGATTACTGCGTCGCGTGGTCCGCGCTCGACGCCCGCAAGTTCGGCTTCCGGGCCGACGTGATCGAAGATGCCTGCCGCGGCATCGATCTCAACGGCTCGCTCGCCAGGGCGTGGGATTCGATGGCCAAGGCCGGCGTTAAGCGCATTCAGTCCTCGGACATCGAGATGATGGCTTGACAGGCGCGGTCCAGGGCAAAAAGGCGAGCCGACGGCTCGCCTTTTCTTTCTGGGGCCTGTCCGTGAACTAAGAACACGGCCCCTGCGGCAACAGGCGGTCGCGGTTGCTTTTGATGGCTGCGGCGGCCAGCTCAGTCAACCCCTCGCCGTTGTGCTCGTCCACCCACTGGACGATCTCGCGGCGCATGCGCGGGTCCCAGAAGCGTTTCAGATGACCCGCCACGCCTTCGATCGCGGCGGCGCGGTCGGGCTCGGCTTCGAAGAAGGCGGCGATTTCGTTCGCCATCTTCACCAGCTTGAGCGCATCCACCTCCGACTCCGACCCGCCCCTAGCCCGGATATTTCATGAGTAGCCCGCTGGTACAAAGCGTTCGCGGCTCGGATCGGCTGCATCGCTTACGCATCAGCGCATGCGTCATGTCTGGGGGCGTCTTCATGAAATATCCGGGCTACGCTTTCGCCGGCTCGTGCGGCGGCAGCAGCTCATGCTGGCGCCGGTCGAACTCGGTGAATTGCCGCTGCCACTCGGAAGGCTGTGCCACGCGGCTCACCTGCACGGCAGTCACCTTGTATTCGGGGCAATTGGTCGCCCAGTCCGAGTTCTCGGTGGTAATCACGTTGGCGCCCGAGAACGGATGGTGGAACGTCGTGTACACCACGCCCGGCTGCATGCGCTCGGTGATGGTCGCGCGCAACACGGTCTCTCCCGCCCGGCTGCGAATGCCGACCCAATCACCCTCCTTGATGCCGCGCTGCTCCGCATCGTGCGGATGAATGTCCAGACGGTCCTCGTCGTGCCAAACCAGGTTGGGCGTCCGGCGCGTCTGCGCGCCGACGTTGTACTGGGAGAGAATCCGGCCCGTG
>DATJVW010000177.1:0-2671 GCA_035501675.1 Burkholderiales bacterium
CCATGACACGTTATGGCTCAATCGCCATCCCGTGCCGCGCTTCTATCCCAATGTGGTGACCCTGTTCCCGCAGGCCGCGACGGCAGCCCAACTCGCGCATATTCAGGCGCTGGTGGAGACCGGCCTGCCTGGCCGGTGGGCCGTCAAGGACAGCTTCTGCGCGCTGGATTTGGCGGCGCTTGGCTTCCAGCCTCTGTTTGACGCCACCTGGCTATGGCGTGCACCGTGCCAGCCCCTCCCCAGCCGGGCGGCTTCCCGGCTCCGCTGGACCTGGGTCCAGAGCGCGTCCGAGCTGGCACAGTGGGAAACAGCCTGGAGGGGCAACCCATCGAGCGATCCATCTCCCCAGCACCCGCGTCTTTTTCTGCCAGCACTGCTAGCCCATCCGGAGATTGTCTTCATCGCCGCCTACCAGCATCAGGACGTGATGGCGGGCGCCATTGCGCATCACACGGGTGAGGTCGTCGGCCTGTCGAATGTCTTTGTCCGACCGGAGGATCCGGTCGCGTGCTGGGCGGGCTGTGTCGCCATGGCTCAGGAGCGCTTCCCAGCGGTGCCGATAGTGGGGTATGAGCATGGGCCTGCACTCGCTCTCGCTCAGGAGATTGGCTTTGCCATGCTGCAGCCGTTGCAGGTCTGGTCCCGGTAGGCAGAGTCTGCTGAACCTCGACGCGGAGCCGGAGGAGGGCGTTGCAGGGTTCGTTCGAGCGAGCTTCAGGTCGCTGCGCGGATCGTGGACCCCGGAATCACCGCAACTCCGTTCACTCCGATGCGATTGTGGACAGTCCACCCACGATACCTCGACGCGAAGGGATTGGTTGCCGCGTGGAGGGAAGCCTTGCTCGCGCAGAAGGTTCTCACGGGGGAGACCAGGGGTTACCGCCATCATCCGCAGGTCGTTCGGTTTCGGGCTCAGGCCGACCCGCCCGCGGTCATTGCCTCGTTCTTGGCTGGCCTCGCCGAGGAGGCGCACCGCCGCGGATACCGGTTCGACGTCACCAAGATCTTGCCACGCAGATGTCCGGAGCGTCTCCCAGAGACGGATGGACAGTTGCTCTACGAGTGGAGTCATCTGAAAGCCAAGCTGAGAGCGCGAGCGCCCCAGATGTTCCGCGAGCTTCGCCGCGTCGCGATACCAGAGCCACATCCGCTCTTTCGTATCGTTCGTGGCGGCGTGAGAGACTGGGAGCGCAGAGGGTGAATACCGACCCTCGTGTTGCAATCGGGCGCCCGGGTCGGGAGGGAAAACGCCTCAGTCCAGCCAGTCCTCTTCCTTGAGCTTGCGCGGCAGGTAGGTCTTGGTCAGGTAGCGGAAGTCCTTGTTGGCGAGGGCGTCGAGCTCGTACTTGAGGCCGGCGCCGAGCATGCGCTTGATCTCGTCCTGCCAGGGCTTCTTCTGGAACCAGCGGTACTTCAGCAATTCCTTGGCGCGGCCGACGTCCTTGTCGTTGAGCTTGATGCCGACGTTTCGGGGCAGCCCGTAGCGGTCGGGATCGACGCTCGAGAGCCCGATGAACTTGGCCTTGGGGATGGCCATGCGCTCGCTCTCGAACGCGAGGTTGATCGAGCCCTGCTTGACGACCGAGTAGATGTAGTAGCCCCACGGATCGTTGTCAACGAGGACGTAGACGGGGAGCCTGTACTCCTCGTGCAGGCGCCGTGCGAGCCGGCGGACGCCGCGCGGGGGCTGGCCATTCCCGGTGAGGAGCACGCAGTTGTAGCGGCGCCAGAACTTGTCCTCGGAGAGGCGATTCCACTGCGTGCCCTTCTCGACGAGGAGGACGAAGTCGGCCGTGCAGCGGCGAATCTCGATGTACTCGGGCTCGACGATGGATGGCACCGAGTACCCGCCCTTGCCGAGGCGCGCGCAGTTGACCTGATCGCCGTCGTCCACCAACACGAGCGGCCCCACCACGCTGCCCGCGTTCTCCGCGCGCACGTGGAGCTCTTCGCGCAGGGCTGCCAGCGCGACCTCGAGATCCTCGATCAACGGATCGGACTCGTTCTGGCCGTCGAACGTGTTCTCGTGCGACCCATTCATCGTGTGCTTCGTGCGGTAGTAGATCTCGCGGAGCGAGGTCGTGAGGTTCGCGCGCTGCAGCTCGGCGAGCGCATCGGCCACCAGCACCGTCTGCATGAACTTCTTGGCCATTCCCACATTGAAGAACGTGCGCGCCTGCTTGCGCTTGCCCAGCTCGATGATGCCGCGCTGGGTGTTGAAGTTCACGTTGGCGAGGCTCCGGACGGGGATGGACAGCGTGGGATCCTTGCTCCGCTCGGCCGCGGTGATCACGGTGTCGGCGACACCGATCAGCTTGTTCTCGACGACTCCTGACGTTTCGGGCTTTGCCTTGGCCATGGATTGTCTCAGGGCGCCGGAGCGCGCCGGCGGCCGCTCGGTCGGTTGCGAGCGCTTGCCTTGTCAGCTTGGCGGCCCGTTCCTCCGCGGCGCTTGCCGCCGCGGGCTCCCCGGTTGACGGCCTTTTCACGCTTGACCGTGCCGCGCTTGCCCCTGGTTGTCTCCGAATGGCCGGCGGCCCGCGCCTTGCCGGCCGCCCCCTCGGTTCCTTCGGCAGCTCTTCTCGCCGCGCGCGGGGCCACATCCGCCGATGGCGCCGACGCGGGCACGCCCTTCTTTCGCTCGAGCTTCCGGGTTTCTGCTTTCTCGGCG
>DATJVW010000178.1:0-6013 GCA_035501675.1 Burkholderiales bacterium
CAGCGGCTGGGCGAGGCTACCAGCCTGGTCTTCGTGGTCATCGTCGCGATCTCGGCCTACGAGGTCGTGATGCGCTACGCGTTTGATGCCCCGACCATCTGGGTGCATGAAATCAGCGTCGCGCTGGCCGCTGCCGCTTTCGCGATCGGCGGTCCGTATGTCCACGGGACGCGTCAGCACATCGCGATCATGTTCTTCTTCGATCGCCTGCCGCAGGCAGCTCGGCGTTGGGTGCGCGTCCTGCTGTCGCTGCTGACGCTGGCCTTCTTAAGCCTCCTGACTTATGCGGCCGGCAGCCAGGCGCTGCAGTCGCTGCGCGAGGGTGAGACGTCGGGCACGGCGCTCAATCTGCCCATTCCCGCCACGCTCAAGACCGTGTTCGCACTCTGCTGCGTCGTGCTGCTCGCCCAGACCGTCGGCCAGCTCGTGGCAGATGTGCGTGCAGCGCGCAGTCGGTCATGAGCATCGGATGGATCACGGTCCTGATGTTCGGCAGTCTGCTGGTGTTGCTGTCGCTGGGGCTGCCGCTGGCATTCTCCACCGGGCTGGTGGCTGTGAGCTTTGCGCTAGGCCTGTTCGGCGTGGACAGCCTGCAGCTCATCGCAAGCCGCATTTTCACTTTCATGAACGAGTACGTGCTGGTATCGGTCCCCATGTTCATCATGATGGCCTCGCTCATGGAGCGCTCTGGCGTGGCCAAGGACCTGTTCGACGCCATGCGCGTGTGGGCCGGCAAGCTGCCAGGCGGTCTCGGCATCCAGACGATGGTGGCGGCTACCATCATGGGCGCCATGACCGGCATCATCGGGGGCGAGATCGTGCTGCTGGGACTGATCGCGCTGCCACAGATGCTGCGGTTGGGTTACGACCGCAAGCTTGCGATCGGCACCATCTGCGCAGGCGGCTCGCTTGGCAGCATGATCCCGCCGTCCATCGTGCTGGTGATCTATGGTTTGACGGTGAACGTGCCGATCGGCGACCTGTTCACCGCCAACATCGTGCCCGGGCTGATCCTATCGGGCACCTACATCGTCTATATCTTCATCCGCTGCCAGCTCAACCCCGGGCTGGGTCCGCCCGCGCCGGAGCAGGAGCGCAGTCAGCCGTTGCTGCACAAGCTGAGGCTGATGAAAGGGCTGCTGCTGCCGATGCTGGTGATCGCCTGCGTGCTCGGCACCATATACTTCGGCATAGCCTCCGTGACCGAGGCAGCTGCGATGGGGGTGGTAGGCACCATCGCGGCCTCCGTCATCCGGCGCGAGTTCACCTGGAAGATGTTGCGCGAGTCCGCTCGGCAGACCATGGCCACCTGCGGCATGCTGCTATGGCTGTCCTTCGGTGCCACGGCCATGATCGGCGTGTACAACCTGGCCGGCGGCCCGGGATTCGTGCACGGTTTGATAACCGGACTGTCGGTTCCCCCGGTGGTGGCCGTGCTGATCATGATGGGTATCCTGCTGCTGCTAGGATGCGTAATGGACTGGGTCGGCATCTGTTTGCTGACCATGCCCATCTTCGTTCCGATCGTGCGTGCTTTGGGCTACGATCCGGTATGGTTCGGCGTGCTGTTCTGTCTGAACATGCAGGTGTCTTACTTGTCGCCTCCCTTCGGCCCAGCGGCGTTCTACCTCAAGGGTGTCGCCCCCAAAGACATCACGCTGGACGACATCTTCGGGGCGATCTGGCCGTTCATCCTGCTGCAGGTGCTGATTCTCATCATAGTGGTGTCGTTCCCGCAGTTGGCGCTGTGGCTGCCTTCGCTGAACGACTGAGCCTGCACGCATGAGGTCTCGCGCGCAACGCATTGAACGGGTCGGACCTCGCTGCCGCTCGAGGCCGATGTACTGAATGCGACGTGCGGCCGCGATGCTGTCACTGGGGTCCTTGGCGGGGGATTTCTCGATTTCTTGATCGCGCCGGACAGGGCGCTCGACCCTGACCGAGAGACGTACAATTTCTCGACGGGGAAGTCGGCGACTGTCTGCAGGGGTGAGTTGAGGGGATGGAGGAGAAGAATGACGAACGGTACGCGTCGGCAAGTGCTGAAGACTCTGGGCGCGGCGGCGATCGCGGCGAGCGTGCCTCCGGTTGCGGCGCAGCAGTCCCAGCTCACATTCGCACCGGAGCCAGGCGCCAAGCTCAAGCTGATGCGATGGCGCCGCTTCATCCAGGCGGACGAGGACCTGTGGAGCGCCAACACCAGGAAGTTCACCCAGGCCACGGGCGTCGAGGTACAGATCAGCAACGAGGGTTTCGACGACATCCGGCCCAAGCTCACGCTGGCCGCCAATGTTGGGACCGGTCCGGACATTGCGCTCGGCTGGCTCGAGGATCCGCACTTCTTTCCCGACAAGCTGGTGGACGTGTCCGATCTGGCGGTGTACCTCGGCGGCAAATACGGTGGCTGGTTCGACATCGCGCAACGCTATGGCACCATCGCGACGGGCCCGGGCAAAGGGCGTTGGATCGGTCTGCCGCTCGGCTGCGGGGGGGCCCTGCTCAACTATCGCGTGTCCTGGATGCGCGAGGCAGGCTTCGACCGCTTTCCGACCGATCTGCCCGGGTTCCTCAAGCTGTGCCAGAGGATGTCCAAGAACGGGCACCCGCCGGGCTTCGCCATCAGCCACGCGACCGGCGACGGCGAGACCTGGCTGCACTCGCTGCTGTGGGCGCACGGGGGCAAGATGGTGGACGAGAAGAACAACGTGGTCATCAATAGCCCCGAGACCGTCGCTGCCGTCGAGTACGTGCAGGAGCTCTCCAAGACCTTCATCGACGGCGTGCTGGCCTGGACCGGCGTCAGCAATAACAACGCCTTCCTGGAAGAGAAGATCAGCCTGACCTCCAACGGCGTGTCGATCTACTATGTCGCGAAGAACTCCACGGACCCGCGTCAGCGTGCCGTCGCGGCGGACATGGATCACGCGATTCACCCGATCGGACCGGTAGGCCGCTCCATGGAGCTGCATCTGTTGTCTCAGGCCATGATCTTCAAGTACACGCAGTACCCCAACGCGGCCAAGGAATACCTGCGGTTCATGTGGGAACGCGAGCAGTACCAACCTTGGCAGGACGCCGCCTACGGCTACATGAGCCCCCCGCTCAGAGCTTACACGCAGACCCCCCTGTGGTCCTCCGACCCCAAGCTCGTGCCGTTCCGGGACGTGGCCAAGCGCATGATGTGGAGCGGCTATGCCGGCGATGTAGGCTACGCTTCGGCCGGGGTGCTGGCCGACTGGATCGTGACGGACATGTTCGCGCAGGCCGTCAGCGGGCAGAAGTCGCCCAGGGAGGCGGTCGCTGAAGCACAACGGCGGGCCAAGCGGCACTACCGAACTTGATGAGCCGCAACGCAGTCGAACGGGAAGACGACCATGGGCAAACCCATTCTGGCAATCGTGATCCTGCTGGCGGTCGCATCGGCGTCGCGCGCGGCGGCTCAGGAGGAAAGCACGCCGGAAGCGATCGCAGCGATGAAGAACGGAGAAGTCGGCCGGCTGGAGCGCGATTCGCTCAAGGCATACGGCGAAATCGCGCGCTTCGACGTGAGCATCGGGTGGGATGAAGCGGCAGGGCCGCGTCCGGCGGGGTACGCGGGACGCCGGGTGCGCTACGTCGCCGACTGCAAAGCGGCAACATTGGCGGTGGCGGCGGTCGGCGTCGCCGACAGCTCCGGTAAACTGGTGAAGACATTGGTCTTCCCGCCGGGAGCAGCGGATGCGGTACGACCCCTGGAAGGTTCGCCTGAGGCGGGCTGGTTGCGCGAAGCGTGCCGGTGAGTCGCGGTTCCGTGGCCTGAACCGTGAGACGCGGACTGGCGAAACGTCCGAGCTTGCGTAGCGCTACGCTGTATTGAGTTGAGCGTTGGAGAGTTTCGAGTGAGCGGGCTCCGACGTTTCTTACCGCCGCTGCACACAAGCACATCCGGGATAAATCGGGACTGCTCTGGCGCTACCGGCCTTCAAGTAGCGCCTCCTGCGCCCAGGCGCCTGCGCTTGAGTCCTGCGGCAGCCGCGTCTATTCCCGATAGGGCTCGACCTGACTCGCCTGCAGCGAGTAGCCGATATCGATGTCGGACGACCCGTCGATCAAGAACAGGGACTTCTTGGTCGAGGCGGCGACCATCTGACCCGTCACCCAGACCGGCATGAAGATGCCGGCCATCTCGAACGGTTTGTCGGTCTTCACGTGCACGATCTGGTTGGGCGGTGGCGGCGGGGTATGGATGCACGCTCCGACCCAGGGCACCAGGAGGAACTCGGTGACCAGTTTGCCGGAGAACTCAAGAGGCAACAGGTAGCCGGGCAGGCGGACGAGCTGGCCGTTCAGCGTCGAGTTCAGGGCCTGGCCGCGCAGCCGCTGCTGCTCGGCCATCTCCTTGCGTTTTGCCAGCAAGCCGTCCACGTCGATACCCGATTGCTGCAGCTTGCGCGCGAGCACCTGCTCGTTCTCGAGCTCCGGCGCGGTCAACGTGCCGTCGGCGCGCGCCTTGCGGTCACGCGTGGCAGCGACCTCGCTCAGCCTGGAAAGCTGTTCCTTCGTCAGCTTGGAGAAGGGATTCTCCGAGGCCTGCAGTTTGGGGACCAGATCCTCCCACATCAGCTGATGAGGCGCGTCAGCGCTGGCGATTGGTGCGAGGAGGACGCAAGCCACCATCAGGAGCCTGTGTAGGCGTTTCATGACCATCACGGTAGCACTCTCAGGCCAGCGTGACAAAAGCCGCCTCGCCTAGAATCAAGCCGAATACGCGCAACGGCCAGGCGCACCGAACGCAGGATGGCCATTTCTCTCCGGCGCTCGCTCAAGCTGGTCAGCAGCGCTACGAGCATACCCACCAGGCGCACCACGACCACGAGCCCCGACACCGCTAGCAACGTCTTTTCCGCCACCCCGACGATCTCCCAGACTTCCTGAAGCGTCGGACCGGGCAATACGGCTGTGAGTGGTTCACCCGGATATTCGTTCACGGCTCGACGCCCAACAGCAGCACGACGGCGAGCGCGATGGACAACGCGGTCAGCGCAGCGGTGAACTTGCGGTTGCGCAAGCTCTTGATGGCCAGTGCGCTGATCACACGACGCCCTTTTCGGCAGGCCGAGGACCAGACCGGGCGCATGCCAGATTGAGCTCGGTAAATTGAATCGCGCGATCGAATAAGGGCGCGAGCGACGCGTCGTGGCTCACGAACACGAGCGCCGCGCGTTCCCGGGCGCATTCCCGGAACAGCAGATCGAGGAACGCCACGCGACGGTCGGCGTCGAGCGAGGAGGTGGGTTCGTCCGCGATGATCAGTTCCGGCGCACCGATCAACGCCCTGGCGGCGGCGACGCGCTGCTGCTGCCCGACGCTGAGCTCTGTCACCGGACGGCGCAGGACGTCCGCGGCGCCCATGTCCAGATGCTCGAGCAAACGAACCGCCTCGGCTTGTACGCCGCTGTGCGCGTGTGCTCGGCGCCGCTCGGAGAAGCCGCAGGGCAGGCTCACGTTCTCTACCACCGACAGATAGGGGATCAGGTTGAACATCTGGAAGATGAAGCCGATGTGGTCGGCCCTGAACCGGTCCCCGCTGCGCGCTGCTGAGCGCGCTCAGGTCGCGCCCCAAGACCCGGACCACGCCTGCCTGCGGCGTCACCACCCCGGCCAGCAGGCTGAGCAGCGTCGACTTGCCGCTACCGCTCGGCCCGCGCAGAAACACGCGTTCTCCTGTCGCAATGCACAGCGCCTCGATGTCGACCACCGGGGGCGCGTCGCGGGTCCACGAGAAGCGCAGGCTCGAAAGCTCGACGACGGGCGCGCGATCACTTCTTCCTGTAACGGGCGTTCGCGAGACGTCAGGTGCGGACATGTCCACGCGGGCAGGGCGATCCGGGTTAGCCTGGATATTTCATGAGGGACTCGGGATGATGGCGAGCCGGTTTGCGAGCCAGTTGCGGCTCGACCGTCGCAGCCAAAGCCCAAGCCTATTGGCAAGACGGGCATGCCGCAAATGGCCGCAAAGCGGCCGCCAGCGCCC
>DATJVW010000179.1:0-3304 GCA_035501675.1 Burkholderiales bacterium
CCTGGAAGGCGGCAAGGAGTTCCGGACGCGCGCTAGCGCGAAAACGTACCTGGAAGCTTCATTCTTTCAGATGTTCCCGGAGCACATTTGCACATCCCGCTGCGGCCCGACATGTTAGCGTACCGCATCGGCAGGCCGCAAGGACGTGGGAATCTTCCAATACCCAGCCGCGGGCTTACATGACGTGTTAGCGTCCCGCGCCGGCAGGCCGCAAGGACGGCCGCCGCACTGCTATATGTTCGGGTGCGCTTTAGTACAAATATACTTAGTCGTGGCTCCGATGGGAGCCACGCGAGCCGGCAAGGGACCAAACAAACTGAGCGTAACTGCGAACGTGGGTACTTAGCCATAGCTATGGGCATGCTACGGCGGCTCCGGCCACACTTGCGGCTCGCGCTGGAAGCGGGCGAGGCGGGCAAGGCCGGCAGCGAAGGAACCTGGAGGACTAGATGGCGACACCGCGCTCATGCGGGCGACGATGCGATATTGCGTGGATGAATTGGCATCTGTGACGCGCGAAACGTGGCCAGAGCGGCGCAGCCGGAAGACGCCCCAAGCGCGCCCGGAGTTAGAATGGCGGAAGCATGCATCTGTTCGCTGCGCCGTGCGCTTCGTCACCCGAGCGTGCGGGGCCTCAAATAATAAGGCTGGAATGTCGGGTAAATGCCTGGCCGGAGGTCTTAGCCTAGAGGTATCTGTGATGATTCATTCACTAACGCGGTACGTCCTTATCGCCGCAGCCACCGCGCTCTCAGCCCTGGGCCAGAGCGCCAGTCCCAGCACCATTATGGGAGCTGGATACGCGCTTCCCACTCCAATCAACGTCGCTCCCGGACAGATCGTCACCGTATTCGCGGCGGGAGTGGGCAGCACTCTCACACAGCCGGTATACGCCGGCGCCGGCAATTTGCCCACTTCGTTGGCGGGGATCGGCGTCACCATCCAGCAGGGAATCGCTATCCTAGCGCCGATCCTGGAAGTGCGCCCGGTCAGCACCTGCGGCGCGGGTTGCGGCGCGATTACCGCCATTACCATACAGATTCCCTACGGGTTGCTTACGGTCTGCAATCCGTCTGACGTGGCGTGTCCTGAGATCGTGGTCCAGACCGAGTTCTTCGTGACAGAGAACGGCGTGGCGGGGACCTCGAGCGCGTTAACTGTTCAGACCGACCAGGTGCATATTCTGACTGCCTGCGATACGGTCCTGGGAGGGCCAGGTACTCCGGCTGGCACGCTGCCCTGTCAGCCGATGGTGACGCATGCAAACGGGACGCTGGTTTCCACCATGAGCCCGGCAATGGTGGGCGAGGAGCTGATCGCGTATGCGGTCGGCCTGGGCGCTACGAATCCCGGGGTGCCGACGGGGCAACCGGCGGCGCAGCCCGTGCCCACCGTGGAGACGTTCACGCTGGACTTCAATTTCCACTCTGGCGCGCTGGCGTCCAAACCGCAATTATCGGGGACGACGGCGCCTCTACCGGCGCCCCCGATTCCATTGTTCGCGGGCCTGACACCCGGATATCCCGGCCTCTACCAGGTCAATTTCATCGTGCCCACGCTGCAGTCCGGCGCGCTTCCGTGCGCTTATGGGCAAGCGCCTCCGCCAGGGACTGCGTCAGGAGGCGCGTTCACCTCGAATCTTACGGTGAGCGTGGGAGGCGCCGCATCGTTCGATGGCGCGGCCATTTGCGTCGCACTGGTGCAGTGATCGGAGGCCCGCCCACGAAGCCGGGTTCCGTTTCACAAGCCACCCGCATGGGCGGGAGGGTTCGCCCAGGGCCAGGCATCCCCACTTGACTGTCGCATGCTGTTGGTTGACAGTGGTGCGGGGCGCTTTCGCCAGACGACCGCGACTCACCGTGGCTTCTGCCAAGGGCTGCCAGGGTGCGCACCCGCTGCGATGCTGGAAGTGACGCTGGGGCGAGGCCGTTCACGTCACAACGCCACACCGCCAGCAGCCTGTGCTAGAAGTTGCATACCTCCCCAAATAACGTCGCATGCTGTTGGTTCGCAGTGGTGGGGCGGCGCTTTCGCCTGCCAGCCGCGACTCACGGTGACTTCTGCCACCGAACTGCTAAGGGTGCGCGCCCGCTGCGGCCCAACCCGATCGGCGCTACCCGCCGGCGATGGCTCCTACTATTAGAAAAGGCTCCGCTCCCGAGGCAACCGCATCGGGAAGCGGCGCATCCGGCGGCTCATGAGACAGATCCTGCTCGCAGGCGAAGAACCTTACGAACGGCCGGCGTTGCAGCGTGACGTAGTCTCGGAGCGTACCGCGCAGCGCGGGATAGCGCGCCTCGAGTGCATCGAGGACGGAGCGCTGCGTAACTTGGCCCTCGACATCGAGCTGCACTTCGCCGTTGACGCGCGCGATGGTTCGGAGATGCGCCGGGAGCACGACCCGGATCATGGCAGTGTCTGTACCTCGACGGAAAGTACGGGCGGAAGATCCCGGACGATGGGGGCCCAGTTGTCGCCGGCATCCGCCGAGGCGTACACCTGCCCGCCGCTGGTGCCGAAATACACGCCGCACGCATCCAGCGAGTCGACCGCCATGGCGTCGCGAAACACATTCACGTAGCAATCGCTTTGCGGCAGACCTTGCGTAAGCGGTTCCCACTCGTTTCCGCCCGTCCGGCTGCGGTACACACGCAGCTTTCCCTCGGGCGGAAAGTGCAACGAATCGCTCGTGATCGGGACGACATAGATGGTCTCCGGCTCGTGCGCGTGAACGTCGATGACGAACCCGAAGTCCGTCGGCAGGTTACCGCTTACCTCGTGCCAGGAGTCGCCGGCGTTGTCGCTGCGCATGACGTCCCAGTGCTTCTGCATGAACAGCACGGCCGGGCGCGACGGGTGCATGGCAACGTGGTGCACGCAATGGCCGACCTCGGCATTCGGGTCGGGGATGGTTTCGGACCGCAGCCCTTGATTAATGGGCCGCCATGTCGCGCCGCCGTCGTCGGTACGAAACGCGCCCGCGGCCGAAATGGCGATGAAGATCCGGGCGGGGTTGCGCGGATCCAGAATGATCGTGTGCAGGCACATGCCACCGGCGCCCGGCTGCCAGTGGGGTCCCGAGCCGTGGCCGCGGAGTCCCGGGAGTTCGCTCCACGTCTGGCCCCCGTCGGTCGAGCGGAAGATGGCCGCGTCTTCAATCCCGGCGTAGACCGTGTCCGGATCGGTGAGCGACGGTTCCAGATGCCAGACTCGCTTGAACTCCCAGGGATGCGGAGTACCGTCGTACCACTGGTGAGTACCGGGGACGCCGTCGTACACGAATTTGTTCCCCACCGGCTCCCAC
>DATJVW010000180.1:0-13586 GCA_035501675.1 Burkholderiales bacterium
AGGTGCTTACCTGGTCGGCTCCGTCTCCTTCGCCGTCGTCACGAGCTGGATCTTCCGCCTGCCCGATCCCCGCACCTACGGCTCGGGCAATCCCGGTGCTACCAACGTCTTGCGCACCGGCAAAAGGGCGGCCGCGTTCTGCACGCTGCTGGGCGACGCCGCTAAAGGATTCGTCGCGGTCACCCTGGCACGCCATTTCGCATTCGTCTTCGGCTTCGGAGAGGCGACCGTGGCGGCATGCGCACTGGCCGTCTTTCTCGGCCACCTCTATCCGCTCTACTTCGGATTCAAAGGAGGGAAAGGGGTTTCCACGGCCTTGGGCGTCCTCCTGGCGCTGAGCCCGTGGATCGCGCTGGTGGCGCTGGTGGTGTTCGCTACGGTAGCGGCGCTGTCGGCCTACGCCTCGCTTGCCAGCATCCTAGCCGCTGTGGCCGCGGTTATCGTGAGCCCCATGCTTCTGGGCTGGGGCCCCGATTTAGGTGCCGTAGTGCTGATCGCCACTTTTCTCGTCTGGCGTCACCGCGCCAACATCCAGAGGCTGCGGTCGGGCACGGAGAGCAGGCTGAACCTGCGTCGCCGCAGCACGCCGCCCTCGGCTTAAGCTGCGGGCGCGAGCTCGGCCAAGTCCCAGCGGGCGCGCACCGTGAACCCCAAGTCACGGCCAGCCCCGCGGTGTAACCGCAACGCTCCCGCAAACGCGATCATGGCACCGTTATCCGTGCAGAATTGCAGCTCCGGGTAGTGCACCGTGAAGGCGCGTCGGCCGGCCTCTTCAGAAAGCCGTGCGCGGAGCGTCGCGTTGGCGCCGACGCCCCCAGCCACCACCAACTCATCGAGCCCGGTCGAATCCAGGGCGGCAAGGGATTTGGCTGCCAACACGTCAACGATGGCCGCCTGTACACCGGCCGCGAGGTCGGCACGCGTCTGCGCGTCCTCGGGTTGTTGGCGCAGGGCCGTGAGCACTGCAGTCTTGAGCCCGCTGAAGCTGAAATTGAGATCCGCCGTGCCGAGCATTGGCCTAGGCAGCTTGAACCGCCTGGAATCACCGCGCTCCGCCAGGCGGGATATTTGCGGCCCGCCCGGGTAGTCCAGCCCGAGAAGCTGGGCGGTTTTGTCGAACGCCTCTCCGGCCGCGTCGTCCACAGTCTCGCCCAGGAGGACGTATCGCCCGAAGGCGTCCACGCGCATCAGTTGGGTGTGCCCGCCGGAGACCAGCAACGCGACGAAGGGAAAGCGAGGCGGATCACCCGACAGCAGCGGCGAAAGCAAATGCCCCTCCAGATGGTGCACCCCAACGGCTGGGATGCCCAGGGCATAGGCCATCCCGGATGCGACCGAGGCGCCAACCAGCAAAGCGCCGGCCAGCCCCGGCCCCTGTGTGTAGGCTATCCCATCCAGTTCTTGAACGCGGCGGCCACTCTCGGACAGGACCTGGTGGACCAACGGCAGCACGCGCCGAATGTGATCGCGGGACGCGAGCTCCGGCACTACCCCACCAAAATCCGCATGCATGGACACCTGAGAGTACAGCGCGTTGGCCAGCAGTCCGGCGCGCGGACCCTCCGGCGAAGCGGCCGTGTCGTATAGCGCGACGCCCGTCTCGTCGCAGGAGGTTTCGATGCCCAGTACCAGCATGCCTAGAGAACCTCGCGGTAACAAGTCCAGTCCGCCCCAGCGGGCGGGGCGGTTCTGATATACTCCCGCACTTTGCAAAAGCCAGGTCGCCAAACGGCCGGTGAGTTGAGGGAAGCACGATTATGCCCACTGTACGGGTGAAGGAGAACGAGCCCTTCGAAGTCGCGATGCGCCGCTTCAAGCGCACCGTGGAGAAGACCGGCCTGCTGACAGAGCTGCGGGCTCGGGAGTTCTATGAGAAGCCTACATCGGAGCGCAAGCGCAAGAAGGCCGCCGCCATCAAGCGGCACTTCAAACGGCTGCGGGGTCAGCAATTGCCCCCGCGGCTGTACTGAGCTCAGCGCCGGTTCCGCCGCCGATTTCGCGCGGCAGGGCATCGCCCTGCCGCGTCGCATTGTGGCCGAGCTCGCCGCCGATCGATGAGCGGCGTGAGATCCACTATGACGCTCAAAAGCCGCATCGTAGATGACATGAAGTCGGCCTTGCGCGCCAAGGATGCCGCCCGCCTATCTGCTCTGCGCCTGCTGCTCGCCGCGATCAAGCAGCGCGAAGTGGACGAGCGCATCGAGCTGACCGACGCCGACGTTGTTGCGGTCATCGATAAGATGCTTAAACAGCGCCGTGATTCGATCAGCCAGTTCCGCTCTGCCGGGCGCCAGGACCTGGTGGATGCGGAGCAGTTCGAGGCTGAGGTCCTGGCGAGCTATATGCCAGCGGTCCTGAGCCAGACCGAGATCGAGACTGCGGTGGCTCAGGCGATCGCCACGGCCGGAGCCAAGTCCGCCCGGGACATGGGCAAGGTGATGGCGGTGTTGAAGCGCGAACTCGCGGGGCGCGCAGACATGGCCCAGGTGTCTGCGCTGGTGAAGGCGAAGCTGACAGGCTGATCCTCCAGCGTCGTCCTGCGTGGAGCGTCCGTCGGCAGCGATCTGGAAGCCCCGAGAAAACCACCTATAATGCGGTTGCCGCGATGCCATGGGAGGCGCGGCCGTGTGTGATCCCGCGGCGTCCAGGAGTTGCGGTGCGGCGAGTTGGGTGCGTCTTCCAGCCTCTCGGGTGAGCCTGCCTGGGCCGATGCGATGATTCCCAAGTCTTTCGTTCAAGAGCTCCTGGGGCGAGTGGATGTGGTCGACGTCGTCGAGTCGTACCTTCCACTGAAGCGCGCCGGCACCAATTTGGTCGCGTGCTGCCCCTTCCACAGCGAGAAAACGCCTTCGTTCACCGTCAGCCCGACCAAGCAGTTCTACCACTGCTTCGGCTGCGGCGCCCACGGCAGCGCCATCGGCTTTCTCATGGAGTACAGCGGGATGGGCTTTGTGGAGGCGGTGAAGGACCTCGCCGCGCGCACGGGTATGAAGGTGCCCGAAGCGGTGCCCGGCCCGCAGGAGGTGTCGAAGCAAGTGCAGTCCGAGGAGCTCACGGAGCTGTTGCAGCGTGCTGCACAGTTCTACAAGTCGGAGCTGAAGCGCTCGGAAAAAGCCATCGCCTACCTGAAGGGCCGCGGGCTCACCGGGGAAATCGCGGCGCGTTTCCAGGTGGGATTCGCCCCTTCTGGCTGGCAGAACCTGGCCGTCGTGTTCGGCAACTATCAGGCCAAAGCCCTGGTCGACGCCGGACTGGTGATCCAGGGTGACGAGGACAAGCGCTACGACCGCTTCCGCGACCGGATCATGTTCCCGATCGTCAGCCCGCGCGGACAGGTCATCGGCTTTGGCGGGCGAGTGCTGGACGACTCGGAGCCCAAGTATCTCAATTCCCCCGAGACGCCCCTGTTCGAGAAGGGGCGCGAACTGTACGGTCTGTTCCAGGCACGGCAGGCCATCCGAGGTGCGGGTCGCGCCGTCGTGGTGGAGGGGTACATGGACGTGGTCGCGCTGGCCCAGTGCGGAATCGGCTACGCGGTGGCCACATTGGGCACGGCCACTACGCCCTGGCACGTCCAGAAACTGCTGCGGCAGACCGATGAGATCGTGTTCTGCTTTGATGGCGACGCGGCTGGGCGTCGGGCCGCCTGGCGCGCGCTGGAGAATAGTTTGTCGCAGCTGCAAGACGGCAAACAGGTGAGGTTTCTGTTGTTGCCCGAGCGTGACGACCCCGACAGCTTTGTCCGGCGCGAAGGCAGAGAGACTTTCGAGCGTCTCCTGACGGACACGGCCATGCCCCTGTCGACATTCCTGTTGAAGGAACTGACCGAGCGGGCCGATATGGGCAGCGCCGAAGGCCGCGCGAAGTTTCTGCAGGAGGCCAAGCCGCTTGTGAAACAGATCTCTGCACCCATCTTGGGTCTGATGCTGAGGAAGCGCTTGGCGGAGCTGGGCGGGATCTCCCATGCCGAGCTGGATGAGCGCCTCGAGGTGAGACCTTCTGGGCGGGAGGCGGGAGTGCCCCAGCGCTCGCCGCGGCGGGCTTCGAACCCGTATGCCAAGCTGCTGGAACGGGTCCTCGCAGAGCCCAGGCTCGTCACGGAACTCTGGCCCATCACCCTGCCGTCGCCGCACGCCGAAAACGTCGAGGCCAGCGCGTTGTTCGACCTCATCGAGGAGTCGCGCGCGCTGCACCGGGAACTCAATGTCGCCGGTATGATCGAGCTGTTACGAGCTCGCGGGCACGGCGCCACCGTGCAGCGACTCATGCCGGTGGTTCTCGAGCTGCAACGCTTCAACGCAGAGGAGCTGCTGATCGAGGTCCGCGGGTCGGTCGAGACTCTCCTGGGTGAGGCGGAAGAAACGCGCCGGACGCAGCTTGCCAAAGGCGTTTCCTCCCCGGGGGAGCTGAGCCAGGAGGCGCGCGCGCTGCTCAGCCGGGCACCAGTCGGCGGCAAAACGGTCAAATCGGACTGATCGGGTAGATTTTAGTAAACTGAACGGTTTTTCGCCCATTTCGTCATTGAAGGTGACCATGGCAAAGGAACAAAAGGTCAAGGAAATCGAGCGGGAGAAGGTCGAGGCTCTGCCCAACGACGCTGAGGCGCGCCGCACGCGCCTCAAGAACCTCATCGTCCTGGGCAAGGAGCGTGGTTTCCTCACTTACGCCGAGATCAACGACCATCTCCCTGACGACATGCTGGATGCCGAGCAGATCGAGAACATCATCAGCATGATCAACGATATGGGCATCCAGGTGTACGACGAGGCGCCGGACACCGAGGCCCTGCTCATGTCCGACTCGACGCCCACGGCGCCGGACGAGGATGCGGTCGAGGAAGCCGAGGCCGCGGTCTCCACGCTGGACTCGGAGTTTGGGCGGACCACGGACCCGGTGCGCATGTACATGCGCGAGATGGGGTCGGTCGAGTTGCTGACGCGCGAAGGCGAGATCGAGATCGCCAAGCGCATCGAGGACGGTCTGCGCCACATGATCCAGGCCATTTCCGCCTGCCCCACCACGATCGCCGAGATCCTGCAGCTGGGCGAGAAGGTTGAGCGCGACGAGATGCGCGCGGACGAGGTGGTGGACGGCTTGCTCGACCCCAACGCCGAGGAGATCATCGGCGACGAGATCGCGGACGAAGTGATCGAGGAAGAGCTCGATGCTGAGGAGGGCGAGGACGAGGACGGCGCCGCCGTGCAGAGCGCCAGCCTGTTGCAGCTCAAGCTCGCGGCGCTGGGGCGCTTTGCCACCATCGGTCAGCTGTATACCAAGATGATGAAGGCGCTGGCCAAGCACGGCCCGCGCGGCAAGCCCTACGTCAAGGCGCAGGAGGAGATCTCCAAAGAGCTGATGATGATCCGCTTCGCGGCGAAGCAGATCGAGGCTCTGTGCGACAGCGTGCGCAAAATGGTGGAAGAAGTGCGCTCGTACGAGCGGGCGATCATGGAGCTGTGCGTGGACAAAGCCGGCATGCCGCGCACCCACTTCATCAAGTTCTTCCCGGGCAACGAGGAAGACCTCGAGTGGGTCAAGCGTGAGGTCGCGTCGCGCAAGCCTTACAGCGATGCGCTGGCACGCTTCGCGCCGGCGATCCTCGAACACCAGCAGCGGCTGATCGACCTGCAGAAGCGGGTGGGCATTCCGGTTCGGGACCTCAAGGAGATCAACCGCCAGATGTCAACGGGCGAGGCCAAGGCGCGCCGCGCCAAGCGCGAGATGACCGAGGCCAACCTGCGCCTGGTGATCTCCATCGCCAAGAAATACACGAACCGTGGATTGCAGTTCCTGGACCTGATCCAGGAGGGCAATATCGGGCTGATGAAAGCGGTGGACAAGTTCGAATACCGCCGCGGCTACAAGTTCTCGACCTATGCCACCTGGTGGATCCGACAGGCCATCACGCGTTCCATCGCAGACCAGGCCCGCACCATCCGCATCCCGGTGCACATGATCGAGACGATCAACAAGATGAACCGCATCTCGCGGCAGATCCTGCAAGAGACCGGACAGGAGCCCGACCCGGCGCTGCTCGCCACCAAGATGGAGATGCCCGAGGAGAAGATCCGCAAGATCCTGAAGATCTCCAAGGAGCCGATCTCGATGGAAACGCCGATCGGCGACGACGACGACTCGCATCTGGGCGATTTCATCGAGGACCAGGGGACCATGGCGCCGGTAGAGGCTGCGGTCTACACCAGCCTGCGCGACGCCACCAAGGAAGTGCTGGATACGCTCACGCCGCGCGAGGCCAAAGTCCTGCGCATGCGCTTCGGTATCGAGATGAACACCGACCACACCCTGGAGGAGGTCGGCAAGCAGTTCGACGTGACGCGCGAGCGCATCCGTCAGATCGAGGCCAAGGCCCTGCGCAAGCTGCGCCACCCCTCGCGGTCAGAGCGGCTGCGCAGTTTCTTGGACACCGAGACTTGAACCGGGCGGTCGGCCAAGCGGAGCAAGGCGGCGTAACGCCCTTCGCTTGGCCGGCGCGAGACGGTACTCGACGGACACGATCCCGCGCACTGGAAACGGTGCGCGGGATTTTCGCTTGTGCGGGCCCTAGGACGCGCGGGTGCGCCCAGCCCTATCCGGGTCGCTGCTCGGGGCGGCGCGTGAGCGAGACAGATGGTGGATTGCGCAGCGTCTGATAGATGACGCAGTAGCGCTCGGTTAGCGCGATGAGCTTGTCGAGCTGGTCCTGACTCGCATCCGAGTCCAAGTCGAAGCGCAGGCGAATGGCCGAGAATCCGACCCGGGCTTGCTTGTCCACCGCCAGCGTTCCTTTGAAATCCAAGTCACCCTCCGCGCTCACCACTCCACCGCGCAGCGATACGTCGAGAGCGGTGGCCACCGCCTTCAGCGTGACACCGGCGCAGGCGACCAGGGCTTCGAGCAGCATGTCCCCCGAGCAGGCGAAGCTGCCATCGCCGCCGCTAGCGGGATGCAGGCCCGCGTCGACCAGCGCCTTCCCGGTTTCGACCTTGCAGGAGATGCTTTCGTCCCCGAGGCGCCCCCTGGCTTTGAGGGTAATGATCGCGGCTTCGGGCTGCGACCGATAGCGTTCCTTGAGCGGCGCCTGCAGGGTGCGCAGATGTTCGGCGTCCAAGCGACTTCTCCTTTGTCCTTGTCAGTCTTCGGATCTCAGTCCGTACTTGTTTACCCGGTAGCGCAACGTCTCTCTCGAGGTGCCGAGCAGCCGCGCCGCCGCCGTTACGTTGTAGTGGGCCCGCTCGAGCGCTTCGCTGACGATCTTCTTTTCCATCTCTTCCAGGCTCAAGCTTCCGTCCAAGGGCAGATGCAGCTCCCGGTCGGCGCCGCCGTGGACCTCGCCTGGCTGCGCGCGGGTCGGAGATGGGTGCAGCTGCAGCCATTGTGCGGCAAATGTCTGGGTGTCCGACAGCAAGACACAGCGCTCTACCACGTTACGCAGCTCCCGCACATTACCCGGCCAGTCATGGGCGCGCAACGACGCCCAGACCGGGTCGGGAATGACACGGACCGATCTCCCCGCTTTCGCATTGTATTCGGCCACGAACAGGGGCACGAGGTCGTTGAGGTCTTCTTTGCGGTGGCGCAGGGCGGGTAACTCGAGCGTGAACACCGTGATACGGTGAAAGAGGTCGCTGCGAAAGGCCCCGGCCTGGACGCGCTCCGAAAGGCTTCGATTGCTTGCCGCGACCACTTGAACGTCGACCTGGATCTGGCTCGTGCCACCTAAGCGACGCAGACGCCGATCCTCGATGACCGTGAGCAGCTTCGCCTGCAGGTCCGGGCTCAGCTCTCCAATCTCGTCGAGGAAGATCGTCCCCCCATGGGCCTGCTCCATCAGCCCCCTGCGCCGCCCCTTGGCGCCGGTAAATGCGCCCGGTTCGTGCCCGAACAGCTCGGACTCGAGCAAATCGTGCGGCAGCGCGGCGCAGTTGACTTCTACCAGAGGCCCTTCGCGGCGTGCTCCGCTGTGATGCAGGATTCTCGCGGCCAGGCCCTTGCCGGTGCCCGTCTCGCCGGTCAAGAGCAGAGTGCTGAAAGGCGCTCGCGCCAGCTTGGCCAGCAGCTCGCGCACGGAACGCGCCGCTTCGCTGCGGCCGACGAAGGCTGCGGGCGTGTAGCGGCGATTCTCCGCCGCCGCTCGCTCCCGGAGCTGGCGCTGCGCCCGGGCGCTGCGCACTGCCCCCGATACGATCAGGTCCAGGCGGTCCAGCTCGCACGGCTTCTCCAAGAAGTCGTAAGCTCCGAGCCGCAGGGCGCGGACCGAATCCGCTACGCCGCCGTAGCCCGTGAGAAAAATCCACTCCCCGCCCATCGCCTCGGATCGGATCGCTTCCAAGAGGTCGAGCGCGTTCCCGTCCGGAAGACTCATGTCCGATATCACGACCAGCGGCTGCACCTGATCCTGCAGCAGCAGACGCTTCGCATCGGCCAGGGTCCCCGCAGTGATGACCTCGAAGCCTTCGCGCCGGAAATGCCGCACCAGCTCCGCGCTCAACAGCGGCTCATCCTCAACCAGCAAGAGCGTGTCGGACATCCTCTCGCGCGCAAGGTAAGCTCAGCGTCACGCATGCTCCTCGGGGCACTCGGTTCGAAATGGTGAGCTCGCCGCCCAGATCCCGTGCGAACCGCCTGACGATGGCGAGTCCAAGCCCCGTCCCGGACTCTCGAGATGTGACGAAAGGCCGGATGCCTCCGGAGAGCAGCGCTTCCGGAAAGCCCGGGCCTTCGTCCAGCACCCGGACTGTAAGCGCGCCGTTGCGGTACTCGACATCGATTGTCACGGTGCCAGGCGTGTCGCCCAGTACCGCAACGGAGTTGAGCACCAGGTTGAGCACGGCCTGTCTGATTCCGTCCTCGGGGACCCGGCACCTCAAGTCCTCTTCGGCCCGCGTGACGAGCCGGACATGCGGAGGGAGCTGGTACCGGATGAGGGTCGCGAGCTCTTGCACCAGCCGATGGACGCTGACCATGCGCGGCGGCTCCGGAACGTGACTCGACTGTTGCAGCAAGCCGTTCAGAAGACGCGTGAGGCGGTGTAGCTCGGCAATCACCATGTCCAAGCGCTCCGCGACAGCAGGATCGGGAAGCTCGCGGCGCAGGTTCTCGAGGCTGAGCTGGATCCCGGCGATCGGATTGCGCAGCTCATGGGCGAGGGTGGCGGACACCTCCCCCGCCGCGGCGAGCCGCTCGGCTCGGGACAGAGTCTGCTGCTGCTGGAGCAGAGCCTGGGTAGCGGCCCGGACTTCTTGCTCCAGCGACATCGTGCGTTGGCGGTTAGCCTGTTCCAGTTGCTCCAGGCGATTGACCATCTGATTGTAGTTGTGGAACAGCGGTAACAGCAGCGGATCGATGTGCGTGAGGGCCACAGGGGTGAAGTCGCCATTGGCCAAGCGCGACAGGAAATTCTTGAGGTCCCCGATCGGACGAAACACTCGTTGGCGCAGAGCCCACAGGGCGAGCAGCACCAGGGTCGGAAAACCCACTAGCGCGGCCAGTGCGAGCTGCGATTCGAGTTTCGTGCTGCCATAGACGGTATCGAGCAGCTCTACCTGGATGCGGTTCTCCCGCTCCAGCATCTCGCTCAGCAGGGCCAGAGTCGGCGGCAAAGCCGTTTGCGGCTGCGTCTCGGCTTGCGAAAGCAGGCGGTCCAGTCGGTCCAGACGCTCGCGCGTGTAGGCACGGATTGGACCACCCTTGACCGGAATCTGCGCCAGATCCGCGCGCACTACCGCCAGCTTGCCACCGTCGGGAGAAGATCCGCGCGTTGCGACCTGCAGCTGGACCTCTTTCAAGGCGCTTAGGCTCTCTTGCAGCAGAGTGGTGCGATTCACGTGAGCCCGGATGGACTCGATGCGCTTGAAGTCCAGCCAGGTGAACAGGGACAGAGCGCCGAGCGCGAGCGTGAGCACGAGCACGAACACCAATGCGACCAATTGGGTGGGGCGCAGGAGCAAGGACCTCATCGAGATCGCACGTAGATCTGTGTCTCGGAGCATTTTAGGCCAAGTTGCTGAAGAGGGTCGGAATCCTCTCCGAGGTCTGCCGGTTTGCGGTGCTCGCTTCCGACCGCCGGGGATCAGCTACCCTCGGCATGCTTAGCTGATGATGGGCCCGCAGGCAGAGTTTGTGCCAACGCGACATTCACGGAGAGCGGACCGCACTACACGTGCACGCCGCCACCCCGAGGCTGCGGGGCCATGCAGTTTGTCGCGCCGACGGCCGTATCGCCGTTGATCCGAAGGCGTTGGTTCAAATCACCCATTCGTTTGGCCGCTTCGGTTCAAACCAACCACCCGTCTACCTTTTCCACCGGGGATCTCATTTCGCTTCACCCCGAATTTCAACAAGCTAGCCTCGAGGCACGGCTCGTGCTATGGCGCAACCTGATGTCTGCCTGATTGCGGCGACCACGACTCTCGGGAGGTTCGGCGTTGATCTCGGATCCTGCGCTCTGATGCCAACCTGTTGCCGCCACCCTTCGCGCTGCGCGCGGGTCCTGAGCGTTCGAATCCATAGCTTCCTCGAAATGGAGCTCGACGGAATGGACGTGGTGTGAACGAAGAGCGCATAGGTGCAGGCGGCATCTGGCAGGCTTGTGACAGGACCGCCTCCGGGATCTGGTGGCGGGCGAGCTTCGATCCCGAGGTGAGCCTGCTCGCGCAACGGCCCGTGTAGATGAAAGCTGTGCGTAAGGGCAACGGGCGATATTGCTTGTCACGGCGGAACTGATCCTCCAAACAGCAGCGGAGCCTGTTGTGTGATGGGAAACGAGGCGCTCTTCTTCGGCGGGCGCGACGCCGAAATGATGCTTGCGAACAGCGAGACGGCAATCGAGATCAGGACGCGCGCGAAGTTCTTCTCCTGGGTGCAGGGCACATTTCAAAGCGTTCTCGCTCACGAAGTGCTCGTCTGCGGGCTCGCTCATGCTTCCTCACGTCGGCTCAAATTCGAGTGGTTTGGCAGTTTCCCCTTGGCGGAAAAAAAATTCGCGGAACTTTGTCGCCCCGACGGAGGGCTTCTTCATAGCCTCGTGAGGATGTGGCAGCAAGGCGGCTGGTCGACGGTGAGGCTCGGTGCGGCGCCCGAAATCGGCTCCCCCCCGGAGACAGAACGCCTGCTCAACGAAATTCGCGAGTTCGATCTGAGCAACGCCCTGGCCGACGGCTTTGCCGGACCGGACGGCCAGCCGTGTTCCTTCTTCGTCTTCTTCAAGATGCCCACGCTTCCGTGCGCGCGCACGGCTCACGTGCTGCAGATCTGGTTGCCGTATCTTTACGCGGCCTGGCTGCGTGTTGTGTCCGAAGAAGCGGCTCTGGCGGAGCCGCATGCACGTCGGATTCGCGGAGTGCTGACCGCTCGTGAAGTCGAGATACTCAATTGGGTAGGCAAGGGAAAGACCAACGGTGACATCGCTCGCGTTCTCGGTATCGGCGAGGCCACAGTCGCCACACACCTGGAAAGGATTTTCCGAAAACTCGGCGTTCGGACTCGTGCCGCGGCTGTAGCGAAGGGCATGGCGCTCAACTTGGAACAAGGGGCTGGGCCCGGATGGCGCTACTACTAGCCCAGATCGACTCTCTCCAGTGACAACCCATTTTCCGAAGGCGGCGTGCTTATGCCGATGCGCATGCGCACGCATGGGCCGTCGCGATAGATTTTTCATCGCCTGCCCATCCAAAGGCGCAGAGCGTTCATCGGTTCGGCGCGGTATGTGCCTTTTGGACTAGCGCGCGCACGCCCGTTCCGCGTCGTCAGCTTAACGCGGTTGCTCCTTTTGCGCTCTTGACGGAACGTCAATAGGCCGGGTGCGCGATTTGAGCGCTTCCTGCCGTGTCGGTGGGTGCCGTCGGGCATCCAAAGCGGCTCTTCCCTGCTGCGTCTCGTGCGTCGTCCAGGCGGCGAACCTTACACCACGCGCGGGAAAAATCAATCAAATTGTCATACTGATTCCGAAGCTCTCTCCACGTTCGATGCGTCCGGCTAGTTCGAGTTGTCATGCCGGTTACGCACAATCGAAACCTCGCAGCCTGCCGAGCCATTCAGTTTCGCGCAATCGTGTTAACGCCCAGATGCGGCAACGGCCGACAGCGAACAACGTCCATTCTCCGGGGAGAAGCTCATGCCGCGCACGCTAATGTCTGACTGGTTACAACGTCGTGGCCGCAGGGCGAGCTACACATCGATTGTCGTCACGATGATCGCACTGTTCAGCATGCCGGTTCATGCTCAACAGAGCACGGACGACGATCTGCTGAAGACCTTGCGCGACAACGGTACGATTACCCAGGAGCAGTACGAAGCACTGCAGAAGCATCCCCAACAAAGCGCCAACGCCGAGCTGCTGAAGACCTTGCGCGACAACGGTGCCATCACCCAGCAGCAGTATGAGGCATTGCAGAAGAAGGAGGAGGCGAAGGCTGAGGCCGCCAAACAAGAGAGCGAAGGCGTCAAGTTGAAGGTCGGGGGGTTCATCGAAGGAGCGGGTATTTTCCGCAGCCGCAACGAGACCGCCGACGTGAACTCGAGCTATAACGGCGGCATTCCCCTGCCCAGCAATCCGAACTACAAGATCCCAGAGACCCGCGGATCGGCGCGCCAGAGCCGCCTGAGCCTGCTGGCGAGCGGCGATGCGGACAAGGACACGGCGGTGGCGGCATACTTCGAAGCCGACTTCTTGGGCGTTGGTGTCACTTCGAACTCGAATGAGAGCAACAGCTACGTGCCGCGCCTGCGGCAGGCCTACCTTACTTATGCTCGCAGCGACTGGGGCATGTATATCCTCGCCGGTCAATCCTGGAGCCTGTTGACCATGGACAAGGTCGACATCACGCCCCGGCAGGAGAATATTCCCTACACGATCGACGCGCAGTACACGGTCGGTTTCAACTGGTCGCGCAATGTGCAGCTGCGTGCCGTCAAGGAGTGGGACCATGCTTCGTTGGGGCTGTCCCTCGAGAGCGCACAGGCCATCATCAACGCGGATGCCGTGCCGGCGGGCAACGTGGGCACCATTCCGACGTGCGGAGCCTCAATTTGTTACGCCAACCCAGGCGGCTCGGGGGGCCTGCTCAACAATGGTGCTGCATTCCCGTCCACAAGCCCGCTCGCGAGTTACTCGACCAACTTCACGCCGGACGTCATCATCAAGGGCACGGCGGATCCGGGTTACGGGCACTACGAGCTGTACGCTGTGGGCCGAGCCTTTAGCGACAATATCGCTGGCAGCAACTCGACCAGCTTAGGGGGCGGAATAGGCGGCTCGATGATCCTGCCGTTGGCGGGCAAAAAGCTCGACTTCCAGGCGAGCTTCTTGTGGGGAGAAGGAATCGGACGCTACGGCTCGGCACAGCTGCCCGATGTCACGATCAAGCCGAACGGCCAACTTCAGCCCGTGCCCGGCCTCGACTGGCTGCTCGGGCTGGTGGCCCATCCTAATCAGAGCTGGGATCTGTATTTGTATGGCGGCCAGGAACGAGTCAGCCAAGCTTCCTATGGGCCGAACTTCGGATACGGCAACCCGGCAGTTGATACCAAAGATTGCTTCATGGTACCCGGCGTGGTCTATACCAGTTGCAAAGCGGATACCTCCAACG
>DATJVW010000181.1:0-8426 GCA_035501675.1 Burkholderiales bacterium
TCGTGAGCTCGCTCATCATCATCCTGCGCGAGGGCCTTGAAGCCGTCCTGGTGCTCGCGGCCATGGCGGCGTTTCTGGTGCGCACAGGCAGGCGCGGGAGCCTTCCCTGGCTGCATGCGGGCTGGGTCGCCGCGCTGCTGCTGGGCGGGTTGACATGGGTGATCTCTAGCAAGCTCATCGCCATCAGCGGCGCCCATCGAGAGGTGACCGAAGGCATCACCGCTCTGATCTCGGCCGGGCTGCTCCTTTACGTCGGCTTCTGGCTGCACAGCAGGTCCAACGCAGCGCGCTGGAACGAGTTCATCCGCGCTCAGATGAGCACGGCCATCAGCGGTGGAGCTTTGTTCAGCATCGCGCTGGTGTCCTTTCTCGCCGTCTATCGCGAGGTGTTCGAGACGGTCCTCTTTTATCAGGCCCTGTGGGCACAATCCGAGGGCGACGGCCAGACCGCGGTGATCGCCGGATTCGGGCTGGGTTTTGCCTCGCTCGTTGTGCTCGCCTGGCTGATTGCGCGCTACAGCGTGCGGCTGCCCCTGCGAGCGTTCTTCGCCGTCAGCTCGGTTCTGCTGGCCGTGATGGCCGTGGTGTTTGCCGGCCAGGGCATCGCGGCACTCCAGGAGGCAGGCAAGCTCGCATCAAGTCGGATCAACTTCCCCTCGATCCCGCTGCTCGGCATCTACCCCAACCTGCAGGGTCTGACCCTCCAGCTTGCCTTGATGACGCTCATCGTCATCGGGTTCTTCTACTTGCGCGGTAACCGGCGCGCTTGACCTCGTCCTCGCCGCGCGCCCTCAGGGGAAGCGGCCCGGCAGGATGCGGAAGAACACGCCGTCCCTGTCGATGAGCAGGTGCTTCAGCGCACCCGCGATGTGGATCCCGATCACGATCACGAGCACCTCGGATGCGGCGTGGTGGATGCCTTGAAACAGCTCGTACAGCGCTTTGTTCTCGGCGAACAGCGGCCCGATCTTGAACAGCCCGAAATAAGTGACTCCGTACTTGGTGAAGTTAGACGCGGTGAAGCCCGCCACTGGCATCAGAACCAGCAGGGCGTAGAGCAGGCTATGGCTCAACCTGGACGCGTTCACCACCCAGCTCGCGGTACCCGGCGGCAGCGGTGGGGGTTGATGGTTCCAGCGCCACACTACCCGCACCAACACGATGATCGCGACGGTCACGCCGATGGACTTGTGCAGGTTATAGAAAAACGCCCGCGGCGGCGTGCCCTTCGCGATGCCCACCATGTACCAGCCCAGCCCGACCATCACGAAGACCCCGAGCGCCACGAGCCAATGCAGTGCGATGGCGACCTTGTCGTAGCGCCGCGCGCTGACGTTGTTTGCCATGTACCCCCCTGTGCGCGAAAGCGGGGTATGTTACACCGCCGCGCCGGGATGACAACCCTTGCTCCGCATCCTGCCTGCCGGCCATCGGCGCCCCGAGGACACTTATAATCGGTGCCGAGTCCCCGTTACAACCATGAGTTTTCGCACGCTGTCCTTGCGCGAGCTGGTCCTGGCCTATGCGGTCGGCGCGCTGCTGCTGGTGCTGGCCACCGTGGCCATCGGCGGCGTCGGACTGTACCTGTGGCAGCAGTCCTCGCGCGAATCGCTGCGCATCAACGCGTTGGTCGAGGAGACCCAGGGGATGCGTGGCAGCCTCTACCGGCAGATGAAGGAGGTGTTCGACGCCCTGTTCTTGGATGACACCGACGCCGTAACCCAGTATCGCGCTTATGCGCGCGAGATCGAGGTGCGTCTGAGCACGCTGCGATCGGTCGCTGGAACGGACGCCGAGCGCGACGCGATCGAGCGTCTGGGGCGCGCCTATAACGGGATTCGCGCCCACACCGACGGTCTGATCACGGACTGGCCGAGCTATTCCCTGGCCCGGCGCCGTTCGCTTCTGGACAGCGAGTTGGAGCGCGGCAGCCTGCAGAGTTACGAGGCCGCCTTTTCCGAGATCGAGCGGGAGCTGGAGCTGCAGCAGCAGGCGCTGCAGCGCCGGCGCGCCGTGCTGGCCTGGTTGTCGCCGCTGCTGTTGTCGGTGCCTCTGCTAGGCGCGGTGGGGCTGCTGCTGTGGTCACGCTTCGTGCTGCGCCGTGCCATGGTCGATCCGCTGTACTCGGTACAGCGCGCCACCGAGATGATCAGCCGCGGCAGCCTCGATCATCGTGCACCGGAGGTCGGAGCGGCGGAGCTGAAGCAGCTCGCGCGCTCGGTCAATCAGATGGCGCGAGACCTGTCGGACAGCCGTGCCTCGTTGGTGCGGGCGGAAAAGCAAGCCACGCTCGCGGCGCTGATACCGGTGGTCGCGCACAACATCCGCAATCCGCTGGCCAGCATCCGCGCAACCGCGCAAGTCATCAACGACCCTGGGCTGCCGCTCGAGGTACGCGACGGGCTGCAGGGCATCATCTCCGCGACCGATCGCCTCGAGCACTGGACCCATGCCCTGCTGTCCTATCTCAACCCGCTCGAACCGCAGCGCGCGTGGTGCACGGCTGGAACGCTCGCGGACAATATCGCTATCCTGCTGCAAAGCCGGCTCAAGCAGCGGCGCGTGCGGCTCGACCTTTCGCAGCTGGAGCGCGGGCTGGAGCTGTCCGTAGACGCTCAGCTCTTGGAGCAGGCGCTGCACGGTCTAGTGCTCAACGCCGTCGAGGCGACACCCGAAGGGGGCGCCGTCGCTCTGGGAGCAGCACGGATCGGCGGCGTTGTGCAAATCACCATCGAAGACCATGCCGGAGGGATGCCGTTCACGCCCGATCCACAGGATCTGCGGCCCGGACCGTCAACCAAGCGCTTCGGGACCGGGCTAGGCATTCCCTTCGCCGTGAAGGTCTGCGACGTGCACGGCGGCAGCGTGCGCTTCGAGCCTCTGGGCCCCAACGGCACGCGTGTGCTCATGACGCTCCCCGCGTGAGTCACACCGTGTCCGCCTCCGCCGAAATCGCCGCCCGGTCCTCCCGCCCCACTGCGCAGGCTCAACGTGTATTGGTCGTCGACGACGAGGCGCTATTCGCCAACGCAGTTCGCCGGCGGTTGGAGAAGGCCGGATACCAGTGTGCCGTCGCCGGCACACTGGGGCAGGCGCACGCGCTGCTGGAAGGCGGGTTCGCCGACCTGATCCTCCTCGACCTCAGGCTGCCGGACGGCAGCGGTATGCAGTTCCTGGAGAACCTGCGGCGCGCGCCGGAGGCGGCACCGCCTGTGATCGTGCTGACGGCCCACGCCGAGGTGAACGACGCGGTGCACGCCATGAAGCAGGGCGCGGCAGACTATCTCAAGAAGCCGATAGACCTGGACGAGCTGCTCATCGCAGTCGACCGCGCGCTCGAAGCGAGACGGCTGCAACACCAGTTGGACTCCTCGCGCAGCCGCGACAGCCACGCCGTGGAGGGAGCCCTGCTGCTGGGCGACAGCCCGGTGCTGGTGGAGGTGCGCAACCAGATCGTACGGCTCGCCCGCCTCACGGACGCGTCCGCCGAGCCCGCGCCCAACGTGCTGGTGCTGGGCGAGACCGGCAGCGGTAAGGATGTCGCGGCACGGCTGTTGCACCTGTCCAGCAATCGCCGCAATCGGCCCTTCGTGCACGTGGACTGTGCGTCGCTTCCGCGCGAGCTGATGGAGGCGGAGCTGTTCGGCCATGAAAAAGGCGCCTTCACCAACGCCACCAGCGCGCGAGTCGGATTGATCGAGGCGGCCGAGGACGGGACCGTGTTCCTGGACGAGATCGGCGAGCTTCCTCTAGAGCTGCAGGCCAAGCTGCTCAACGTCATCGAGCGCAGGAAGGTGCGCCGCATCGGCTCTACGCGGGAGCACGTCGTCGGCGCGTGCTTCGTCGCCGCCAGCAACCGCAACCTCCAGGAGATGATCGCGCAGGGAACGTTTCGCGCCGACCTCTACTACCGCCTCAATGCGCTGACCCTGGAGATACCGCCGCTGCGTGCGCGCGGCGAGGACGTCTGGCTTCTGGCGCTCCACTTTTCCGACCAGACCGCTCGCCGCTACAGGCTCGGCGCTGCGCGCTTCACCGAAGATACCCGCGCAGCCATGCTGGCATACCGCTGGCCGGGCAACGTGCGCGAGCTGAGGCATCTGGTAGAGCGCGCAGTCATGCTGAGCCAGGGCCACCAGATCTCGCCCGCGGATCTGGGCCTGTCCAGGAGCGTGATCGCCGTGCCCGCCGGCGCACAAGCCGACCCCATCGACGGGCTCACGCTTGAGGAAGCCGAGCGCCTGTTGATCCAGCGCGCGCTCGATGCCACGGGCGGCAATGTCTCAGAGTCCGCGCGCCGCCTCGGTGTGTCGCGCATGACGTTGCGCTATCGGATGGAAAAATACGGCCTCCCAGGCGAGTGATGCGTCCTGGCACCCGGCTTGCAACAGGCCCCGTGGCCCGTAGCTGACCCTCGACCATACCACCCGACTCGAGCTTGCTTGACCGGGCCCAAAAGGGCCCGGATTTCTTAGCGGGATCAGGCGGATCGGCAGAGCGTACGACCCCGGGTGAGCGGCGGGAGCCGGGAAGCGGACCGCCGAACGGGTCGGGACCATGCAGGAAAACAACCACACTGGCTGGTACCAGCCACCAGGCGCATGCGAGCGCGTGTGCACAAGAACGCGGGAAGGAGACCAGAACAATGAAAACCCGGATCGCCGCCGCAATGCTCGCGGCCGGCTGCTCAGCGCTCCCCGCGCTGAGCCAGGAAGTCGAACCGAAGGCCAACCCCGCCGCTCAGCTGGAAACGCCCACGGTTGAGGTCGTGGGCACGACGCCGCTGCCCGGCATCGGCACCCCTGTAAGCGAGGTGCCGGCCAACGTCCAGGCGGTCACCGGCGCGCAGATGCAGAAGCAGGAATCGATCAGCTTGCCCGACTACCTCGACCGCAACCTCGGCAGCGTCAGCGTCAACGAGTCGCAGGGCAACCCGTTCCAGCCGGATGTCAACTTCCGCGGCTTCACCGCGTCGCCTTTGTTGGGCTTCCCGCAGGGGCTCTCGGTGTTTCAGGATGGGGTGCGCGTCAACGAGCCCTTCGGCGACGTCGTCAACTGGGACCTGATCCCGCAGGGAGCGATCTCTTCCATGACGCTCATTCCGGGATCCAACCCGGTGTTCGGTCTAAACACGCTGGGCGGGGCGCTATCGGTCAACACCAAAAGCGGCCGCGAGTACCCGGGGGGCTCGGTGGCGCTGTTCGGTGGATCATTCGCAACTTACAGCGGCAACTTCGAATACGGGGGTGTCAAAGACAACTTCGACTACTACGTCTATGGCAACTATTACAACAGCGACGGCTGGCGCGACCACTCGTCGAGCGTGGTCCAGCAGGTGTTCGGCAAGGTCGGCTATCAGACCGCGGACTTCGATGCGGACTTGAGCTACAGCTTCGCCGACAACAACCTGTTTGGGGCGCAAACAATCCCCGCTGCGATGTACTCAGCCAACGACAAGATCGCCTACACCTGGCCCGACATCACCAACAACAACCTCAACTTCGTCAACCTGCGGCTGAGCAAGGTACTGAGCGAGGACAAGATCCTGGCCGGCAACGTGTACTGGCGCGAGCTCCAAAGCAGCAACACCAGCAGCAACGTCAACGGCGAGTTCGACGGCGGCAACAGCGGCACCGTCTGTGACGGCACCACACCCGACACGCTGTGCCCGGCGAGCAACCTCCAAAGCCTGACCGATACCACCGGCGCCGGAGGCACCATTCAGTTCACGCTGCTCAAGCCGCTGGTATCGCACAAGAACAGCTTCACCCTCGGCGCGAGCTACGATTACGGCAACACCGTCTTCACGCAGAGCGAGCAGAACGCCGTGTTCAACTCGGCGCGCGACACGGTAGGCGTGGGCCCGTACGTTCTGTTCACCGATGTGAACAGCACCAACGCCTACAGCGGATTTTTTTTCACGGACACCTTCGCGTTCACCGATCAGCTGCTGATGACGCTCGCCGGCCGCTACAATATCGCGACCATTCGGCTGACCGACGAATTGGGCACCACGCCCAGCATCAACGGCACCAATACCTACCAGCGCTTCAACCCGGCTGTCGGTCTCAACTACAACCCGAGCAAGGCGATCAACACGTACGTCAGCTACAACGAGGGCATGCGCGCACCGACCCCCGTCGAGCTCACCTGCGCCGATCCCAGCGCACCCTGCCAGCTTCCCAACGCTTTCGTCTCCGATCCCCCGCTGCAGGCGGTCATTGCCAAGACGCTGGAGCTCGGCGGTCGCGGCATGCTGTCCACCAATACCGCCTGGACCGCCGCCGTTTACCAGGCCAACCTCTCCAACGACATCCAATTCGTCAGTAGCGGCGCGAGCGGCACGGTCGGCTACTTCACCAATATCCCGCAGACGCGTCGGCAGGGCGTGGAGCTGGGCGTCCAGCAGAGGCTGGGCGCAGTAAATCTACAGGCCGCATATGGCTACGTGAATGCGACCTATCAGTCCTCTTTTTTCATCTTCAGCCCCAACAACTCGTCCGCCAACAGCGCTGGCGATATCAGTGTCCAGCCGGGCGACCACGTCCCCGGGATCCCACGCAACAACTTCAAGCTGCGCGCAGATTGGCAGGCCTCCTCCCGGATCTCGATCGGCGGGACGATCGTCTACGCCAGCAGCCAGTACGCCGTCGGCGACAACAACAATCAGGATGCCAACGGGCCCATTCCCGCCTATACCATCTTCAACCTGGACGGGCGGTGGCAGATCACGGATCAGCTGCAGGTGTTCGGGCGGATCAACAACGTGTTCGATAGGAAATACCAGACTGCCGGTGTTCTGGGCGAGAACTTCTTCACCGGGCCGAACTTCAGCTACAACCCCGCAGGCGTGCAGCCCACCGTGTTCAGCTCGCCCGGCGCACCGTTCGGCATTTGGGTCGGTGTGCGCTATGACTTCGGCAGACCCACCAAGCCGGCGGGCCAGACCGAGTCCAACTAAACGCGGGAGATGGGGAAGGAGGGAGGCACTGACCGTGGGCCGGTGCAATTCTCAGGGCGAAAAAAAAGGCCGCCCGCAGGCAGCCCTTTTGGTCAAGCGAACTCGGTTACCGATTGTAGATGTACATCGTGACTTCAAAGCCAAAACGCATTTCGGTGAATTCGGGTTTGTTCCACATGATCTGTCTCCTAAAGGTTCTGGTCCGGTGACTTTAACCTGCTGCTTCGCTCTGTTAGCGCCCCCATTGTCTTCACGCAGCGCCCTGGCAACTACCGAAAATCACTGAAATGGACCTCATGATTTTCATGAGATTCGCCCCCATCCGGCGCACTTGCTCACGGCTCAACCAGGCCGGCCCTGATCGCGATAATGGCCAGCTCAGCGGAGTTGGATGCGCCTAATTTCTGTTTGATATTATATAGATGCGTTCCGACCGTGCGCGGGCTGAGCGACATGGTCTCGGCGATCTCAGCCACCGATTTGCCCGTCGCCAGCGCCAGAAACACCTTGAATTCCTTCTCGCTCAGCATGTCGACCGGGCTCTTCTCCCCGCCCATTTGCTGCAGTGCGAGCTGCTGGGCGACGGACGGCTCGATATAGGTCTTGCCGTGAGCGACCTGGCGGATGGCCTGAATGAGCGCTTCGGCCGCGCTGCGCTTGGTGAGGTAACCGACCACGCCGGCTTTCAGCACGCGCCTGGCATGCATGGCGTCCTCGTGCGCCGACAGCACCAAAATGCGCGCCTGAGGTTCGCGCGCGAGGATGCGGTCGATCGCTTCCAGGCCGCCGATACCAGGCATCGAGATGTCCATGACCACCACGTTCGGCTTCACCTCAGAGTACATGCGCACGGCCTCTTCTCCGCTGTCCGCCTCCGCCGCCACCCTGATGTCTGCAGCACCCTCGAGCAGCAGCCGGAAGCCCATGCGGACCACCGCGTGGTCGTCGACCAACATGACCTGAATCGGACCGCCCGTCATTTCGCCATCGCCTTCACTTCGGATCGCCCGCTCGCCCCGTCGCGGTCGGGCAATCGAACCGGAATGCTCGCGCTCACCTTCAACCCCTGCGCGGGCCGCGACTCGAGCGCGAACTCGCCGTTCAGGGCTTGGACCCGCTCGCGTATGCCCATCAACCCAAAGCGCGCGCTCTCGCTCTCGCTGCGCTCTCCCAGGCCCTTGCCGTCGTCGCACACGCTCACGTGGATGACGCCGCCCTCGCGCCGCAGCTCGATCTCCGCGCGAGTAGCGTCGGCATGGCGCAATACGTTGGTCAGGCATTCTTGGATCAAGCGATAAGCGGTGATGTTGACCGCCTCGCCCAGATCGGCAAGTTCCCCGCTCAGCTTCAGGCCACAGGCGATGTCCGGGTGGCGTTCGCGCCACGTGTTGACCATGTCCTCCACGGCTTCCCGCAGGCCCAGGTTGTCCAGCGCGCTGGGGCGAAGCTGGCGGATGATCCCGTG
>DATJVW010000182.1:0-18213 GCA_035501675.1 Burkholderiales bacterium
CTCATGGTTGTTGCGCGCTCGCGCTGATCTCTGAGCCGCGCCTCGTCGGCAACCGCTGAACTGCGGAGCGCCTCAGCGCAGCTGAGGATGCCGGCTTCAAGCGCGGCCGTCGGCGGGACAGCGAAATCCGCACTGCGGCACTTCTCGGCCAAGATTCCCCGGCGCGGGCGAACCATAGCGCTGGTCGCCGTAAGAAATCAGCAGGGCCCCGCACAGATCACACTGGCCGCACCCGGCAGCGAATCAAGACGCCGTATCGCGGCTATCTTGCCGAGTCCTCGGAAGAGTTGGGCTATCATTCTAAGCCTGCGTACCCACCACGGCATCGGTGCACTGGCGCTTGCCTCTGAAGGGCTGTTGGGCAACTGCTCCGCAACGGTTGACTGCTCGACGGGAAGAGGGATGAACATCGGTCCGCGCCTGCCCGCGCGAGGCCGCCGCGGGGTGTGCCGTCTCGCGTTTGTTGTCTGGTTCGAGGCCCTTCACCAACTCCGCAACCCCTATGAGTGCCACTGCGGCACGATCTTCACACTGACGAACCAATCGGGCTTCCAGGATCTTTCCTTCCCTTACTCACGTACCACTTCCGCCGAGGAGGCAGCCTTTCGCAGACACGGTTTCGACTGCCGGATTCTTTATGTTTCTAGGAAGTTAACCTGCATCAGCTAATAATTCTACGATAATTGCTCTTAAAGTATATGATTTTTTTCCAAAAGCCAAATCCTCGAACTGGCTGAGGCCAGGCCCGGATGCCACGGTCGGCGGGCCGGGTGGCAAACGCGTGGAGCGAGCAAGTCCGCTGTCGCAGCATCCGGTCAACGGAGGTTGGCGTCCGACCGCTTTGGACGCACATGAGCTGCTAGTGGCGTCGACCTCCTCCCCCCTGAACTACCTGGCGTGGCTATAACGCGAAGGCCATAACCTCTAACCTCTTGCCTTTCAGCGGCTAAGCGCGGATGCAAGGCCTATGCCAAGCGGGTTCGCCCGCAGGCCGGCGAGTTCCGCCGCTCAGAAAATACTAGACCCCTGCGACGAATAGGACGCTTGCAGTGGAAGTACGCTGCCGGATCAGCATGGCTGGAGCGTACTCGGGAGAGCAGTAGAAGGCGCGCGCCCTGTCCATGCTTTCGAACTCGACCACAACGATGCGTTTCGGTCGCCAATCGCCTTCCTTGTATTCGATCTCGCCTCCCCGCACGATAAATTTGCCGCCGTATTTCGCCAGGGCGGGGGGGACCAGCTTCTTGTACTCCTCGTAGCCGGCGGGGTCGCCGACCTCGATGGTAGAAATCAGGTACGCGGGCATCTGGCGAGTCTCCTCAAGTGGGGGGCATGCGTTGCTGGGTCATTCTCGCCGCAAACCGCTGCGGCGTCACCCTCTCGGGCTAACCCATCGCAAATCGGACACCCGCGGTCCGTCCACCACACGGCAAACGAGAACGGTGAACGGGGCCAGGCAGCTTGCCCTTGCCGAGGCGGCCCAGGCCTTTTGCCGCGGCTGGCACCCGCCTGACTGATGCGCCAGTGCGCCTTTGACCCGACCCTACGCACGGGTCTACACCTTCTCGCGGGCTAGGCCCCTCAGAGCTAGCGCGAACTCGTCAACGACCTGATCCCAGCTGATGCGAAGCGCGGCGAACCGAGCGTTGCGGCGCAACTTGGTGAGCAGAGCGTCGTCGACCGCCAGATCGGCTGCAAGCCGCATGAACGTGGGCGCTTCATCGAAGGGGGCTAGCAAGCCGCTCTCGCCGTGGACCAGGTGTTCGCGGCCGGCCGCGTAGTCGTAGGCAACCACCGCGAGCCCGCTCGCCATGGCTTCCACGGTGACGTTGCCGTAGGTTTCGGTCACGCTGGGGAACAGGAACAAGTCTGCAGAGGCGTAATGGGCGGCGAGATCCTCCCCGCGCCGAGTTCCAGCGAAAACGTGTTCGGGATAACGTCGTTGCAGGTCGGGGCTTAGCGGACCATCGCCTATCAGCACAAGCCGCGCCGACGGTAAACGGCGTCTGATCTGCTCGAAGCTGGCGAAAACCAGCGACAAGTTCTTTTCCGGCGCGAGGCGCCCCACGTAGGTCGCCACTAGATCAGCTTGCGATGCCCCCCAAATCGCGCGCAGTTGGCCGGAGCGTCGCGTCGGGCTGAACAGCGTCGTATCCACCCCGCGAGCGACCACCAATAGGTTGCGGTAGCCGTCACCTTCGAGCCGCGTCCGCAACTCCCGGGTGGGCACGAAAGTGCAGTCCGCACGATTGTGGAATCGCTTGAGATAGCCGGCGATGACCGGCTTGAGCAACCCGAGGCCGTAATGCTCGCTATAGCTGTGGAAATTGGTGTGGAAGTCCGAGCTGGCGGGGATGCGCAGGTCGCGCGCGGCGCACAGGGCGGATTTCCCGAGCGGCCCCTCGGTCACGACATGAACGATGTCGGGTCGCTCGGCCTTCCAAAGACGCTTGAGCACACGTCTAGAGGGAAGCCCGATGCGCAGGCCGTCGTAGCCCGGCAGCGGCACGCCCCGCAGCAAAACCTCTTCGAGGCCTGCGGCGGAGCGGGGAGCGTCCCCGGTGTGCTGCCTCGGCCTCACCAGCTGGATCTGATTGCCGCGGCGGAGCATGCCGTGCACCATTCGCCCGATGGTCATGGCCACGCCATTGATCTCAGGTGGGTAGGTTTCGGTCACGATCGCGATCCGCAACCCTTCGCGAGCACCCGCGAGCTCACTGAACGGCCCTGGGGTGTGGTTCATGCCCGCGCAGCGTGCCCGCGGATGGCTAAGCGATGATTACACTCACGTGATGGTTCCGTGACAGCGGGCGCACTGGGCGCGCCGGCACTACAGTTTCGAGCTGTGGAACGCGCTCAGCCAAACAGTACCAGGGCCCAGACCACCGCCACGTTGACTAGGCTCAGGAACACCGCGGCGCTCCCAATGTCCTTAGCCCGCTTAGCCAGCTGATGATTCTCGAGCGAGACCCGGTCGACAGCGGCCTCGACCGCGGAATTGAGCAACTCGACGACCAGGACCAGCAAGACGGCTGCGATCATCAGAGCCTTTCCTACGCCCCCGGTCGGCATGAAAAAGGCTGCCGGCACCAGGATCAGAGCGAGTAGGCACTCTTGCCTGAAAGCGTCTTCATGGCGGTAAGCCGCCCGAAAGCCCTCTATAGAGTAAAACACCGCGTTCCAGATTCGGCGCAGCCCGGTCTTGCCTTTATGCGGGTTGGCGCTGAGCTCTTCGCTTACTTTTTCCATGCCAGATCCAGTTCGCGCGCGGCCTTCACATCGTCCAGTCGCCGCACGGGCGTGGTATGGGGAGCCGTCTTCACCAACTCGGGGGTTGTGCGCGCTTCCTCCAGAATCTCCCTCATGGCAGCAACAAAGGCGTCGAGCGTTTCTTTCGACTCGGTCTCGGTGGGCTCCACCAGCAGGCATTCCGAGACGAGCAGCGGGAAATAGGTCGTGGGGGCATGAAAGCCTTTGTCGAGCAGACGCTTGGCCACATCCATCGCGCTGACGCCGGTCTGCTCCTTCAACCGCTTGACGGTCACGATGAACTCATGGCTGGCGCGACGTTGCGGGAAAGCGACTTCGAAGCCCGCGCGCCGCAACTCGGCCATCAGGTAGTTGGCGTTCAACGTCGAGTACTCGGCGACGCGCGTCATCCCTTCACGCCCCAGTAGGCGCGCGTATACGTACGCGCGCAGCAGCACGCCGGCGTTGCCCATGTGCGCGGACAGGCGGCCGATGCTCTGCGGGCGCTCCGTCTGTCTCAGCCAACGGTAACGGCCCGCGTCTTGCACGACGATCGGTAGCGGTAGAAATGACTCGAGGTGCGCTCCCACGCCCACCGGTCCTGCGCCGGGCCCGCCGCCGCCGTGCGGTGTGGAGAAGGTCTTGTGGAGGTTGATATGAATGACGTCGAAGCCCATCGCTCCGGGCTTCACCTTGCCCAGAATCGCGTTGAGGTTGGCGCCGTCGTAATACAGCAAGCCGCCCGCGGCGTGCACGATGTTGCGAATTTCGAGGATCTTTCCCTCGAAGACGCCGAGCGTGGAAGGGTTGGTGAGCATGAGACCCGCAGTGTGCGGGCCGACGGCGGCCTGCAGCGCACGCAGGTCCACGTCGCCGTCTCGATCGGTGGGAATCTCACGCACCGCGTAGCCGCACATTGTGGCGGTGGCCGGGTTGGTGCCGTGAGCCGCGTCCGGCACGATGATCTCGCTGCGTGCGCCGTCGCCGCGCGATCGGTGGTAGGCGCGAATCATCGCTACGCCGGCAAACTCGCCCTGCGCGCCGGCCATGGGGGTGAGGCTCACCGCTGCCATGCCCGTGATGTCCTTGAGCATCTCCTGCAATTCGAACAGACAAGCCATGAAGCCTTGTCCCGTCGGCTCGGGCGCCAACGGGTGCCGAGCCAGGAACTGGGGCAGGAGAGCGGCCGCATTGCAGGCGCGCGGGTTGTACTTCATGGTGCAGGAGCCGAGCGGATAGAACTGCGTGTCGATAGAAAAATTGCGCTGGGACAGGCGCGTGTAGTGACGCACCGCGTCCAGCTCGGAAACCTCGGGCAGCAGCGGTGCTTCCTCCCGCCACAGCTCGGGCGGGATTTCCGTCGCCCGCGGCGCCGCGGCCGGCGCCTGGGCGCGGCTAGCACGGCCAGGCTGGGAGAGATCGAAGATCAGCATCGTGGATGTCGCAGCTCCATCGGCGCGCAGAGCCTGCCTCCCGCTCACCGGAACGCGGGAGGCCATTGGGGCTCGCTTATGCGGGGAGTTCCCTCTTATTTGAGCACGGCCAGCGCCGCATCGTAGTTGGGCTCATTCGCGATCTCACGGACCAACTCGGCATGCACTACTTTGTTGTTCTCGTTCAGCACGACCACCGCGCGGGCCGTCAATCCCTTCAACGGGCTGTCTGCGATATCCACGCCGTACTTGCCATGGAACGCATGGTTGCGAAAGGTGGAAAGCGTGACTACTTGGTTCAAGCCTTCCGCGCTGCAGAAGCGCGACATGGCAAAAGGTAGATCCGCCGAGATCACCAGCACCACCGTATCGTTCATGCCGCTCGCCTTCTCGTTGAACACACGCGTGGACTTGGCACAGGTGGGCGTGTCCAGGCTGGGTACGATGTTGAGCACTTTGCGCTTGCCGGCAAAGTCCGCCAGCGTCACATCCTTGAGATCCTTGTTGGTGAGGCTGAAATCGGGTGCCGAGGCGCCCTTGGCGGGCAGCAGGCCCTCAACGGTGACCGGGTTTCCCTTGAGAGTAACAGTGGCCATTCGGTTCTCCTGTGTGTCGAGCGGGACTAAGACGAACGGTTCAGGTCATCCGGCCGCATCAAGTTGCGCGGAGTGGGCAGCGGCCAGGCTTCGCGCATAGCGGTCGAGGTCGGCCTGGGTCTTGGTCTCGGTGGTGCAGACCAGGACGGCGTCACCTAGCTCAGGGTAGAACTCGCGCAGCTCGATTCCGGCCAACAGCCTTTGCTCACGCATGCGCTCGAGCACATGCGTCGAGCAGGCGGACAACGACAGCACGGCCTCGTGAAAGACGGGCGCGGCAAAGCGGCGCGCTACGCCAGGCACGCCTTTCAACCGCTCGAGCAACGCCAGTAGGTTGTTGTGGCAAACGTGCGCCACGCGCTTCAACCCGTTCGGCCCGAGCAGCGCAAGATGGATCGTGGCCGCGGTCACCGCCAGCCCCTGGTTGGTGCAGATGTTCGACGTCGCTTTGGAGCGCCGGATATGCTGCTCGCGTGCCTGTAACGTCAGCGTGAACCCGGGCTTGCCGTCCACATCGGATGTGCGGCCGACGATACGCCCGGGCATTTGCCGCACGTGCGCCTGCTTGCAGGCCATAAACCCGAAATAGGGTCCGCCTGCGGCAAGCGGAACGCCCAGCGGCTGGCCTTCGCCCACTGCGATATCCGCGCCCCTGGCACCCCAACGTCCGGGAGGCGCGAGCAAGCCCAAAGCAACCGGGTTGACGGAAGCGATCATCAGCGCGCCCTGCTGGTGCGTCCAGTCGGTGAGCGCGTGCACGGGCTCGAGTGCGCCGAAGAAATTCGGCTGGGGAACTACCAACGCAGCGAACTCCTGGCCCTCGAAGCGCGACAGCGCTTCGGGGAGGGTTGTCCCCTTCTCGGTGCAGTAGGGTACTGTGACGAGCTCGATCTCCTGGTTTGAGACGATGCTGCGCACCACGTCGCGGTATACAGGATGCAACGTGGCCGGCAGCAGCACGCGATGCGAGGATTTGTGCAGGCGCACCGCCATGAGCACGGCTTCGGCCAAGGCCGAGGCCCCGTCGTACAGGCTGGCGTTGGTCACGTCAAGGCCGGTCAGCGAGGACATCATGGTCTGGTACTCGTAGAGCACCTGCAACGTGCCCTGGCTGGCCTCCGCCTGGTAGGGCGTGTATGAAGAGTAGAACTCGCCGCGCGTCGCGAGCTGCCATACCGCCGCGGGGATATGGTGCTCGTAGGCGCCCGCCCCGATGAAGCTCAGGTAGCGCCCGTCCGCCTCGGCACGTTCCTGCATCAGCCGCAGCACTTCCATCTCCGTGAGCCCTGGCGGCACCCGGTCGAGCCGCGCGTCTTTCAGGCCGGCAGGAATCTCTTCGAACAAGTCCTCGATTGACGACGCACCTATCGCCTGCAGCATGAGGAGGACATCGGCTTCGGTGTGGGGAATGAAGGGCACTTCAGCAAGCAGGGGTCGGAAAAAAAGCGGACCTCACGCTTGAGGTGAGGCGATCGCGAGCAAGATCGTGGCCCTAGGAGTTGGATTCCGATGCGATCAGCTTCTCATAGGCGGCCGCGTCGAGAAGCTGGTTGAACTCGCCCGGTTCGCTCGGCTTGAGCTTGAACATCCAGGCGGCGTAGGCGTCCTGGTTGATCTTTTCGGGGCTGCTGGCCAGGTCCTGGTTGACCGCGATCACGTCTCCGGAGAGCGGTGCGTAGATGTCCGAAGCGGCCTTTACAGACTCGACCACGCCACATTCCTCGCCCTTCTTGAAGGACTTGCCGAGCTGCGGGGTCTCTACGTAAACCAGGTCGCCGAGCAAATCCTGGGCGTGCCAAGTGATCCCGACCGTGACCGTACCGTCGCCGTGCGGACGCACCCACTCGTGGGTGTCGGTGTACTTCAGGTCGGCGGGCAGGTGCATCGGAACCTCCTCGTCGCGGTATCAGGAAGGCCGGCTTTACAGCAGGCTCTTGCCCATTCGAACAAACGGGTATGTTACTACCTTGGCGGCCAGCCATTTGTCCCGGACCCGGACCTGAACCGCGTCGCCAATCGACACGCCCTGCGGAACTCGGGCAAAGGCGATGGAGCTGTTGAGCGTGGGTGAAAAGCTACCGCTGGTCGTGACTCCTTCGCCCTGCGCGGTACGCACCGGCTGATGGCTGCGCAGTACGCCTCTGTCCAGAAGCAACAGCCCGACCAGGCGCTCGCGAGGCGCTGCGTTGAGCAGTGCTTGACGACCGATGAATTCGCGCTCGCCCGTCAAATCCACCGTCCAGGCCAAGCCCGATTCCATCGGGGTCACCGACTCGTCCATATCTTGTCCATAGAGATTCATCCCCGCTTCCAGCCGCAGCGTGTCGCGCGCACCCAGTCCACAGGGCGCAACGCCCACCGCCAGCAAGTCGCGCCACAGCGATACTACGTCTTCCGCGGGAACCATGATCTCCAAGCCATCCTCGCCGGTATAGCCCGTGCGCGCCACGAACATGTCCGCGATGTCCGTACCCTGAAACACGCTGAGCCCTTCTGTCGCCACGCGCGCCGTTTCCCGAGCCTGCCAGAAGCGCCGGCGCGCTTCCGGTCCCTGGACCGCGATCATTGCCAAATCGCGTCGTGCGCGCAGGTCTGAATGGAACGCAAAACGCTCGCGCAGCCCGGTGATCCAAACCAAGTCCTTCTCCGCAGTCGCTGCGTTCACGACTAGACGGTAGCGTTCCGGTCCCAGGTGGTAGACGATCAGGTCGTCGAGGATTCCGCCCGCTTCGTTCAACAAGCAGGAGTAGAGCGCCTTTCCCGGAGCGGTGAGGCGCGCAACGTCGTTGGCCAGCACGCGCCGGAGAAATTCGCGCGCCGCGACGCCCTCGACGTCGATCACCAGCATGTGCGAGACATCGAAGACCCCCGCGTCGCGTCGTACACGCTGGTGTTCCTCGATCTGGGAACCGTAGTGCAAAGGCATCTCCCAGCCACCGAAGTCCACCAGGCGGGCATTGAGACGGCAGTGCTCTGTGAACAATGCGGTCCGCTTGAGATCGGTATCTATCATGCGAAGAACAGGTATAGCCGATAGCCGGTGGGCCTGATGTCGCCGGCGTTGAGGTACAGCTTGAGCGGGATCTCCTGATTCGGACCGATCCCGCGGCTCGGGTCCTGCGATTGATCGAGGTAATCGGTCGGGTAGAACACTTTGCGCGCCGCGCTCTGGCTCAGCATGTCGGTCAGGGTCAACTCGATCAGGGGCAACTCCTGCGTCACGGCAGCGCGATTGCGTATGGTCGCGGTCAGCAGAACCTCGCTGGGGTGGGCGGCGTCGAGCATCTGCAGATCAGAGGCTTCGATGAAGAGTTGGTCGACTAGGCGCGGCAACCCGACAGTGCACCGAACCCACGCGCAGACCTCGGTCAACTGCGGCCGGAATTGCGGCAGGCGCACGGCTAGCTCGGTTGCGAAAAAATAGATGGCTTGCGCGCTCAGTATAGCGCCCAATACAAAGCTGCCCAGCGCCCAGGGCCAGGTCCGGTCGTGCGCGGTCCGTACGGCACGAGTGCCGAAGAGGTTATCGGGCAAAGTCAGGATTTCGCTCTGCCCGGCGGCGCGGGTGCCCTGTGCCTCGAGCGGCTGAGGCTCGGCCGAAGGAACGCGGCGTGAAGGCGGCCGCCCCGGAGCGGCCAGCGTTGCCGTTGACGCTGGCGGCACGGTGGGTGTGGAGACAGATTGGTCAGCCAGGCCAGGCGGGCCGGATGGTGGCGAAGGGTCGGAAGGAGCCGGTCTTCCCGCCTCGGACGCAGTTGCAGGTAGCTGGGACGTGAGCGCTGCGAAGGCGTCAAAGACGCTTTGACAGCGCCCGCAGCGGACCTGGCCGCTGGAAGCCTGCAACTGCTCACGCGACACTCGAAAATAGGTGTCGCAGTGCGGACAGCGGGTGAACATGCTCATAGGCTGGGCGTGGCGCGTCGCTCGACTTCACCGTTGCCAGAAGCTTAGCGCGATCGATCCCTCAGGCACCACCGCTCAAAGGCCCGTGCCATGATCTGAGTCAGCGACGGTGCGCGCTCTCCGACCGTGCATCATGCTGCGATTTCCTCTGACCCGCTAGGCCGATCCAGCCGTCGCGCGGATAAACGGCAGTCAGATCGAACCACTCGGCAAAAGCGGCGCGGACGGAACGCTCTTGCGCCTGGAGTATGCCCGCCAGAACGACGTTCCCTGCCGGGCGAGTGTGTTGAGAGAGAACAGGCGCGAGCACTTTGAGCGGGTTGGCCAGGATGTTGGCTACCACCACGTCAAAGCACTCCCCGTGCAGGGCGGCCAAAGTCAGAACGTCGACCAAGACACCATTCTCGCAGGCATTGCGCCGGCTCGCCTCCATTGCCCGGGGGTCTATATCGGTAGCGGCTACACGCCCCGCCCCGAGCTTCTTGGCCGCGATCGCTAGGATGCCACTGCCGCAGCCAAAATCGAGGACCGATTGCCCGGGCCGCAAGTGCTCCTCGAGCCAGCGCAGGCACTGCCATGTCGTCGGATGGGCTCCGGTTCCGAAAGCAAGACCCGGATCCAGCCTGAGAACCAAAGCGGTGGGGATGGGCGGCTCGCACCAAGAGGGCACAATACACAGCCGCGGCGAGATCTCGATCGGGCCGAACTGCTGCTGCGTCGCGCGCACCCAGTCCTGCTCCCCTACCGGTGTCGTGCTCAACTCGGAGGGAACGGGCACTCCAACGGCCTCACAGGCCGCTGTCACGACTTTGGCGGGATCCGCGTCGGAGTCGAATAGCGCGCTGAGAAGGTTACGCGGCCAGAGGGTTTGCGTGGCCTCGCCGGGCTCGCCAAACAGGGCCGCTTCCCGGGGCGTTCCGGCGTCAGCATCGGTGAGCTCTACTGAGAGGGCGCCGCAATCCAGCAACGCATCCGCCAGGCTCTCAGCCCAGGTCGCGTCCACTTCCAGATTCAACGAGACCCAGGGCATGGCATGCAGCCGGACATCAATCCGGGCGACTCTGCTTGGACAGTTTCTCTTCCAGGTAGTGGATGCTGGTGCCACCGCGCAGAAAGGCGGAGTCCAACATCAACTCCTGATGCAAGGGCAGATTGGTCTCGATCCCCTCGACGATCATCTCGGACAGCGCGATGCGCATCTTGGCGATGGCTTGCTCGCGGGTATCGGCCCAGGCGATGACTTTCCCGACCAGCGAATCATAGTTAGGCGGAACAAGGTAATTGGCGTAGACGTGCGAGTCCACCCGGATGCCCGGGCCGCCAGGGACATGGAACTGGGTGATCCGGCCTGGCGACGGGCTGAACTTGTACGGATGCTCCGCGTTGATCCGGCACTCTACCGCGTGGCCGCGAAACTGGATGTCGCGTTGTTTGAACGGTAGCTTCTGTCCGGAGGCGATCCGGATCTGCGCTTGCACGATGTCGATTCCAGTGATCATCTCGGTCACTGGGTGCTCCACCTGGACCCGCGTGTTCATCTCGATGAAATAGAACTCTCCCTTCTCAAACAGGAACTCAAAGGTGCCGGCCCCCCGGTACCCGATCTTGCGGCAGGCCTCTGCGCAACGCTCGCCCATGCGCGCCTTCACTCGCGGGTTGATCAGCGGCGCCGGCGCCTCCTCGATGATTTTTTGGTGCCGGCGCTGCATAGAGCAGTCGCGGTCGCCCAGGTAGACGGCGTTCTTGTGCTCGTCGGCGAGCACCTGAATCTCCACGTGACGCGGGCTCTCCAGAAACTTTTCCAGGTACACGGTGGGGTTGCCGAAAGCGGCCTGGGCCTCCGTGCGGGTCATGCTCACGGCGTTGAGAAGCGCTGCTTCTGTGTGCACCACGCGCATGCCCCGACCGCCACCGCCCCCGGCGGCCTTCACGATGATCGGGTAGCCCACGCCGCGGGCGATCTTGATAATTTCGTCGGGCGATTCCGGCAGCTGGCCTTCGGAGCCCGGAACTACGGGGACCCCAGCCTTGACCATGGCATGCTTGGCGCTGACCTTGTCCCCCATCAGCCGGATGGTCTCCGGCCGAGGTCCAACGAACACGAAGCCGCTCTTCTCCACGCGCTCAGCGAAGTCCGCGTTCTCCGACAAGAATCCATAGCCCGGATGGATGGCCTCGGCGTCGGTCACCTCGGCTGCGCTGATGATCGCAGGGATGTTGAGGTAGCTATGCGTGGAGGGTGGCGGCCCTATGCATACCGATTCGTCGGCAAGACGCACGTATTTTGCGTCGGCGTCGGCCTCAGAGTGGACGGCCACCGTCTTCACACCCAACTCGCGGCAGGCGCGCTGGATGCGGAGGGCGATCTCGCCGCGATTGGCGATCAGGATCTTCTCGAACACTGGACGGCTTAGGCGATGAGAAACAGCGGCTCCCCGTACTCGACCGGCTGACCATTCTCTACGTAGACTTCCTTGATCACGCCACCCTGGTCAGCCTCGATCTCGTTGAGCAACTTCATGGCCTCGATGATGCAGAGGGTATCGCCCGAATTGACGTGGTCGCCCACTTCCACGAATGTCTTGGCGCCCGGGGAAGCCGCGCGGTAGAAGGTTCCGACCATAGGCGACTTGACGATGTGGCCCTCGACCTGTGCGGGGGACTCGGCAGAGGGAGCCACAGCAGGCATCGCGGCAGCGACGGGGACGACCGCCGCTTGGGGCGCGGGCATCACCGCGGCCTGGGTCCCCTGGGCCACGCGACTGATGCGAACTTTTTCTTCGCCCTCGGTGATCTCGAGTTCCGCAATCCCCGACTCCTGGACGAGATCGATCAGTTTCTTGAGTTTTCGGAGATCCATGGCTAGACCTCATGCCCCGCCGCTGGCGCTTGGGGCGTGCAATGATCATTGGAGTAGCGCCGGTTCCTCCGGCTTCGCCCAAGTCATCTCTTCAGCCGCCTGTTTTGGCGTCTGGATTCGGCATATCGGCAACGTCACCGAGATGCCCACTGCACATAGCGAGGCGGGATATTGAGCCTCTACTACCGCAGCCATATGGCTGGCCAAGTTTGCCGCAGCTGGGCGCAAAATGTCCAGGTTTTTGCGAATTTCGAGGAAGTTAACCGCAGGCGGTAGCAAGAAAGCGAACCTGAGTAGCCAGGATTAAACGGCCGGAGCACTGCGGCAGCACGTCGGTAGCACAGACCACTCCGCCGTGCAGTTGAATTAAGGGTTTTTTGGGCCTGATCTAGGAAGTTGCTGGCTTTTACCACAACTCTTACAACAGCGGCCGAATGAATTGCTCTAATTTCTCTTGAGTCATCGCGCCGCCTAGCTGGCTATGGACAGGATTTCCTCGACGATCGAATATCACCGTAAAAGGAAGCCCCCCGAGCCGGTTTCCCGCCTGCCGGGCTAGATCTATCCCGTCGAGGCCGCCGACTAGAATCGGGTAGTTGATCTTCAACTGGGCGGCATACGGACGGACCTTGTCATTCTCGTCGATTGCGACCCCTACAATCTGCAGGCCCTGCCCACCCCATCTGTTCTGCACTTTGATGAACGCTGGGATCTCCTCGCGGCAGGGTACGCACCACGTCGCCCAGAAGTTCACCACCAGTACCTTCCCGCGCCATTGCTGGAAAGCCTGAGTGCGGCCGTCCACGTCGGGCAATCGAGCCCCCATCAACCCCACCGCTGTGGGACCGGCGGCGACGGCAGCGGCCCGACCACCGAGGCGCATAAGAGATCCTGCGGCCAGCGCTGCAGCGGCCACAGCGACTCCGATCAGAACCTGCAGGGCGGCTCTTCTGGTCATGAGCTCCCCAGCACGGCGTCCAGCGCGCCGACGAACTTCTCCGCCGGCTGAAAGCCAATTACGCGGACCCGCTCAACCTCCTGTCCATCCGGCCCGAAGAAGAGGATGCCCGGCGGACCGAATAGCCCGAATCGCTGCAGCAGCTCCCTGTCCTGCTCTGCGTTGGCCGTGACGTCAGCCTGGAGCAGAAGCATTCGGCTCATGCGCGCCTGGACTTGCGGGTCGGCGAAGGTGAAACGCTCCATCTCCTTGCACGATACGCACCAGTCGGCGTAAAAATCGAGCATCACCGCCCTTCCCCTTGCTTGAGCGACGCGTTGATCGAGTTCGGCAAGAGAGTGGACGCGTTCGAATTTCGGCTGCCCGCTGAGGTCCACCGGCGCGGCACCCGCCCCGCGTAGCCCTGCCAGTGGCTGCAAGATATCGCGGCCACCCGAAAGAGCCCCGGCGAGCAGGGCCACACCCAGCAGCAGCGCGATCACTCCCACACCCTTCCACAGCTTGTGGAAACCCGAAGCGTTATGGGGCAACGGGTCGATAGCGTGCAGATAGATGGCGGAGACGATCAGCAGGGTGGCCCATAACAGCATGTGCACGGACGAGGGGATCACTGGAGAGATGATCCAGATGGCCAGCCCGAGGAGCATGACGCCAAACAGGTTCTTGATGGTCTGCATCCAGGCGCCCGCTTTGGGTAGCAACGTCCCCGCCGACAGGCCGACCGCGAGCAGCGGGATGCCCATTCCGAGAGCTAGCGCGAACAACGCCGTTCCGCCGAGGACGGCGTTGCGCGTCTGGTTGATATACAGAAGCGCCCCTGCGAGGGGGGCTGCCACGCAGGGGCCAACGATCAAGGCGGACAGCACGCCCATGATGAAGACGCCCCAGAACGTGCCTCCCTTGACCTTGTTGCTGGTGTCTGACAGCTTGCTCTGAAAGGCCGATGGTAGTTGCAGCTCGTAGAAGCCGAACATCGAAAGCGACAACACTACGAACAGGGCGGCGAACACCCCGAGTACCCATGGGTTCTGCAGCGCGTTAGACAAGAGCGTTCCCGACAGCCCGGCCCCAATGCCCGCTAATGTGTAGGTAATTGCCATGCCGACGACGTAGGCGAGGGAGAGCGTGAAAGCCTGCCTTTTGGTCACCCGGTGCCCCTGCCCGACGATGATTCCCGAGAGAATCGGCACCATCGGCAGCACGCACGGCGTGAAAGACAACAGAAGGCCGGCGCCGAAAAAGCTGACCACGACCACCCAGAAGCTCCCCGACTTGAGGAGTCCGGCGACTTTCGAGGTCTCGTTCTGAGCCGAGGCCTTGTCGCCGGGTAAGGCATCGCTGCCTGAGCCCGCAGTTGTGCCTGCCACTTCGCTTCGCGAGGTCGCGATCGTTGGCGCCGAGGCGTTGGCCTTTGGTGAACTCAAGTCGCTGGCCAGCGCGGCCGGTGGCTGCCACGCAGCCAGCGTCAAGTCGAAGCTCCTTTTCGCGGGCGGGTAGCACAAGCCCTTTTCGCTACACCCCTGGTAGCGCGCTTCCACCAACAGGCGCAGGGCGTCACGCGACTGGGCCCGGTCGAGAGTAATCACGGCCTGAAATGGTTTGTGGAACACTTCGGTGTCGCCGAAATTGGGATCGGACTTCATCTCCCCTGGCGGGATCGAAACCCGGGCGATGGAGATATCCGACTCCTTGGGGACCGCGAACCGGATCCTGTCGCGGTAAAGGTAATAAGTGTCGGCGGGCGTGAACTCGGCCACCAGCGTCTGTGCATCCTTCACCTTCACCTCCACCTTGAAGGCCTTATCCAGGGGGAGGAATTGGTCCTCGATCTCATTGCCTCTAGTCAGGGAGCGCAGCTTGGAGAGCGCACCCCCGGCGTCGCCCGCAGACTCGCCGGGCGCGCTCTCAGCAGCCGCGAGGATAAGCCGCGCGCCCTGCTCCCGTCGCGAATCGCACCCAGCGACATCGCGGCAACCTCGAGCCTCTCCCGCAGCGCCTACAGCGCCCGCACCGCCAGCCGAGAGCTCGAGGACCCGCGCGAGCGGCAACAGCTGAGCCTCTACCGGCGCGCTGCACACCAGCAACGCCATGCAGACAGCCAAAGCGCTGGATGCCGTTCGCGTGGATGCGCGGTTCAAGCAGGGCATCATCATGACGGTTCGACAACGCGGGGCGGTTCCGGTTGTGTCTCCTGCGCGAGCCATTGCAGATAGGCTGGAGACCCGCCGTGCACCGGGACGGCGATCACCTCGGGAACTTCGTACGGATGGTGCGCGCGGATGAAGGCTTCGACTTCGGCTAACAGCGCGGCGCGGGTCTTGATGAGCACGGGGACCTCGCAGGCGTTCTCCACCGTTCCCTTCCAACGGTACACCGAGGTGCATTCCGCGAGCAAGTTGACGCACGCGGCCAGCCGGACGGCCACGAGGCCATCGGCCAATTTGCGCGCCGTTTCGCGGTCCGGCACGTTGGTGAATACCAGTACGATCGGTTCCATGCGGGGCAATCTAGTTGTTCCGGGGGCCGGATGATGCCATAGACGGACCCGTCCTGGGGATGAATGCTAGACGGCCGGGGTGAGTGGCAGCCGCGAGGCGTTGGCCAACCCCTCCGCCACGCTCGGGTAGCGCAGACGCACGCGCAGCTCCTTTCGTAGACGGCGATTAGACAGCCTGCGCGACTCGCGCATGAACGACAGTAGGGGTTGCGGCACACGCTTCTCGGCTTCCTGGCGGGAGATGCGTGGCGGCAGCGGCAGGCCCAGACTCTGCGCTACCAGATCGAAGTAGTCGCCCATCTTCAGCCAGGAGCCATCGCAGGCGTTGTAGGCGCGCCCCGCGCGCCCCCGCAAAAGCGCCGCCAGCACGATGCGCGCAAGGTCGTCGGCATGGACGTGGTTGCTATAAGCGTCGTCCATCGGCGCCAGGGCCGGGGTCCCGGCCCGCAGGCGTTCGATCGGAAGCCTATTGTCGGCGTAGATACCCGGCACGCGAAGAATCACCACGCCTGTGCCGCTATCGCGGCCCCATGCTCGCAGCATCCGTTCCGCATCCACGCGCCGGCGTGCCCGGTCGCTCCCTGGCCGCAGCGGGCTGCGCTCATCCACCAGCTCGCCGCGGCAGTCGCCATACACGCCGCTGCTGCTGATGTACACCAGGCGCTGTGGTATGCTCCGCCTCCTTCTGAGCGCCCGGATGAGGTTGGCGGTATGCGAATCCAGCGTCCCGTGGTTGGGCGGTGGGGCAAAGTGCAGGACGTCGTGCGGCAACCCAGCCAGGCGCGACAGCGTGGCTGAGTCATCCAGATTTCCCGGAAGCGGAACGATCCCGTGGTCGCGCAGCAGGGCATGGCGTCGGACTGTGTGGGACAGCGCGAACAGACGATAGCGCCCGTGTAATAGCCGCACCACGCGCAGGGCCACGTCGCCACAGCCTACAATCAGGAGTCGCTTCACTTCGTCATTTTAGTGGAAGTTGTGGGCAGCGCCGGTGGGTGGTAGCGCGCCGCCCGGCTTAAGGGTATCGCATGTCGTTTCGGGTCACCATCCAGCCGAGCCAGCGCGCCTTCAGCGTCGAGGAAGGCGAGGCCGTCCTCGAGGCCGCCATGCGCAACGGGATCGTCCTGCCCTATGGGTGCCGCAACGGTGCCTGCGGCGCCTGCAAGGGAAAGGTCATCGAGGGCAAGGTGGACTATGGTCAGTACGCGGCGCATATCCTGCCGGAATTCGAGAAGAAACATGGCTTCGCACTGTTCTGCCAAGCCAAGCCGCTCACCGACTTGGTGATCGAGGCGCGCGAGATCGGCGCAGCGGGTGAACTCCCCATCAAGAAGCTGCCGTGCCGGGTGCAGCGCATCGAGCGACCGTCCTACGACGTGGCTGTAATGTATCTCAGCCTACCTGCCAATGAGCGCCTGCAGTTTCTAGCTGGGCAGTACTTAGAGATCATCATGCGCGACGGCAAACGCCGCGCCTACTCCATGGCCAACCCGCCAGACGACGATGCGCACATCGAGCTGCATGTGCGCAACATGGCGGGTGGCGCGTTCACCGACTACGTCTTCAACAAGATAAAGGAGCGCGACATCCTGCGCTTCGAGGGGCCGCTGGGCACCTTCTTCCTGCGCGAGGATAGCAACAAGCCGATCATCTTCCTGGCGAGCGGCACGGGTTTCGCGCCCATCAAAAGCATCGTCGAGCACGCCTTCCATACCAATGTGAAGCGGCAGATGGTGCTCTACTGGGGCGCGCGCATTCGGCCCGACCTGTATATGAATGATCTCGCCCAGAGGTGGCAGCGGGAGCACGACAACTTCAGCTTCATACCGGTGTTGTCCGACGCGCGCCCCGAGGACAACTGGGTTGGACGTACGGGCCTGGTGCACCGTGCCGTGATGGAGGACTTTCCGGACATGTCGGGCTACCAGGTCTATGCCTGTGGGGCCCCAATCATGGTGGAGGCCGCGCACGCCGACTTCACTTCGCTGTGCAAGCTTCCCGAGGACGAGTTCTACTCCGACGCTTTCACCCCGTCCGACGGCGCGAAGCTGGGGTGAGCCCGCGGCTCCCGCGCGGCTTGGCGGCGATGCCTCACCCGCTGTTGCGAAGGCCGGCGGCGATGCCGTTGATCGTGAGGAGAATGGCACGCTTGACCTTGTCATCCAGCTCTCCGGCACGGAACCGCCGCAGCGACTCGACTTGCAGATGGTTGAGCGGGTCGATGTAGGGTGAGCGGTTGCGCAGGCTGCGCGCTAGGCTGGGATTGGATTCCAGGAGCGCGCGCTGGCCGGTGATGGCGAGCAGGTGATTCACGGTCCGCTGCATCTCGTCCTGGATGCGACCGAAGATCCTGTCGCGCAGCTGCTGATCCGTCACCAGCGCTGCGTAACGCGATGCGATATGGATGTCGGCCTTGGCCAGCACCATGTCCATGTTGGACAGAAGCGCCTGGAAGAACGGCCAGTTTCGGTACATGTCCTGCAGCGTGCCGATGCTGCGCTGACCGTGCCGCGCGATGAATTGCTCGACCGCAGTGCCGAAGCCATACCAGCCCGGCAGCATAATCCGCGCGAGCGACCAGCTGAAGACCCACGGAATCGCGCGCAAGTCCTCGATCCGGTCGGACTTGCGCCGGGCCGCCGGGCGACTCCCTACGTGCAGATCGGCGATCTCGGTGATGGGCGTTGCCGTCCGGAAGAAGGTGACAAAGCCAGGCG
>DATJVW010000183.1:0-14529 GCA_035501675.1 Burkholderiales bacterium
GGATCCCGGAGGCCCCTTGGGCGCGACGATGCCGCCGCGCTCGACCAGCTTGCGGATCGTGTCGTGGTTGATGGTCCACAGCGGGTAACTGGTGGTGGACAAGTCGTGCTCGGCTTCCAGGACGCCGAGCTTGTGGCTCCCCGGGATGAACATCAGCGGGCCGTTGAACTCGTTGACCTCGTCCAGGAAGATCGCGACGTTCATCGCGCGCGGCTCGGGCATGAGATCGTCGTTTCTCCAGGTGCCGAAGTCCTGGTGCCACTGCCACACGTCGCCGTCGAAGGCCATCTTGCCGTTGATCTTGAACTGGTGCATGTAGACCGGCTCGGCGAACAGGTCCACCACCGGCTCGACCATGCGCGGGTGACGGGCGAGCCGGGCGAAGGGATAGCTGTACATGTGCGCCGCGAAGTTGGTGCGCACCGCATCGCTGCCTTTCTCGCGCACGTTCTCCGGCCGGTGCTGGGCATAGAGCCCAGGGACCTCACGGTTCAAGACCTCGATCTCCTCGGGCTTGAACAGGCTGGGGAAGAACAGGTAGCCGTCGCGCTCGAACTGTCCGATCTGCGTTGCCGTCAATTTCATGGCGTGCTCTCCTTCGCGGCGCTGCGACCGCGGCCTGCTGGTAAAAGTATACCCCTCGCGGGCGCCCGGCCCGCATCCTCGTTGAGGACCAAAGCGGCCACCCCGAGGCTGTGGGCGGGCACGCGCACAACCGCTGGACTAGAATCGCGGCCAAGGCTACTACGGGAGAGTCTCCGATGGCGACAACCGGCGAAGCGGCCGCCTTGGCCTCGGCGGTGGACGACCGCACGCAGCTCAGGCGCGCTGTCATCGCGAGCACCGTGGGCACCACGATCGAGTGGTACGACTTCTTTCTCTACAGCACCGTCACCGGGCTGGTTTTTGCCAAGTTGTATTTTCCCAAATCCGACCCCCTGATAGGGACGTTGCAGGCGTTCGCCATTTACGCGGTCGGGTTCGTCGCGCGGCCGGTGGGCGCCGCCATCTTCGGACATTATGGCGATCGCATCGGCCGCAAGTCGACGCTCATCGCAACGCTGCTGTTGATGGGGGTGGCGACCTTCCTGGTCGCGTTCGTACCCTCCTACGAGCAGATCGGCATCTGGGGCGCAGTGCTGCTGACGCTGCTGCGCTTCATCCAAGGCGTCGGTGTCGGAGGCGAGTGGGGAGGCTCGGTCCTGATGTCGATGGAGTGGACCAAGACCAACGCGCACCGCGGGTTCGTGGCTTCCTGGCCGCAGTTCGGCGTCCCGGCCGGCCTGTTTCTGGCCAACCTGGCGGTGCTGGCGTTCAGCGAGATCTCCGGCGAGCGCTTTCTGGCCTGGGGATGGCGCATCCCATTCTTTCTGAGCATCCTGCTGGTGGTGATCGGACTCTACATCCGGCTCAACATCCTGGAGACGCCGGTCTTCGCGCGCCTGGTGTCCGAGAACCGGATCGAGCGCGCTCCCATGCTCGAAGTGTTCAGACGGCAGCCGAAGCAGATCATCCTTTCCGCGCTGGCCCGGATGGGTGAACAGGCGCCCTTCTACATCTTCACCGCGTTCGTCTTCACTTATGGGACCACGATTCTGGGGGTCACGCGCGACCTCCTGCTCACCGCGCTGCTGACTGCGTCCCTGCTGTCCTTCTTCACGATCCCGTTCTCGGGGCACTTGTCCGACCGGATCGGCCGCAGGCGCATGTATCTGATCGGGGCGGCGGTGACGGGGGTGTTTGGCTTCGTCTACTTCGCGCTGCTCAATACAGTGGTGCCGGGATGGATCTTTCTGGCCATTGTGCTCTCGCTGGTGCCGCACGACATGATGTACGGACCGCAGGCCGCGCTGATCGCGGAATCCTTCACCGGGCGGCTGCGCTACAGCGGCGCATCGATGGGCTATCAATTGGCGTCCGTCATCGCCGGCGGCCCGGCTCCGTTGATAGCGGCGTGGCTGTTCGCACAGTACCGGTCCGGCTACGCGATCGCCGGCTACATCCTGTTCTGCGCGATCCTCAGCTTGATTTCGGCCTCCAGGCTCCAGGACTACACCAACCGGGACATCTCGCACGATTACGACGGGACGTGACCGGCCGGTGCAGCGCGACCTTGAACCGCGATAGCGGTATGCTGCCGGCAATCGACTGACAAGAAACAACACACCGAGATGGAGGACACCCGAATGTTGGCCCGCATTGCACTGGCCTTCTGCGCCTCGCTGCTGCTTGCCGCAAACGCGGGCGCCGCGGAACCCATCAAGATCGGCGTCATCAACATGCTGACCGGACCGTTCGCTGAAGGGGGGAGCTTCCAGGTGAACGGCCTACAGCTCGCTCTGGAGGACGTCAACAAGGCGGGCGGCATACTGGGGCATCCGGTCGAGTTGCGCACCGAGGACAACGCCAGCACCAATCCCGGTACCGTGCTCGCTTTCTCCAAGCTCTTCACCGATCCCGCGATCAAAGCGATCGTCGGGCCGATCGCCAGCACGCAGATCCAGGCGGCTTCTCCCGCTATCGCGAAAGCCGGCATTCCCACCATGATCGGCGGCACCGACCCCAGCCTCACGCGCGTGAACAACAAGTGGGTGTTTCGTGCCCGGCCCAACGATCTGTACTCGTCCAAGGTCATCGCGGACTTCGGCGTCAACACGCTGAAGCTCAAGAAGTGGGCGATCGTCCATGCCACCGATGCGTTCGGGCAGGGCGGAGCGAAGGCGCTCACCGAGGCGCTGCAAGCGCTCGGCGTGACGCCCATCCTCGATCAGGGCTACACCAGCAACTCGCAGGACTTCGCTCCGATCGTGCTGGCCATCAAGAAATCCGGCGCCGACGTGCTCGGGACTTACATGACGGTTCCGGCCGATCAGGCGATCTTTGCGAAGCAGTTGCGCCAGCTCGGCGTGAACATTCAATGGGTGGGGTCGCCGACCACTGCGGCGGTGACGACTCGAAATCTGGCAGGCGAAGCGCTGTATGGGGCTTACGCGGTGGCCGATTTCAACGCGGAAGCCAACGAGGCGGCGCGTGAATTCACCCAGAGATACCGCGAGCGCTTCGGCATCTATCCGGACAACTTCGCGAGCTGGTCATACGACGCCTTGCATATCCTCGCGCTGGCCATGAACGGCGCGAACAGCACCGAGCCCGAGGCCGTCCGCAAGGCGATCCTCGCGATCAAAGGCTACAAGGGCCTCGAAGGAACGTACGAGTTCGATGCCCGGGGCGACGGCCTGCACGGCTACAACGTGGTGAGGAATGAAGGCGGGAAGATCGTGTTCATCAAGCGAGTCGATTTTCCGGTCGAGTGACCCGACTGCTCGTGCCGACGTAAGGCGAGCAGCGGGCAGAAGCCCGGACATGCTGGAGCGTGGGACACCCTCACCGTGCGCATCTTCCTATCGCCCCGCGAGCGACGCACCGTAGAGGCGTTCGCGGACGTGTTCATCGAGGGGCGGCACGAGGCGCTGACGCCCGCGGAGATCGGGACGAACATCGATGCGCAGCTCGGCCGCGTGCACTCCAAGCGCAAGGCGAGCTTGAGGCTGGTCCTCTGGGCGATCGAGTACGTGGTGCCCCTCTTGTCTCTGCGCGGGCCGTTCTCGCGCCTGTCCCGCGGCGCTCGCCGGCAGATCATCGAGAAGCACCTCGCGGGGCCCCGAGCGGGCCGGCTGATGCACAACCTGGCCAAGATCCGCACCCTGTTCCTGGCCGGTTACTACGGCGATGCGCGCGTGTTTCCGAGCATCGGTTTTCGCGCGCCAGCGCGGCAATCCCGCTACGAACCCGGCGAGCTGAGCCCGCTGGGTAGACCGGAGCTGACGGTGCAGCCGCCGGCCGCGGGAGAGACGACGATCAAGGCCGACATCTGCGTGATCGGCTCCGGCGCCGGCGGGGCGGTGGTCGCCGCTCTCGCCTCCGTCCACGGCGCGCGGGTCGCGCTGCTTGAAGAGGGCCGCTACGTGCGCACCGCCGAGCTCGCCAACGATGAGCCGACCATGTCGGCCCTGCTCTACAAGGAGAGCGGGCTGCAGACCACGGTCGACCTCGAGATGACGATCCTGCAGGGCCGCGTCCTCGGTGGCACGACCTTCATCAACAACGCGATCTGCTTCCGGATCGACGACCCGGCGTTGGTCCCGGGGCGCGACACCCTCACGCAGTGGGCGGCCTTCGGCGCCCGCGTGCCGCGCGACAAGCTCCAGGCCTCATACGATCGGGTCGAGCAGGCGATTCGCGCCCGCCCGCTGCCCGAGACGCTTGCACCGGCCCACGCGGACGACCCCGCGGGACCCAACGGCGACGTGCTGCTGCGCGGCTGGCGGACGTTGCGCAGCCGAGGCGTCGCCACCCAGCAGTTCCAGAGCGGCGTGTTCCGCCTCAACCTCAACCAGTGCCTGGCCTGCGGCTACTGCAACTTCGGGTGTCCGTATGAGCGGCGCCTGTCGACGCTGGAGACCTATATTCCGACGGCCATCGCTCACGGGGCGCGGGTCGTCCCCGAATGCCACGCGGTCCGGATCGAGACGCGGGGCGAGCGCGCCACCGCCGTGCGCGCGACGATGGCCGACGGCCGGCCGCTGCGGGTCGAGGCCGACGCGATCGTGGTCGCTTGCGGCGCAATCGGATCGAGCGTGCTGTTGCTCAAGAGCGGGATCAAACGCAACGTGGGCACGCGCTTCTCCTTCAACGCCGCGACGCCGGTGCTGGCGCGTTTCCCGGATCGGCTCGACAGCTTTCAGGGCCTGCAGATGACCGGGTTCGTGGACTTCGGCGAGTACATCCTCGAGAGCCTGTTCAATCCGCCGATGGCGACGTCGGTGGCGATGCCGGGATGGTTTGCAACCCACTTCGGCCGGATGCGGGATTACGGGCGGCTCGCCTGCGCCGGCGTCGTGGTCGGGACGCAGCCGAACGGCCGGGTGAAGCGCTGCGCCGCGCTGCGCGATTTGTTCGGGCCGGTGGATTATCGAATGGCGCAGCCCGACCTCGAAGCGATGAAGCGCGGCATCGCAATGCTCGCGCAAGTCTATTTCGCGGCCGGCGCGGAGGCCGTATTCCCCAGCACCTTCCTCGACCACGAGCTGCCGGCAAACCGCTTCGCCCCCTCGGGCATTCTCGACCGGGAAGCGATCATCCAGTACATCGCCACCAGCATCCGGGAGCCCGCGGACCTCACGCTGAGCTCGGCGCACCCGCAGGGCGGCAACCCGATGAGCGACCGCCCCGACCTCGGTGTGGTCGACAGTTCCTTCCGCGTCCACGGCTTCGCCAATCTATTTGTCGCGGATGCCAGCGTGTTTCCCACCAGCATCGGGATCAACCCGCAGCTCACGGTGATGGCGCTCGCCGACTACGCCTGGCACAACTGCATCTCCCAGCCCCGAGAGCGAAGAGCATGAAAGTCGGGTACCGCAAGACGTGGAAGAACCACACGCGGAACCAGTCGATCCAGCCGCTGCGCCTGTGCGTTCCGGAGACGCTCGACGACGCGGTGCAGGTCGTGAAGGAAGCGGAGGAGCTGGGCTGCACCGTACGTGCCGTGGGGTCCGGCCATTCCTGGTCGGACGTGGCTCTGACCTCCGGATTCCTCGTCGACACGTCGGCTCTGGGCCGCGTGCTCGATCTCGAACCCGGGCTGTTGCGCTCCGGTCTCGACTCGGGCGTCCTGGCCTATCCGGAGGGCGGAATCACGCTGCGCGCACTCAACGACCACCTGGATGCGCGCGGGCGGGCGCTGTCCAACATGGGCGGCTACGACGCGCAGACCATGGCGGGCGTGATCTCCACCGCGACGCACGGATCGGGCATCGCGTTCGGCCCCATGGCCGAGAGCATCCGCTCGCTCGACCTCGTCGCCGGCGGAGGCCGGGTGTTCCGGATCGAGCCCGCCGACGGGCCTACGGACCCGGCTGCCTTCGCGGCCCGCTACCCCGGTCGCATCCTCAAGCAGGACGACGACTGGTTCCGCACCGCTGCCGTCGGAATGGGCTGCACCGGCATCATCTACGCCGTCCTGGTCGCGGTCGAGCCCAAGTTCTGGCTCAAGGAAGTGCGGGTCCTGCGGACGTGGCCGGAAGTCGCGGACGATCTGCGTTCCGGCAAGCTGCTGCGCGACAACCGTCATTGCGAGATTTACTTCAACCCCTATCGCGTGGACGGAGAGCACCGCTGCGTGGTCACCACCCGCAACCCGGTGCCGCCACCGCAGGGCCTGCCGAAGGACAAGCTCGAGCGGCATCCGCTCACCGAGATCGCGGCGGCACTGCCGCTGGTGCACCGGGTCATTCACTTCCTGTTCGCCGGACTGCCGAGGATCACGCCCGAGATCATCAACAACGCGCTCGAATCGCTGGTGGACGATGGTTACACGAACGTGAGCTACAAGGTCTTCAACATCGGGGCCGCGAACGAGATGCCGGCGTACTCGATGGAGATCGGTGTCCCGATCGAACGCGCGGTCGACGCGGTGGAACGCATCCAGCAGCTCGCCGAGCAGCACCGGAAGGTCGGTGACGTGTACCACACCTCGCCGATCTCGCTGCGCTTCGTCAAGGCTTCGCCCGCCTTCATGTCGATGATGCACGGGCGCGACACGATGATGATCGAACTGATCATGATGACGCGGACGCAGGGCGGGTTCGAGCTGCTCGGCGCCCACGAAGAAGCCCTGTCCGAGCTGGGCGGCCGGCCGCACTGGGGCCAGGTCAACTATTTGGCCGGCGGCCATGAGCTGATCCGTTCGATGTACCCGCGATTCGACACCTGGCTCGACGTGGTACGGCAGCTCGACCCGAGGGGGACATTCGACAGCCCGTTCACCAAACGGGTCGGTATCACCCGCCGCGGCTTCCTGCCGTAGCGTGAACCCGGCGAGGGGCGCCACAGGTAGAGGTACGACGACGCAGCCATGCTCGCCGACGCCGTCGAACGCAGTGCGCTCCCTGGCAATGCCTGCCAATGTGGCGTATCATGATCGACAAATTGTCGGAGACGACACCATGCAAGCAAAGACCTTCATCGACCTGCTGGGGGGTCCGACTGCCTTCAGGGCAGTCGCGGCGCGCGGGAGGCAAAAGGACGCCAAGTCCAAGATCGTCAAAGCCGCGGCCCGAAGGGCTTCGCCGCGGCTCGCCCGGCCGCCGCGCGCTCGTCCGCCCGAAGCGGCAGGCGCGCTGACACTGGCGCCCCACGAGCGATGGGTCGTGGCCTATCGCAGCGTGGAAAGCCTTTCCAAGCGGCTCGGGGTCGACCCCATGGCTTTCCTGGCCGAGGTCATCGACGTCGCGCCACGCACCGCGTTGCGCCGCAAGGAGGAGGGATACCTCGACCCCGACGAGAGCGATCGGATCCTGCGCGTCGCGCGCGTTGCCGTGCGAGCAGAAGAGGTGCTGGGCTCGGAGCGCACCGCCGCCGACTGGCTGCGCACCGAAAACCCCGCACTCGGGGGTTATGCGCCACTGTCCCTGCTCGCCAGCGACGCCGGCACGGAGCTTGTCACTGACGAGTTGGGAAGAATCGAGTATGGGGACTTGGTCTGATGCAGGTATGGCGGATCACTGCGGCCGCCCACGCCGACCGGCCCCTGTCGGGAGTCGGCGCGATGCGCTTCGGCAATCGCTGGAACTCAAAGGGCACAGCGCTCGCCTATACGGCCGAGAACCGCGCGCTTGCGGCCTTGGAACTGCTTGTCCACCTGAGTGCGGATCAGATTCCGGGTTATGTGCTCCTGGGTGTGGACTTGCCCGACCGGATGGTCGAGCGCCTCGACCCACTGCCCGCGGGTTGGAATGCCTATCCGTACACCCCGGCCGTGCAGCGCGTGGGCGACGAGTGGGCCGCATCGAGGAGGTCGCTCGGCCTGCTGGTCCCCGCCGCCGTGCTTCCCGAGGAGCACAACATCTTGATCAACCCGCAGCACCCTGGCTTTTCGCGGGTCAGGGTGGATGCCCCACGGCCGTTCTCTTTCGATCCGCGCCTCCTGAGCAGGGTACGCGGGCCATGACATCCATCGGCGATCTTGGCGACGACCGACCCGGTGATCTCGTTCGCTGTTGCCCAGCATTTCGGTGAACAAGAAGGGGGTGAGGAGATTCCTCGCCAGGTGCTGCCGCGGAGACCAAGGCGGTCCGCGTAGCATACAATCGACCTGCAGGGGCTCCAGGGCCCCGCATCGTACCTTTCACGACGGAAACTGACTCATGACCAAATTCGGTATCGGCCAAGCGTTGACGCGACGCGAAGACCAGCGGCTCATCACGGGCACGGGCCAGTACATCGACGATCTGTCGCTGCCTGACGAAGTCCACATGGCGTTCGTGCGCTCGCCCCACCCGCATGCGCGCATCGTTTCCATCGAGACGGTGTCCGCCAAGGCGGCCCCCGGGGTCATCGCGGTGGTGACCGGCGCCGAGCTGTCCAGCGCCGGCATCGGTGCGTTCCCGCTTGGGCCGGGCCTGGCAAACGCAGACGGCAAGCCCAGCGGCGCGCCGCCGTACCACGCGCTCGCGGTCGACGAGGTCCGATTCGTCGGCCAGGCGGTGGCCGCGGTCGTCGCGCAAACGCGCTTGCAAGCCGAGGACGCGGCCGAGCGGGTGGCCGTGCAGTATCAGGAGCTTCCCGCCGTGACGACGATCGAAGGCGCGCTGGCGAAGGGCGCGCCGCAAGTCTGGCCGGAAGAGGCGCCGGGCAACGTGGCGGCCCGGATGCAGTGGGGCAAGCCGGATGCGTGCGCGGCGGCGTTCGCCAAGGCCAAGCACGTCACCAAGCTGTCCCTTTACAACCAGCGGCTCATCCCGGTGACCATGGAGCCGCGCGGCAGCATCGGGGAGTTCGACAAGGCGAGCGGCCGCATTACCCTGCATACGAGCTGCCAAAACCCGGCCGGCTTGCAGCAGACGCTGGCGGAAGCCATCTTGAAAGTGCCGATGGACAAGGTGCGCGTACGCGTCCCGGACGTGGGCGGCGGCTTCGGCATGAAGACGATGCTCTATCCCGAAGACGCGGTATGCGCCTACGCGGCCCGCAAGCTCGGGCGGCCGGTGCATTGGCGCGCCAGCCGCAGCGACGAATTCCTGGCCGGCACGCACGGGCGCGACCAAACCAACCAGGCGGAGCTGGCATTCGACGCCGACGGCAAGATCCTGGGATTGAAGGTCGACATCGTTGGCAACGTCGGGGCTTACGGCAGCAGCCCCGGCGCCATCATCGTCCTGGCGATCGGGCCGAAGGTCATCACCGGCGTGTACCACGTTCCTACGCTGGACCTGCGCGCCCGCGCCGTACTGACCCATACCAATCTGGTCTCGGCCTATCGCGGGGCGGGACGGCCCGAGGCCATCTTTCTCATCGAGCGCCTGATGGACCAGGCCGCGGCCGAGATGGGCATGGACCCGGCGGAGCTGCGCCGACGCAACCTGATACCCGCCAGCGCGATGCCCTACACCACGCCGATGGGCGAGACTTTCGACAGCGGCAACTTCGCGAACATCCTGCAACGCATCCTCACCCAGTCGGACTGGAACGGCTACCCGCTGCGGCGCGAGGAATCGCGCAAGCGCGGCCGGTTGCGCGGTCGGGCGCTGTCCTCGTTCCTCGAGTGGACCGGCGTGATCCACGAGGAGAGCATCACGCTCGATGTGGAAGCGGACGGGCGCGTGGTGGTGCGCACCGCGATGCAGGCGATGGGTCAGGGTATCGAGACCAGCTACGTGCAGATCATCGCGGACACGCTCGGCATCGATCCCGAGCGCATCGTCATCATGCAAGGTGACAGCGACATCGCACAGGGGCTGGGCAGTATGGGCAGCCGCTCCCTCTACATCGGCGGCTCGGCCATGTTCACCGCATCGAACGATGCGATCGAGAAGGGCAAGCAGCTCGCCGCCGAAGCGCTGGAGGCCGCCGGACCGGACATCGCGTATCGCGAGGGGCGGTTCACCGTGGCCGGCACCGACCTCGGCATCGGCCTGTTCGAGCTCGCCGGCCGGCAGCCGCAAAAGCGGATCGCGATCTCGACCTTGCAGAAGGTCGGCGGCCCGTCCTGGCCCAACAGCTGCCACGTGTGCGAGGTCGAGGTCGACCCCGAAACCGGCATCACGGACGTGGTCCGCTATACCACCGTCGACGACGTCGGCCGCGTGGTCAATCCGATGATCGTCGCCGGCCAGGTTCACGGCGGCATCACCCAGGCGGTCGGGCAGGCGCTGCTCGAAGACGCCCGCTACGATCCCGAGAGCGGGCAGCTCATCACCGGCTCGTTCCTCGACTACTGCTTGCCGCGCGCCGATAACGTCCCCAGCTTCTCCACCTTCACCGACGAATCGTCGCCGTGCAAGATCAATCCGCTGGGAGCGAAGGGCGTGGGCGAGCTCGGCACCGTCGGGGGCACGCCTACGGTGATCAACGCGCTGATCGATGCGCTCCGGCCGCTGGGCGTCAAGGACATCGACATGCCGGCCACGCCGGAGCGGGTCTGGCGCGCGATTCGCGTCGCGCGGGGCGCCTAGCGGGCAAGGATAGGCCGCGGCGGGAACGCGGTCGCCCGCTGCGCCCTACCGGCCGGCCGCTTTCACCGCCTTCAGGCACGCTTGGGCCCGCGCGAGCGCGGAGCGCAGCGGCAGGCTAGCGAGGTCACCCACCTGCTCGCCGCCGCAAGCCGCCGGGTTGCCGGCTCGGGCCAGCCACGCTGTAAACTCTTTCGAGGCGAGCAACTTCTTCGCACGCCCCAGCCAGTCCTCGCTGTCGCTCCGGTTCAGCTCGTCGCGCGAGTCCTGCTCCTGTTTGCGCTTGGCGTAGTCGCGGCCCCATGCATTATATTTGTCGACGCGCGCATTCATTTCCTCCTCGCGCGCGCGAAGCTCCGAGCGCTGTTCCCCCAGCTTGGTGGCCTCGTCCCGCATGCGCGCGATGCGCGCATTGCACGAGTCCACGAGCTCCTTGTCCTCGGTCCGGCCTGCACATTGGGCCTGGAGTTCTTCCGCGCCGTGCTCTTGCTCGGCCATCACAGCGTTGAACTGGGTGATGTCCCGGTTCAAGGCCTGCACCTCCTCCCGAAGCGTCTTCTCCGAGGACGCGATCTCGCGTTCTTCCTGCGTCAGCGTCTGGTCGACGGGCGCGAGCGCTTCCGCTTCCTCCAGGATGAGGGCCCCCTCTTGCACGAGCGCGTCCAGCTCCAGCTGATCCGCGCGCCCCAGCGCGCTGTGCGCCATCAGGGCGGCGGCAACGGCGCAGATCATCAGCGCACGCGCCGGCGCGGATTTCGAAAACTCACCCGCAGGCTCGAACACGCCTATCTCCCACTTGATTACCAACAAGACTCAGCCGCGGAGCAGCCAGCGGCCGCTGGGCAAGAGCGGCGACGCGAAGCGCCCCAACACTCCCTCTCCCTGGACGGGAGAGGGGAGCTTCCTCGCACCGCCAAGCGTGGCTGAGGTTCGTTGGTAATCGAGGTCTCGCATGAGGAAGGGACACCCGCATCATAGCCTCGAGGCGAAGCCCACGACGTTGTGCCACTGGCCGGCGCCCTTCGCCGTGAGATAATCCGCTTACGCGCTCGAGCGGTCGAATGGGCGTCGCGCCGGGTCGGACCCCGCTCGGCGACATGGAGTAACGACATGCGCCCTCTCGCGGTGCTGAGTTGGCTGGTATTCCTCGCCGCATCCGCTGGCGGTGCTCGGGCCGCCGACTGGGACCATGACGCAAACATTTCCGGCGGTGTCGAAGCGCTTGTCGCCGCCTACCGTGCAGGCGGGATAGACTTCGCCGCAGGGCTGAGCCGCGCCTGTTACGCCAGCATCGACGGCGCAGGCGAACCCGATGTCCAGCTGCAGCGACTGGAATACTGCGCCGGCATCGACTTCTCGGGTTACCTGCTCGATCGGCGCGACGCCGAGGCCAATGGCACGCCGCGGAGCGAGTTTTTCAGCTCCCAGATGCTGATGCTGCGGCTGGAAAAGCTGGAAGAGTTCATTCCCGACCCGGGGGCCCAGCAGCGAATCCTACGTGCCTGGGGCAGCGCCACGGCCGACGCGTTGCAAAAGCAGCTGCAGTGAGGCGCCTCGAGCGAGCGGACCGCTCCGGCCGGCCATGCCGCGGACCGATCCACTATTTGCCCTTCTCTTCCACCGGCGCTCCGCCGGCCAGTTCCCCGGACCAGTTGTAGCTGGCGACCGTGCCGGCCTGATTGAAGCGAACCTGCAGCAGCTTGAAACGCGACTTCTCCGGGCTGGTGAGGTTGCCGCTGCCGTAGTAGTAGGTCCATTGGTCGTACATGCTCCCGTCGGCTTCCACCACGAGCCCCTTCCCCATCGGCGGTCCCAGCACGGCCTGCACTTCCGCCATGCTGGTCTTCCCTGCCCGGACTTCCTGCGAAAACTTCGCGTAGTTGAACTCGCGGCCCGTCTGCATGCTCGAGCACCCGGCCATCACCAGCAGCGCGGCCAGCGCGCACATGACGATGTAACACAATGGGATCCTGTTCCTCTTCACGATGTGCTCCTCCATCTGAACGAATGCCCCGGGACCCATCGGCCTGCCTGTAGGGGCCCCGTTGTTCAGAGCCCGAAGCGGCCGGAAGGTTCCTCGCGCTGTCGTGTGGATGACAGGAGGACGGACGCTCTGCGCCCAAGTGGAGATCGAGCCGATGCGGCGAGCGCCTCGGGCGATCAGTTCTTCACATCGGCCGCCACCCGCATGTGCACGATCCTGTCGGGATTGTCGACCAGGCCGTTCGCGGCGGCGTCGCCCTTCTTGATCTTGTCCACGTACTCCATGCCCTTGGTCACTTGCCCCCACACCGTGTACTTGCTATCGAGAAACGGGGCGGGTGCGAAACAGATGAAGAACTGCGAATCGGCGCTGTCGGGGCTGGCCGCGCGCGCCATGCCGACAGTGCCTCGCACGAACGGCTCCTTGGAGAACTCGGCGGGCAGCTTCACGCCGGAGCCGCCGGTACCGGTGCCGGTCGGATCGCCGCCCTGCGCCATGAATCCGTCGATCACGCGGTGAAACACGATGCCGTCGTAGAAGCCCTTCCGGGCGAGCTCCTTGATGCGCGCTACGTGCTTCGGCGCCAGGTCGGGCCGCAGCTCGATCACCACGCGGCCGTCTTTCAAATCGAGATACAGGGTGTTCTCCGGGTCGGGCGCGGCCGCGTTGGAAGCGAGCGCGAGGGCAGAAGCGAACAGCAGTAAAGCGGTCTTAAGAGTATGCATCGGTCCGGGTAGAGTTGGTTTCACGGGACCGTTAGTGTACAGCAGCGACGAGCGTTCCCGCCCGCCACAGGATAATTGGCGCTACACTGCGTTGCCCGCGCTACTCGCGACCGAACAACCGTGACCAAGACCCGCCCCACCGCCGACCTGCGCACGAACTACGCGCGGGAAAGCCTTGACGAAAACGCCGTCGCGCGCGACCCGCGCGAGCAGTTCGCGCGCTGGTTCGACGAGGCGTTGCGCGCGGAGCTGGCGGAGCCCAACGCGATGATTCTGGCCACCGTCGACGCGACCGGCCAGCCCTCAGCGCGCACGGTGCTGCTCAAGGGATACGACGCCCGCGGGTTCGTCTTCTTCACCAACTACGACAGCCGCAAGGGGCGCGAACTGGCGCACAACCCCCGCGCGAGCCTGCTGTTCCTGTGGCTGGAGCTGGAACGCCAGGTGCGGCTGGAAGGCCGCGTCGAAAAGATATCTGCGGAAGAGTCCGACCAGTACTTCATCACCCGGCCGGCGGGAAGCCGGCTCGCGGCCTGGGCCTCGCCCCAGAGTGAGGTCATGCCGGGCCGCGAATCCATCGAGGCGCACTTCGCCGAGGCGGCGCGCGTGCACGGCGGCGATCCTCGCCGCCCGCCCTACTGGGGCGGCTATCGATTAGCGCCGCACTGCTTCGAGTTCTGGCAGGGCCGCCCCAACCGCTTGCACGATCGCGTCCAGTATCGCAGCGTCGGCGCCGGCTGGGTGATCGAGCGACTGGCGCCCTGATCGCCGAGGAGAAGGGACGCGCGCGCCATGTCTCGCATAGCTGGCAGGCGACTGCAATCGCCGCCGTCGCAGTTGCAACCATGTCATGGACGACGCAGTGCGGGCATTCGCTCCACTACCCGATCTTCACCCACTTCCCATCCCGCGCCGACCGCTCGATGGCATCCAGCACACGCTGGTTCTTGTAGCCGTCCTCGAAGCTAGGCGAGGGCAGCTTCTGCTCTGCGATCGCGCGCAGAAAGTCGTACACGGTGTGCGTGAACGAGTGCTCGTAGCCGATGATGTGCCCCGGCGGCCACCACGCGCCCACGTACGGGTGCTTGCCGTCGGTGACGGAGATGGTGCGAAAGCCGCTGTTGGGCCCTTCTTCCACGTAGAGCTGCAGCTCGTTCAACTGCTCGAGGTCCCAGGCGATGCTGCCTTTGGCGCCGTTGATCTCGAAGCGGTTGTAGTTCTTGCGGCCGGTCGCGAAGCGCGTACCTTCCAGGTAGCCCACAGCACCATTGTCATAGCGCACGAGCGATAGCGCAGCGTCGTCGACGTCCAC